>JBMNRB010000013.1:0-87587 GCA_050944435.1 Ruminococcus sp.
GGCTTTTATGACCTGTCCACAGCCTATCAGTCACTGCACATCAACTATTGAAAGCGCCGTATACGAGAACCGTACGTACGGTGCTGTGAGAGGACGGCGGCTAATCACCGCCTCCTACTCGATTGTTTGCAGATGTATAGTTATTTCTTAAATTTATTCCAGAAGCTGGCGGAAAGCTTCCATCAGCATGTCGTTCTGCTCCGGCTTCATCATGCAGAAACGGACGAATTTATCACTGAGGAAGGGAAAGGTGGAACAGTCGCGGATCATCAGGCCTTTCCGAATGCAATGATCAAAAAGCTGTCCGGAAGTAACGTCATCCTTTAATATCTGCATTAGAATGAAATTGGCCGAAGGCCGGTAGACCTTCACCGTATCCCAGGATGAGAGCTCCAGGAAAAGACGTTCTCTCTCCTTTGTGATCAATTGGGAGGTCTGGGCAATATATTCCTGATCCTGGAACATCAGCCGGCCGGCAATTTCCGCCAGAGAATTGATTGTCCATGGATTTTTTCTGGTATTGATGGCTTTGCACACATCCTGGTTTCCGGTGATGGCATATCCCAGCCGGAGTCCCGGCGCGGCGAAAAATTTGGAAGTCCCCCTTAAGATAATCAGGTTGTTGTAATTATTGGTCAGGGGGATGGAGGTTACCCGTTCTTCTTTTGGCGTAAATTCCGCATAAGTTTCATCCACCATAACGAAAATGCCATATTGAAGGCAGGTGTCCAGTATCTGCCGCATCTGTGTGCGGTTGATGGCGGTGGAGGTGGGATTGTTGGGATTGCAGAGAATCAGAAGATCCAGAGAATCGTTGAGATGGCTGCAGAAATCCGCCGTATTCAGGGTAAAGCCCTCTTTTTCTTTGAGGGGATAGTAATTGACCGTTCCCCCTTCCAGGGAAACCTCCCGTTCGTATTCCGAATAAGTAGGACCCAGAATCATGGCTTTTTTGGGGTGCTGGGTCTGAATGAACAAAGAGATCAGTTCAGTGGAACCGTTTCCCACAATGACGTTTTCCATCTGGCTGTCGGTGTATCTGGCAATGCAGGCCCGAAGCGCTTTATATTCCCGGTCCGGATAGCTGGTGATGGCGTCCAGATTTTCCGCCAGGGTATTTTTTAAAGAAAAAGAGATCCCAAGGGGATTCACATTGGCGCTGAAACTTATGATATCTTCCTTTTTTATATGGTACATTGCTTCTATTTTTTCCATGTCGCTGCCATGGAAATGATCTTTATGCTGTAACATGTCTGTCCTTTCCGCGCTGGAGCCGGTTTTTATTGTTTTGGCCCCGGTTGCATCCAAAGTTTTTGTAGTGTATAATTCATTATAACGTTTGAAAAAGAATAGTCAATAGTAGAAGCACAGGTAGAAACGAATGAAAAAAAGAGTAGAACAACTGATGAACGGAAAGTTTGAATATGCCCATCCCGATCTTGATGTGTCGGAAAGCGCCATCAATCTTCTTCTTTCCGAGGGAGAATCCCACAGGGGAGAATTATGCTTTGGGGCGGAGGACGGCAGCGCCGTTAAAGGGATGATAATTTCTGACAGCCGCAGGATTTTGCTGTCGGAGGATCGGTTTCAGGGGAAGATTATCCGGGTGACTTACGGTATCGACACCGCCGGACTAAAACCGGGAAGCGCCTGCGGGGGCAATATTGTCATCATGAGCGATGTGGGAGAGAAAGTAATACCGGTTCACTTTTCCATCCGAAAGGGCCAGGTGAATTCATCCAAAGGAACCCTCAAAAATCTGGATGATTTTGCAGATCTTGCCAGAGAGGATTACCGGGAAGCTTTCCGTATTTTTACCGGAAAGGATTTCCTTACTTTTTCTGAGGAAGAGAGGAAAACTTATCTGGGATTATATAAAGGTATGTCGCATAATCCTGTGACCTATCAGCATATGGAAGAATTTTTGATCGGTGCGGGGAAAAAAGATCCTGTGCGCCTTTCCCTGGACAAAGACAGGAAAGAGACTCTTAAGTTGGAAGGATCCATGAAAGACACTCTGTATATTTACCGGAGCACCTGGGGATATCTCAGAGCGGAAGTGGAAACAGAAGGAGACTTTCTGGAGGTGGATAAAAAGATTATCACCTCGGAGGATTTTATCGGAAGCGTATTTGGACTGGAATATATTATTCTGCGGGACCGTCTGGGAAAGGGCAGACGGTTTGGAAAAATAAAAATCCGTACGGTGTACGGTCAGCTGCAGTTTGAAATTGTGGCTTCGGCTGCGGGAGAATATGAGATCAGCATGCACGGTTTTGAGAGCAGAGTCCGGCGGGAGCTGACCAGAAGTTATCTGGACCGCCGTCTGCAGATGATTGACGGCCGACAGTTCAAGGAACAGACGGATTCAATTTTGAAAGAACTGAAAAATTCAGGAAATTACAATGCGATGATGCAGCTGTACGAAGCCTGGGTATGTCTGGAAAGTCACGAAGAAGCGCAGGGGGAGAAGCTGATCGCCCAGTTGGCGGAGCGGACATTCTCACCGGAAGAAAGCCAGGAGGAAGCGGCTTATCTTTATCTTGCCAGAAGAACGGGGTTAAGACAGCAGGATAATATGGAGTACAGGGAGAGAATCCGTTCTTTGTACCGGCGAAATCCCAAAAGTCTTGTGCTGCTTTATATCCTGCTCCAGGATGAAGAAATCCGGCATTCACCGGTGAAACAGCTGGATCTGATGGAACAGCAGTTTGAACTTGGCGTTACCAGTCCTCTTTTGTATGTGGAGGCCTGCCGGGTGATCAAAGAGGATGAAAATCAGTTCCGGAAGCTTTCGCCTTTTATGATTCAGGTGCTGGCCTTTGCCGGCCGCCATCAGCTTCTGACCAAGGAACTGGGGATGCGGATCGCACATCTTGCGTCCCATGAAAAGACCTTTAAGCCCAGTGTATACCGCATACTCTGTGACGCGTATCAGGTATGTCCCCAGAAAGATACGGTGGAGGCCATCTGCCGTCTGGTGATGATGGGGCAGCCGGGCAGAAAAGAGTATTTTAAATGGTATGCTCTGGCCGTGGAGATGGATATCCGGATTACGCGGCTGTATGAATTTTACATAGAAACCATGAGCCGCCATTACCAGGAACCGCTGTCAAAGGCAGTACGGCTGTATTTTTCTTATCAAAATACATTGAGCAGTGAAAGAAAAGCTTTCATTTACGCTAAAGTAATCCGAAATAAAGATCAGGATATGGAAACTTATCGGACGTACCGGGAGGCAATGGAAACCTTTGCCGGGCAAAGCCTGATGGAGGGGCGGATTAATGAAGACTATGCCGTGCTGTATCAGGAATTTATCACGGAGATCAGGGACAGCGCTCAGGCAAAGGCCTATGCCGGCGTGATGTTTACCCACCGGCTGTACAGCGATGATCCCAAAGTCCGCAGCGTCATCGTATGCCACGGCGCGCTGAAGGAGGAGAAAAGTTATCCCTGCCGGGAGGGTGTGGCCTATATCGACCTGTACGGCCCGGACGCCCAGATCCTTTTTGAAGACGCCAAACACCGCAGGTACGTGGCTACGGTGGATTACAACCTTCAGAAACTGACGGAGGAAAAAGAGCCGGCCCGCCAGTGTATGGCCTTTAATATTCCCGATCCGGGGCTGCTTCTTTATATCTGCAAAAGCGATCCCATGGAAACCAGGGTGACGGTGCGGAATATGGGATGTTTCCAGCTGGTGGCGGATTCTGAGGCTTTCGAGGAGGAATACCGGTGCAAAGTGCGGCGGAAGCTTCTGGATTATTACGATAAAAATGCAGGGGACGATACCCTTAATGAATATCTGGGCCGGCTGGATTATGAAGAATTTTACAAGGTGGACTACCTGCTTCTGCAGGACATTCTGATCCGTCACGGCTTCTGCCGGGAGGCCTTCGAACTGATACAGAAATACGGTTATGAAGGAATTGGCATTGCGGCGCTGTTTAAGCTGTGCCGGAGACTGATCCTGGATACGGAATTTACGGAAAACGAAGAGCTTCTGTACCTGTCCTATTACGTAATGGAGCAGGGAAAATACGATGAAGTGCTGTTGGGATATTTAAGGGACAATTACATGGGAGATGTGGATCATATGATCTATATCTGGGAACGGCTGAAGGGATTTCAGATGGACGGCTATACGCTGGAGGAAGAGATCCTGCTGCTTGCCATGTATTCCCGGGTGAATGTTCCGAAACTTTCAAAGGTACTGGAAAGTTATGTGAAAAACAGGGGAAAAGAAGTGGTCATCGCCGCGGCTTTGACTTTCCTGGCCTACGGATATTTTCTGGAAGATATTCGGATCGATATGTTTGTGTTCAAAAGTCTGGAAAGTCTGTATGAAGACGGGCAGGATATGGATTTGATGTGCTGGCTGGCGCTGCTGAAACGGTATCGGTTCAGCAAAAAACTGAATGTCTATCAGAAAGAAAATGTGAAAGGCATCTTAAACCGGTGCAGAGAAAGAAATCTCAGGTTTTCTTTCTTCAAGGAATTTCCGGCAGAGCTGATTCGGGGATTTCAGCTGGAAGACAAGGTGTTTGTGGAAAAAAGATTTGCGCCGGGAGACCAGGTTACCCTTCATTACGCGATTTTGCGGGAGAAGGAAGAGCCGAACTATCAAAGTGAACCGCTGAAAAATGATTTTCACGGCGTTTTCGTGAGAGAATTTCTGCTGTTTTACGGAGAAAGGCTTAAGTTCTATCTGACCGTAACCCGGGGGAAAGAAAGTTTCCGTACGGAAGAAGAGGAAGTGATGCTGGAGACGGTATCCGCCGGCGGCACCAGCCGGTACGATATGCTCAATCAGATGCTGGCGTACCGGAAAATGGGAAATGATCAGGAATGCCGGAAAATCATGAAAAAATACCGCCAGATGGAGCGATTGACGGAACAGCTTTTTGAAATGGCTGAGTAATTCCGGGATCAATTGGAGGCTAACGAATGAACGAAGTCAGAAATATAATTGTAGGTTTTGAGATGGGAGAACGGTATTCACAGATCTGTTATTATGACAGGACGGAGGAAGAACCGGTTTCCCTGTCTGTCCGGGCGGGACAGAGCCAGTATGCCTTTCCCACCTGCATCAGTAAAAAGCCGGGAGAGGAGATCTATCATTACGGGGTGGAGGCGGAATACTTTGCCGCCCAGCAGAATGAAATCCTGGTGGACCGTCTCTTTGAGCTCTGCCTTTCCAGGGAAAAGGTTCAGGTGGAAGACCGTCTGGTGGAGCCGGCCGGGCTGGCGGCAGTTTTTCTGGGTCAGGCGCTGGGGATGCTGGGAGCCAATAATCTTCTGAAAAATATCTCCGGCATTATGGTGACGGTTCCCCGGCTGAATAAAGCGCTGGTGGATAATCTGAAAGAGGCCTTTCGGATTCTGAAATTTCCAGCGGGAAGATGTTTTCTGCAAAACTATGACGAAAGTTTTTATTACTATACCATTTCCCAAAAACCGGAATTCTGGAGCCGCAGAGTAGGACTCTTTACCTTTGAAGGGGACGAGGCGGCGTTCCGCCATCTGCAGATTGATCATCAGTCCAAACCGGCAGTGGCTTCAGTGAAAGCCGGAAAACGGGCGGCGCTGGATTCAGCCTGGGAAAACCGGGATGTGGATTTTTGCAGGCTGATTCAGGAATCCTTTGGAAATGATATTTATTCCGGCGTCTTCCTTGTGGGAAACGGGTTTGACAAAGAGTGGGCGGTCCGCTCCATTCCGCTGCTGTGTAAAAATCAGCGTCACGTATTTTATGGAAACAATCTCTACTGCAAGGGAGCCTGCTACGGAGCGAAAGAGAAGGTGGAAGGCCGTTTGGTAAAAGACCTTGTCTATCAGGGAGAGGATATTGTGACGGCCATGCTGGGGATGGAGATGCTGATTTCCGGAGTGCATTCTTATTATCCCCTGGTGGAGCCGGGAGTTCACTGGTATGAGACGAAAAAGGAGTTTGAAATTCTTTTGGAAGATACCAGGGAGCTGGTTTTTCTGGCCGGCGAGCCCAGATCTCCCAAGCTGCAGCGGTACAGTATGGCGCTTCCAGGGCTGCCGGAAAGGCCGGCCAAGGCCACCCGCCTTGGGATTAAACTGGAATTTGAATCCCTGAATCGTATTCAGATCCAGGTGACGGATTTGGGGCTGGGAGAGTTGTTTCCGTCAAGCGGCCTTGTATGGAAAGAGACACTGGTACAGTAAAGGAGGCACAGGATGATCGGTTATCGGTTATGTCAGACGAAAAAGGCGGAAAATCCCTATTTTATTGAGAACATCAGCACCAACATATTCACCATGGAGGAACTTTGCTTTTACATGAGCCGGAATCTTTATCTGCTGGACGAAACCATTTTGAATGAAGGACTGGCCTGCTGGCTGAAAGAAGAGCTGGGCCTGACTGTGCTGTCCAGAAAACTGATGAAACTTCTGGAGGAAAAGGCGTCCATGGCGGAATTGATTCTGCCTGTACTGAAGGAAATTCAGTATCTGAATCAGGGGGAACAAAAGGAACTGCAGCAGAAATTAAAGCAAATGGAAGAGCAGCCGCCCCTGGTGCGCGGAAAATTAAAAGGCGATTACCTGGTGGGATACCATAAGTACGGCAATGCACTGAAGGTGTACGGCGAGGTGCTTAAAGAGACGGATGAAAGCGCCATGGGCAGCCAGTTCAAGGGAAATGTCCTCCATAATATGGGATGCGCCTATGCCCGTCTGTTTCAGATGGAGGAGGCTGCGGCCTGCTTTGAAAAAGCCTATGAGCTGCTGCACAGCCATCTGTCGCTGAAAAGTTATCTCACGGCCGTTTATCTGCTGGGTTCAAAGGAGGAGTTCCAGAGAAAGGCACAAGAGCTGAAGGCCGACGCGGCTGTGATCCAGGGACTGGAAGAAGAAATTGCCGAAGCCTTAAAAGATGAGAAAGAGGAAACGGTGACAGAGGAAATGCTGGCCGCCATGACGGCGGAATATCATAAAAACACAGGCTGGTGATCTGGTTGACAGGAAAAGTCTGATATGATAATATAAAATTCATGGTTTAGCAAAGTAGAGTGCTACCAAAGGAAAATATATCAGGAGGACTGTCAGGTGAAAAAGAAAATATTATGTACGATGATGACTGCTGTGATGGCGGTATCTTTGCTGGCCGGCTGCGGCGGCGGAAACGAGGAAGCGGCGCCGGAAACGGAAGAGAACAGCGCGCAGGATTCTGCCGGTGAGACGGAGGAAAGCGCCCAGGAGGAGACGGAAGCATCTTCCGGAGAACGGACCACTTTTACGGTAGGATTTGACGCGGAATATCCGCCCTATGGATATATGGATGAGAACGGAGAATATACAGGCTTCGACCTGGAGCTGGCCCAGGCGGTATGTGACCTGGAGGGCTGGGAACTGGTGAAAACCCCGATTTCCTGGGATTCCAAAGATATGGAGCTGGAGTCAGGCACCATCGACTGTATCTGGAATGGATTTACCATGGACGGCCGGGAGGATGATTATACCTGGTCCGATCCCTATGTGGACAACAGTCAGGTAATGGTGGTTGCGGAAAATTCCGGCATTGAAACCTTTGATGATCTGGCCGGAAAGGTAGTGGGCGTACAGGCGGCATCCGCCGCGCTGCAGCTTCTTCAGGATGAAGAAGGCCAGAAAGAGCTGGCGGATACCTTTGGAAGTCTGCAGGAGTTTGCTGATTACAACAGCGCTTTTGTGGAACTGCAGGCAGGTTCCGTGCAGGCGGTAGCCATGGACATCGGAGTTGCCCAGTATCAGATCAAAACCAGAGGCGAAGGCTTCAAGATTATGGATGAAAAGCTGAATTCTGAAAAATATGCAATCGGATTCAAGCTGGGCAATGAGGAACTGCGTGATACAGTGAATGCGGATCTGCAGAAGCTTCTGGAGGATGGAACCTTTGATGAGCTGGCGGAAAAGTATGAATTGACAGATATGGTTTGCCTGGAAGCAAAATAAAAGGCGGCCTCATAACCCCCCGGATTTGCTGCGGCTGCGGCAGGTTGCGGGGGGTATTGACGCTGTTTGAGAAATCGGGAGGAATACAAAGGATATGGAATTTTCAGTTATGCTGGGACAACTGGCGGAGGGAATGGTGCAGTCCATCTGCATTTTTGCCCTGACCTTGATTTTTTCTCTGCCCCTGGGGCTTTTGGTGTCCTTTGGACGGATGTCCAAAAATAAAATTGTCAGTACCATTTTCAGAATTTATATTTCCATCATGAGAGGAACGCCTCTTATGCTGCAGCTTCTGGTGGTTTTCTACGGTCCCTTCTATCTGTTTGGAGCCAACATCGGAGGAATGTACCGGTTTGTTGCAATCATTCTGGGATTTTCTTTGAATTACGCCGCTTATTTTGCGGAAATTTACCGGTCCGGCATTGAGTCTATGCCCCGGGGACAGTATGAAGCTGCCAAAGTTCTGGGATATAACGGAAGACAGACCTTCGTCAAGATTATCCTTCCTCAGGTGATCAAAAGAATCCTGCCATCAGTGACCAACGAGGTGATTACTCTGGTAAAAGATACTTCTCTGGCATTTGCCCTGGCCTATATGGAGATGTTCACCATTGCGAAACAGATTGCAGCGGCTAATACCACTTTTGTTCCCTTTATCGTAGCCGGCATATTCTATTATGTGTTCAATCTGCTGGTTGCTGTGGTGATGGAAGGAATTGAGAAAAAGCTGAATTACTATCATTAGGAGGAAATCCCATGAGTCTGTTGGAAATGAAACATATCAACAAAAAATTTGATGATCTGGAAGTGATCAAAGATATTTCCCTTTCGGTGAAGGAAGGAGAAATTCTTTCTATCATCGGTCCTTCGGGTTCCGGGAAATCCACACTGCTTCGGTGCGCCACCATGCTGGAAGACATCGACGGCGGGGAGATCTTCTATATGGGAGAACGGGCAGCCTGGATGGAGGGGAAAAAAGCCTGTCATCCCGGCAAGGAAGCGATGAAAAAGATACAGGAATATTTCGGCCTGGTTTTCCAGAGCTTTAACCTGTTTCCCCATTACAGCGTGATGAAGAATCTTACCGACGCCCCCATCAATATTCAAAAACGGAACAAGGAAGAAGTATACCGGGAAGCCCGGGAACTGCTGGGGAAAATGGGACTGGCAGATAAGGAGGACGCCTATCCCTGTCAGCTTTCCGGCGGCCAGTGTCAGCGTGTGGCCATCGCCAGAGCCCTGGCGCTGAATCCCAAAATTCTCTTCTTTGACGAACCTACTTCTGCTTTGGATCCTGAGTTAACGGGGGAGGTGCTGAAGGTAATCCGGTCTTTGGCTGATCTGGATATCACCATGGTGATCGTCACCCATGAGATGGCCTTCGCCAGAGAGATTTCCGACCGCGTGATTTTTATGGACAAGGGAGTGGTAGCGCTGGAAGGAACGCCGGAAGAAGTCTTTACTTCCAGCCACGGAAGAATGAAGGAGTTTCTGGGAAAATTCAATCAGCGATAGAAGATGAAAATGCGGTATTGCTTTTAAAAAAAAGGTAGGCTATAATCTACGTGACGGTATAAGGAATGTTGCAGAAGGCTGCAAACATAAGGAAAAGAAACGAGGCGTCTCGGACGCCGGAAGAGGAGAGAGAACGCAGGTATGAGTACAGACAGATACGTAAGTCCTTTGTCAGAACGGTATGCCAGCAGAAAGATGCAGTATATTTTTTCACCGGATATGAAATTCCGGACCTGGAGAAAATTGTGGATTGCGCTGGCCGAGACAGAAAAGGAACTGGGATTAAACATCACCCAGGAACAAATTGATGAACTGAAGGCCCATGCAGAGGATATTAACTATGAGGTGGCGAAAGAAAGAGAAAAACAGGTGCGCCACGACGTTATGTCCCATGTATACGCTTACGGCGTACAGTGCCCCAAAGCGAAGGGGATCATTCATCTGGGAGCCACTTCCTGCTACGTGGGAGACAATACGGACATCATTGTGATGACGGAAGGACTGAAGCTGATCAAGAAGAAGCTGGTGAATGTGCTTGCGGAGCTGAAAGATTTTGCAGACACGTATAAAGCCCAGCCTACGCTGGCGTTTACCCATTTCCAGCCGGCTCAGCCCACCACGGTGGGAAAACGGGCTACGCTTTGGATGAATGAATTTTTAATGGATCTGGAGGATCTGGATTATGTGCTGGGAGGCATGAAGCTGCTGGGCTCCAAGGGAACCACAGGAACCCAGGCCAGTTTCCTGGAACTTTTCGACGGGGATCAGGAAAAAATTGATCAGATTGATCCCATGATTGCCCAGAAGATGGGATTTAAAGAGTGTGTGCCGGTTTCCGGTCAGACCTATTCGCGAAAAGTGGACACCCGTGTGCTGAACGTACTGGCGGGCATTGCGGCCAGCGCCCATAAATTCTCCAACGATATCCGGCTGCTGCAGCATCTGAAAGAAGTAGAAGAGCCCTTTGAAAAAAATCAGATCGGTTCATCTGCCATGGCCTATAAGAGAAATCCCATGCGCAGTGAGAGAATTGCTTCCCTGGCCCGTTACGTAATGATCGACGCGCTGAATCCCGCCATCACATCGGCTACCCAGTGGTTTGAGCGGACGTTGGATGATTCTGCCAACAAACGGCTGAGCATTCCGGAAGCGTTTCTGGCGGTAGACGGTATTTTGGATCTTTGCCTCAACGTGGTGGACGGTCTGGTGGTATATCCCAAGGTAATTGAAAAACGTCTGATGTCAGAACTGCCCTTCATGGCTACGGAGAATATCATGATGGATGCGGTGAAAGCAGGAGGCGACCGTCAGGAACTTCACGAGAGAATCCGCGAGTTGTCCATGGTGGCCGGCCGTCATGTGAAGGCTGAGGGCATGGACAATGATTTGCTTGAATTGATTGCAGCGGATGAATCCTTTAATCTTACGCTGGAAGAGCTGAAGAAAACTATGGATCCTTCCAAGTATACGGGAAGGGCCGCTGTGCAGGTGGAAGCTTTTCTGGAAAGCTGCGTCAATCCGGTTCTGGAGGCAAACAAAGATCTTTTGGGTGTGACGGCAGAAATAAATGTATAAATAAAAATGGCGACGGAGACGCTGCAAAAAGGAAGATTTGCAGCGTCTTTTTTAAACGGTGAGGGAAGGGGAATCGATAAAATGAATGATCAAAAAGACCAGGGGAATATTCTGGCGCTTTTGCCGATTATCGTATTTCTGGTTATTTTTCTGGGAGCCGGCTGTGTGACCGGCGACTTTTACAGTGTGCCGGCCATTGTCGGTTTTCTGATTGCTTTGCTGGTTGGATTTCTGCAGAACCGGAAAGTGAGTTTTCAGGAGAAAATAAAGCTGATTACCGAAGGGGTGGCGGATGAAAATATTGTCACCATGTGCCTGATTTTCCTGGTGGCGGGAGGATTTTCCAAGGCTGTGGACATGGCGGGAGGCGTGGAGAGCACGGTCAATCTGGGCCTTTCCATTATGCCGGCTAATGTGGCGGTAGCGGGGCTGTTTGTGATCAGCTGCTTTATCTCCGTTTCCATGGGAACATCCATGGGAACCATCGCGGCCATGGCGCCCATTGCGGCGGGCATCAGCGACAAAGCCCAAATCGGGCTGGCCCTTTGTGCGGGAGCTGTGATGTGCGGGGCGATGTTCGGCGATAACCTGTCCATGATTTCCGACACAACTATAGCTGCAGTACGGACCCAGGGCTGCGAAATGAAAGACAAATTCAAAGAAAATTTTTTCATCGTCCTGCCGGCGGCCATTATCACTGTGATTCTTTTTCTGGTAGCGCCGGGTACGGGACAGGAAGTAGCCTTTGAAGGACTGGATTACAATGTGCTGAAAATTCTGCCCTATCTGGTGGTGCTCATCGGCGCGCTGATCGGCATCAATGTTTTTGTGGTTTTGATTACCGGCACTGTGTTGTCCCTGGTGGTGGGAACGGCTACGGGAGCCATTGCACCGGCGGAGATTTTTCAGGTGGTGGGAGACGGCGTTACCTCCATGTATGATATTACAGTGATTTCCATCGTAGTGGCGTTTATCGTGTCGCTGGTTCGGGCCCATGGAGGAATCCAGTATATTCTGGTAAAAATAAAGAAACGGGTAAAAGGAAGACGGGGCGGCGAGCTGGGGATTGCGCTGCTGGTTCTTCTTGTAGACTGCTGTACGGCCAACAATACGGTGGCCATCGTCATGACAGGTCCCATTGCCAAAGATATCAGCGATGAATACGGGATTTCTCCCAAGCGCAGCGCGTCGCTTTTGGATATCTTTGCTTCCGTGGGGCAGGGATTAATCCCCTATGGAGCTCAGCTTCTGTCGGCTGCCAGTCTGACAGGTCTTACTCCTTTTGATATTCTGCCCTTTATGTATTATCCTGTTTTGATGGCGGTGAGCGCTCTGCTCTTTATTTTCTTCCGAAAAAGGTAGAAAAAAATCAATTATGGGTTTTACTTCTGAAAAATAATGTAGTATACTCAATTACGTAATGGCTTTTTGTATATAAGCGAGCAATGCCGCGCTGGCGGCGGGAAAGTTTAGAAAAATCTGGGAGGAAACAAAAATGGTAAAAGCTGTCGTTGGAGCAAACTGGGGTGACGAGGGAAAAGGCAAGATTACCGATATGCTGGGAAAAGAAGCCGATATCATCGTACGATTTCAGGGCGGAGCCAATGCAGGCCATACAATCGTAAATAATTACGGAAAGTTTGCGCTGCATACCCTTCCCTCCGGTGTGTTTTATGATCACACCACCAGTGTAATCGGAAACGGCGTAGCTCTGCATGTTCCAACTTTAATAAAAGAAATTCAGGATCTGGTTGACCGGGGCGTTCCAAAGCCAAAGATTAAAGTGTCCGACCGGGCACAAATGGTTATGTCCTACCATATCCTGTTTGATCAATACGAGGAAGAACGTCTGGCTGGCAAGTCCTTTGGTTCTACAAAATCGGGAATTGCACCCTTCTATTCCGATAAATATGCGAAAATCGGTTTCCAGGTGAGCGAGCTTTTCGATGAAGCGTCCTTGAGGGAAAAAGTGGAGCGGATCTGCGGGACAAAGAACGTGCTTCTGGAGCATCTGTATCACAAACCGGTGCTGAATCCGGAGGATATTTTTAAGGAGCTTTTAGACTATAAAGAGATGATTACCCCCTATGTGTGCGATGTATCTGCGTATTTGTGGAACGCCATCAAAGAGGGAAAAGAAATTCTGCTGGAAGGACAGCTGGGTTCTTTAAAAGATCCGGATCATGGAATTTACCCCATGGTAACATCCTCTTCCACACTGGCGGCTTACGGCGCCATTGGAGCTGGCATCCCGCCTTATGAAATCAAAAAGATTATTACGGTATGCAAGGCTTACTCCAGCGCTGTGGGAGCAGGGGCCTTTGTATCCGAGATCTTTGGGGAAGAAGCTGACGAGCTGAGAAGAAGAGGAGGCGACGGCGGTGAATACGGCGCTACCACAGGACGTCCCAGAAGGATGGGCTGGTTTGACTGCGTGGCTTCCCGATATGGCTGCCGGATTCAGGGAACGACGGATGTGGCTTTTACGGTATTGGATGTGTTGGGATATCTGGATGAGATACCGGTTTGCGTGGGATATGAAATCGACGGAGAAGTGACAACGGAGTTCCCCACAACGACTCTTCTGGAAAGGGCCAAACCGGTGATTGAGAAACTCCCAGGCTGGAAATGTGATATCCGGGGAATTAAAAAGTATGAGGATCTTCCGGAAAACTGCAGGAAATACGTGGAGTTTGTGGAAGAAAAGATCGGTTTCCCCATCACCATGGTTTCCAACGGGCCGGGAAGAGACGATATTATTTACCGTTAAGAAAAGGATTGTGCATAAAAAGAAGAAATGTGCTGCGAGGTGGAAACCGCAGCACATTTCTTACTTTTTTCTGTTTTTCAGATACCGGTAGACCAGGATAAAGGCATATAAAAGTACGGGGACAGCTATGGTGCAGAAAATAGAGGCCTTAAACCACCCGTCTGCGGACGGACTTCCGGAGAGGGCGAAAAACATGGTAGCTCCGTACATAAACAATAGCAGGATCACTCCTGCCAGGGCCAGAATACGTTTCATGGGCAATACTCCTTTCATAGGAACGAGTATAAGGGAAAGCAGGTCGGGTGTCAATGGAAAGTATTTTATAGAAATTTTATGGGTGGTTTTCTTGCAATTTACAGAAAAAAGGAATAAAGTATAACCATTCAAAATAAATTTATAAAAGGAAAGGGATTGGATGGAACAATATGCGTGAAAAAATAAGCCGGTTTATGATGGGGCGTTATGGCGTGGATGATCTGGGAAGAGTTACCCTGTATATTTCTCTGGGACTTTTGATTCTTTCCCTGATTTTCCGGTATAATATTTTGTATGTACTGGCGGTGGCGATGCTGGTCATCTGCTATGTACGGATGTTTTCAAAAAATATTTCCAAGCGGTATGAGGAAAATCAGAAGTTTCTGGCCTGGAAAATGAAGATGACGGGAAAATTTTCGGCTGCCAAAAGACATCGGGCGGATAAAGAACACTGTTACTTTAAATGTCCTTCATGTCACCAGACGGTGAGAGTACCCAAAGGAAAGGGGAAGATTTCTATCTCCTGTCCCAAATGTAAGACGGAGTTTATCAAACGTACATAACAGCGGAAGGATAAAATATGTTTGGATACGTTACAGTCAACAGGGAAGAATTAAAGGTAAAGGATTGGAAGCGGTATCAGGCGTTTTACTGCGGCATCTGTCAGGAACTGAAAGAACGGCACACAACGGTGTCGCGGATCACATTGACATACGATATGACTTTTCTGGCTATTCTGCTGACGGGGCTGTATGAAAGCCCTACAGAGGAAGGGAGCTGCCGCTGCGCCGTCCATCCTTTTCAGAAACATCCCTTTGTCAAAAATGAATATACCGCTTATGCGGCAGATATGAATCTGCTGTTGAGCTATTACAATCTCATGGATAATTGGTATGATGAAAAAAGCGCTGTCTCTTTTACGGCGGCGCGGCTGCTGAGAAAGGAATTTTTAAAGGTCTGCGCCCGATATCCCAGGCAGGATCGGGCGGTCAGACGGTATATGAACCGGCTGATCAGATGCGAGCGGGAACACAGCCGTGATATTGACAAAGGAGCCGGGCTTACCGGCCAGTTGATGGGAGAAATCTTCGTCTGCAGGCAGGACGTCTGGGCGCCTATCTTAAGACGGCTGGGATTTTTTCTGGGGAAATTTATTTATCTGATGGATGCCTTTGATGATATGGAAAAAGACGCCAAAAGCGGGAATTATAATCCCTGGAGAACCTTGAAAAAAAGAGAAGATTTTATGCAGATCAGCGAACAGATCCTGACCATGATGATGAGCGAGTGCGCAAAGGAATTTGAAAAACTTCCGATTCTGGAAGATGTGGACATTTTGCGCAATGTGCTGTATTCTGGTATATGGACAAAATATGAAATTGTGAAAAGAAAATACAGGGAGAATAATTGATGCTGAATCCATATCAGGTGCTGGGAGTGCCGGAAAATGCCAGCATGGATGAGATAAAAAAAGCATACCGGAAATTGAGCCGGCAGTATCATCCGGATGCCAATATTAATAACCCAAATAAAAAAGAGGCGGAAGAAAAATTCAAGCAGGTGCAGGAGGCCTATAACCAGATTATTGCTCAGCGGGAGCGGGGAGAAACCGGATACGGCGGATTTTCCGGCCAGGGGCAGCGGCAGACTTCCTACGGCAGCGATGAGGAAGCCATAAAAATGCAGGCTGCGGCCAACTACATCAACAGCCGTCATTTCCGGGAGGCGCTGAATGTACTGAACGGCATCACTTCCAGGAATGCGGAGTGGTATTATCTGCGGGCGGTGGCCAACGCGGGGCTGGGCAGCAATGTAAACGCCCTTGCCGACGCTCAGGAGGCCCTCCGCAGAGATCCACAGAACATGAAGTATCAGATGCTGGTCAGTCAGCTGGAATCCGGCGGACAGTGGTATCAGACCATGGGCAGCGGATACGGCTATGAACGGCCGGGAGAAAGCATGGGGAACTGCTGCTGGCAGTGCCTGCTGGTAAATCTGCTGTGCAACTGCTGCTGTTGCTGCCGGTAAAAAATTTTAAAATAATTGTATAGTTTCGAAAAGTCAGGTCATACTATAAATGTCAGCAGAGGGATGACACAACAGCGTGTTGCTTTTTGCTGACACACCGGGAAACACATTGGACCCCCTCCAATGGTAAATGACGAATGATAAAAATTAATACTTATCCTCCCCTTAAAAAAATAAATATCGATTCATTCGGCAAAATGGCGGTTTTATCCTCAGTGCAGGTTTTACGCCATTTTTTGCTGTGGGGAAAGGAAAAAGAGTATGGTTGCAAGGGCGCCGAAAGACTGATATAATGAAGAACAATTGAGTGCAGAAGGAGAATATCAGATGAGTGTGATAAAAGATGCAGCAAATTTAAATACCAGGATGAGGGAAGTAGTGCCTCTGGTACATAATATTACTAATTACGTTACGGTCAATGACTGCGCCAATGCGCTGCTGGCCATCGGCGCTTCTCCCATTATGGCTGACGATATCCGGGAGACGTCGGATATCACAGCCATTTCCTCCGCCCTGGTCATCAATATGGGAACCTTAAACCAGCGGACGGTGGAATCGATGATTCGTTCCGGAAAGACGGCAAATGAGCTGAATATTCCAGTGGTTTTTGATCCGGTGGGAGCGGGAGCATCTGCATTTCGCAATGAGACCGCCCGCCAGATTCTGGAGGAAGTAAAGATTTCCATTTTGAGAGGAAATTTGTCGGAGATTTCCTTTATCGCCGGACTGGAGGCCGCTGCAAAAGGGGTGGACGTATCGGAAGCAGACAGGATGAATGATCCAGTGGAGGCGGCCAGACTGGCGGCGGAAAAAATTTCCTGTGTAGTCGGTGTGACCGGGGCGATAGATATCGTAACAGACGGAAAGCGGGTGGCAAAAATCCGAAACGGTCATCCCATGATGTCCAAGGTGACAGGGACAGGCTGCATGACTTCGGCCATTACCGCCGGGTACGCGGGAATGAAAGAGGATATGTGGGTGGCTGCCGCGGCAGGAATTCTGTCCATGGGACTGGCAGGCGAGATAGCTTACGCAAGAGCCGGCCATCTGGGCACCGGAAGTTTCCGCACCAGTATTATTGACGGGCTGAGCAGCCTGAATGAAGCAAAGATAGAGGAGATGGCGAAAGTTGAAGAAATGTGATGTGGATTATACTCTGTATCTGTGTACAGACCGGGAACTGATGAGTACGGATACGCTGGAGGAGGCGGTGACCCAGGCCATTGAGGGCGGATGTACGGTAATTCAGCTGAGGGAAAAGAACTGTTCTTCCATGGAATTCTACCGTACGGCGATGAATTTGAGAGCCATTACGAGGAAGTACAATGTTCCCTTTATTATCAACGACCGGGTGGATATCGCCCTGGCTGTGGATGCTGACGGGGTTCATGTGGGACAGGAAGATCTGCCGGCGAAAGAAGTGCGCCGTATCCTGGGACCGGATAAAATTCTGGGTGTTTCCGCCGCCCGTCTTGACGAGGCGGTGAAAGCAGTGGAAGACGGCGCCGACTACCTGGGAGTGGGGGCCATGTATCCCACGGGTACAAAGACGGATGCCCGGCCGGTGACCATGGAGGAACTGCGGGAAATTCGCCGGGCGGTGGAAGTTCCCATTGTGGTAATCGGAGGCATTAATTTAAATACGCTGGATAACTTTAAACATATGGGCATCAACGGACTGGCAGTAGTTTCCGCCGTCATTGCGGCAGATGACATCAAAGAAGCGGCCGGCGAAATGGCCGGAAGATTTCGGGAGAAATAACCATGCAGGAGTTTACGGGAGCGATTTTTGATTTGGACGGAACGCTGCTGGATTCCATGTGGGTGTGGGAACAGATAGATATTGATTTTCTGGAGAAACGTGGCATTGCGCTTCCGGAGGATTATTTGAAAAAGATCACCCCCATGGGATTCGAGGCAGCGGCCCGTTATACCATTCAGCGTTTTGGGCTTTTGGAAGAACCGAAGGATCTGATAAAAGAATGGTATGGTATGGCAGAGGAATATTATAGAAACCGGGTGGGGCTGAAACCCCATGCGGCCCAGTATCTGGAGTATCTGAAGGAAAATGGAGTCAAAATGGCGGCGGCCACATCATCGGATCCCCAGCTTTTTGAGCCTGCGCTGGTACATAACAAAATCCGGGAATATTTTTCCAGTGTGGTAACGGTACGGGATGTGAGCCGGGGAAAAGGATTTCCCGATATCTATCTCTACGCTGCGGGAAGGCTGGGAGAGAATCCCTGCCGGTGCGCGGTCTTTGAGGATATTCCGGAGGGAATCCGGGGAGCCGGCGACGGCGGATTCCTCACTGTGGGCGTATATGACTCCTATTCCGGACATGAGAAGGAAGAGATGATCCGGTTGGCGGACTATTATATTTATGATTATAAAGAACTGTTGGAGGCAAGAGGATGAAAACGGTACTGACAATAGCGGGAAGCGATTCCAGCGGCGGAGCGGGAATTCAGGCGGATATCAAGACCATAACGGCCCATAAACTGTATGCTTCCAGTGCGATTACGGCATTGACGGCGCAGAATACCACAGGGGTTTACGGTATCATGGAAGCTTCGCCGGAATTTCTGGCCAGCCAATTGGACTGCATTTTCCAGGATATTTTTCCGGATGCGGTAAAAATCGGCATGGTTTCTTCTGCACCGCTGATTGAAGTGATTGTGGAAAAGTTAAAAACCTACCAGGCCAAACATATTGTGGTGGATCCGGTGATGGTATCCACCAGCGGCAGCCGTCTGCTGGCCGGCGATGCGGCCAATACCCTGATTGGAAAGCTGATACCGATGGCGGAAGTGATCACACCTAACATTCCGGAAGGGGAGGTATTGGGAGAATTTTCCATAGAAAGCGCCGCAGATATGGAGCGGGCGGCGAAAAAAATTGCGGAAAGCACGGGAACGGCGGTATTGATGAAGGGCGGTCATGAGCAAAACGACGCCAATGACGTCCTCTGCCGCGATGGAGAGTGTAAGTGGTTTATGGGAGAAAGAATTGACAATCCCAATACCCACGGCACCGGCTGTACCCTTTCATCCGCCATCGCCTGCGGACTGGCCAAGGGACTTTCTTTGGAGGACAGCGTAAAAGAGGCGAAGGATTACATTTCCGGAGCGCTGAGGGCAGGACTGAATCTGGGAAAGGGCAGCGGGCCCCTCAATCATATGTTCTGCTTGTAGGAAATCTGCAGGCGGAAAGGGACAAAGCGGTTGAAAAAAAACGGTAATTCGGATATACTATAATTCAGGCATCACAAGTGGAGTGGTGAAAGAACGTTTGAAAAGAAGGAAGGTACATCAATGAGTTTATTAAAACAGTGGAGAGATATGGCGTATGATCAGAAAGCCGATAAAGGAAAACTCCAGAGGTTTTGGGCGGATTATTTTCTGATTGAAAAGAGAATATATGAAGAACTTTTGAAAAATCCCGATGAAGTGGTAACGGGAACGGTCAAAGAACTGGCGGAAAAGTATAATGTCAGCGTGATGACGATGACCGGATTTTTGGATGGCATCAATGACAGTTTGAAAGAGGCGAATCCCATCGAGGAGATGGAAGAAGATACTCCGGTGAATCTGGGCTTTGATAAAGAACTGCTCTATAAAAATATGGTGGATGCCAAAGCCGACTGGCTGTATGAGCTGCCCGCCTGGAAAGAGATTTTTTCCGATGAAAAGAGAAAAGCCCTTTACCTGGAACAGAAAAAATCCGGCACTATTGTCAAGGGGCCTAAAGTGGGCAGAAATGATCCATGTCCCTGCGGAAGCGGAAAAAAGTATAAAAAATGCTGCGGACGGAATGCATAAAAAATATCTAAAATAATTTCAAAAGCCTTGACATAAAGTCGAGGCTTTATTAATATATTAAGTGTATTAAGATAATTAATACACTTGAAACAGAGAGGAGAGGAGGCAGATATGATCGTATTGGATTATCAGGATCGCCGGCCGCTGTATGAGCAGGTGGCGGAAAAGCTTCAGAAAATGATTGTGAAGGGGATCCTTGCGCAAAATGAGCAGCTGCCGTCGGTCAGAAACCTGGCAATGGAGCTTTCCATTAATCCTAACACTATTCAGCGGGCCTACAGTCTGCTGGAACAGGAGGGATATATTTATCCGGTGAAGGGAAGAGGCAATTTTGTATCGCCTCCGGAAAATTTTATGGGGGAGCGAAAAGAAAGTTTTTTCAAAGAGCTGGATGAACTGCTGGCGCAGGGACATGATCTGGGAGTTTCCAGGCAGGAAGTCCGGGAACATGTTGACAGCGTTTACAAGGAGGGGAACCGATGATAGAGATAAAAAATGTCCGGAAACGTTTTGAAGATATTGAGGCGTTAAATGGAATGACTACAGAGATACGGGAAGGAGCAGTTTTCGGGCTGGTGGGATCCAACGGAGCGGGAAAAAGCACCTTTCTGCGGATTGTGAGTGGAATTCTCCGGCCGGATGAAGGTGAAGTACTGATCGATGGAATTCCGGTTTATGAGAGAATTGATGCAAAGGAAAAATTGTTTTTCGTTCCCGATGACCAATATTTTTTTCCAAACAGTACATCCTGGGAGATGATGGAATATTACAGCATTATCTATCCTAATTTTGAAAAAAGAAAATTCCAGGAATATATGGAACGGTTTGGACTGGATATAAGACGTAAAATCAGTACATTCTCCAAAGGAATGAAGCGTCAGGTGTCGGTGCTTCTGGGTATCTGCGCCAACACCAAATATTTGCTCTGTGATGAAACCTTTGACGGTCTGGATCCGGTAATGCGCCAGGCAGTAAAAAGTATTTTTGTATCGGAGATCATGGGAAGAGAATTTACTCCGGTGATCGCATCCCATAATTTAAGAGAGTTGGAAGATATCTGTGATCATGTGGGGCTGCTTCACAAAGGAGGCATCCTGTTCTCAAAAGATCTGGAGGAAATGAAACACAATATTCAGAAAGTGCAGTGTGTGATTTCGGATTCCGCCATGGAAGAGCAGTTGCTGAAAGAGCTTGAAGTGCTTCAGTGTATTCGCAGCGGTTCCCTTCTGACGATTACAGCCAGAGGAACTAAGATTGAGATTATGGAACGGGTAGAGCAGAAAAATCCGCTGTTCTGTGAGATTCTTCCGCTGACGCTGGAAGAAATATTTATCAGTGAAACGGAGGTAGCAGGTTATGACATCAAACATCTCGTTTTTTAGTATGGTAAAAAGTGATCTGAAACGGCGGATCTGGGTGACGGCTCTTTTGTTTCTGGGTTTCTTTGCCGCGCTTCCCATAAGCGGTATGATGTATGCGGACTCCCTTCAAAGTCAGTTGTCCAATCAGGTCATAACATTTGAAGGGATGATAGAGGAGTTGGCACAGTTTGCCGGTCCCTTGAATTACGGAATGATTCTCATGGTAGTTGCCGGGTCTGTACTGGTGGCGTTTACCGGTTTTTCTTACCTGCATTCATCCAAAAAGCTGGATTTGTTTCACAGCCTTCCGGTTACCAGAAGAACCTTGTTCTTTGTGCAGTATGTAAGCGGTATTCTGGTTTTTGCCATTCCTTACGTCATCAATCTGGTGCTGCTGTTAATTGTGTGCATCGTTAAAACTGTGTGTACGGCAGCGGTTCTTGCCAGCCTGGCGACGGGAGTTATTCTGCATTTTCTGTACTTTCTTTTGCTGTATCATGTGGCGATTATAGCTATAATGCTTACTGGACGGATTCTGGTCAGCCTTCTGGGGCTGGCGGTTATCCATGGATATGCCGTTTTACTGTGGCAGGTAATACTGGGTTACTTTACAGAATGGTTCGATACTTTTTATGTGTACTGGAATAGCGTGATCGACAAAGTCGTCCAGATTTTTTCGCCCCTCTATCTTTATGCAGACCATGTTCAGGCTTTTAGAGGAAATGAGTTTCAAAGTTTTGCCGCTTTTGCAGGGCAGTGGAAGCATCTGCTGGTACTTTTGGCGGAGATTGTGTTGCTTCTGTTTGCGGCTATGTGGCTTTACCGGAAGCGTTCTTCGGAAACAGCAGGCCGATCCATGGCCTTCGATAAAACGAAGCCGGTGATAAAAGTGTTGATGATGGTTGCGCTTTCACTGGCGGGAGGGTTATTATTCGTCGGTCTTGCTGAGAATGATGTAACGGGTTGGATGGTGTTCGGCATTCTGTTTAGCGCATTGGTGCTCCATTGTGTTATTGAAGTGATCTATTCTTATGAATTCCGAAAAGTGCTGTCTCACAAAGGAACTCTTTTTGCATCATTGGCGGCGGCTCTTCTTATTGCCTTTGCTTTCCGTTTTGACTGGTTCCGGTATGATACCAGTATACCGGCCATGGACCGGCTGGAGAGCATTTCGGTGTATATTAACGGATTAGAGACGGGGATATATTATTCCGGAGAATTTGAGGATGCGGTAGAGTATGGCCTTGAAAAAGGGAAAATGGAAGAAGTGGAACCGGGATATCAGATCGCTCAGACAGGCGTACAGAATGAAAAGGAAAATCTTTGGGAAAATATGGATCAAAACGGTGACAGTGATATCACCCCGGTGGATGTAACGGTGGCTTATTACCTGAAAAACGGCAGAGAGAAGGTGCGGTATTACCGAATGACCCAGGAGCAGATTGACCGGTATCTGCCTGCTCTGTATGAAGAGGAAGGATTTAAGAAGGGCCTTAATTCTGTTCTTGGCATCGATGCAGAAAGGGTGAAGTTTGACGGTGTTCAGATGTATGATACGTATCACAGCGGCCGGATCAATCTTTCGCCGGAAGACATTGCGAAGCTGCTGCAGACTTGTCAGCAGGAAATGCTGGAAGCTTCCTATGAGGAGATGCAGCCGGAAAAAATGTGGGGAAATCTGCAGTTCAGCAAAACCGGCAGTATGGAAGACGCCTCCGTTACTGTTTATGACAGTTTTGACCAGACGCTGAAGCTGTTGGAGGATTTGGGCTATCCCATGGAAAAGGTGCCCGATATAAAAGAGGTAAGTCAGATTACGGTGTACAATTACGAGCCGGAATGGTATCTGGAAAACGGAGAAGTCTATGAAGATCCCAGCGTTATTTTTGAAGATGAGAAGGATATAAAAGAAATTTTAAGCAAAGTGGTGTTGGCTGAGGCTCCCTACTTTGAAGTGGATTCGGATTATAACGTTGAAGTGATTGTCAACAGCCAGGATGGGCTTCAGAGTAATTACATGCAGTTGAATTACCAGTTTAAAAAGAATGAAATTCCTTCCTGTGTGCTGGAAGCCTTTCAAAATCTGAAGGAGAATCAGGATTGACAAATGAAAAAAAATCATGTAGGATTACAGGTAAGTTAAAAAACAACACGTTGACGAGACGAGTAAAATGGAGGAACCTGACAGAGAGGGGTGTGTTTGCTGGAAGCATCCTCAGGGGAAACATTTGAAAACTACCTCTGAGTGGCCCTAATCCGGCCCGGTGATTCCGTTATCATCCAATGAAGTGGTTCCGGCCAGCGCCGGGACAATCAGGGTGGAACCGCGCGTAGAGTCGTCCCTGTCTGCAAAAGCAGACGGGACGGCTTTTTCATTTCAGTATGAATTAATCCGGAAGTTTTTATCTTTTGCAGACAATAGATAAACGTGTAGATTTAATCGTTGAAAAAGGAGAGAGTAAAAAGATGAAAATTACATTAAAAGACGGTTCGGTAAAAGAATATCAGCAGCCTATGTCTGTGTATGATATCGCAAAAGATATCAGTGAGGGTCTGGCGAGAGCGGCCACAGCCGGCGAGGTGAACGGTCAGGTGGTGGATCTGCGTACTGTTGTGGAAAGAGACAGTGAAGTGAATATTTTGACGGCCAATGATAAAGAAGGTCTGGCTGCTCTGCGGCATACTGCCTCCCATGTTCTGGCGGAAGCGGTAAAGCGGCTGTATCCGGAGGCAAAGCTGGCCATCGGTCCTTCCATTGATACCGGATTTTACTATGATTTCGACTGCCAGTCTTTTACCAGGGAAGATTTGGATGAAATTGAAAAGGAAATGAAAAAGGTGATCAAAGAAGGCGCCGAGATTAAACGGTATACTCTTCCCAGGGAAGAAGCCATCGCTTTTATGAAAGAAAAAGAGGAGCCCTATAAAGTAGAACTGATCGAGGATCTGCCGGAAGATGCAGAGATTTCTTTCTATTCTCAGGGTGATTTCGTGGATCTGTGCGCAGGTCCTCACCTGATGTCCACAAAAGGAATTAAGGCTTTTAAGTTGATTTCTTCTTCGGGAGCCTACTGGAGAGGAAGCGAAAAGAACAAGATGCTGACCCGTATCTATGGTACGGCTTACGCTAAAAAGGATGAGCTGAAAGCCCATATGGAACGTCTGGAAGAGGCGAAGAAAAGAGATCATAACAAACTGGGACGTGAGATGGAGCTGTTTACCACGGTGGATGTGATTGGTCAGGGCCTGCCGCTGATTATGCCTAAAGGAGTGACCATCATCCAGACGCTGCAGCGCTGGATTGAGGATGAAGAAGAAAAACGGGGTTATATTCGGACAAAAACGCCGCTGATGGCGAAAAAAGATTTGTATGTGATTTCTGATCACTGGAATCATTATAAAGAAGGCATGTTTGTTTTAGGAGATGAGGAGAAAGACGATGAAGTCTTTGCCCTTCGTCCCATGACCTGTCCTTTCCAGTATTACGTTTACAAAGCTTCTCAGCACAGTTACCGGGAGCTGCCCCTGCGTTACGGGGAGACTTCTACATTATTCAGAAATGAAGATTCCGGTGAAATGCACGGGCTTACCCGTGTTCGCCAATTCACCATTTCCGAGGGGCATTTGATTCTTCGTCCCGATCAGGTGGAAGAGGAATTTAAAGGATGTGTGGATCTGGCGAAATACTGTATGACCACCCTGGGACTTCAGGATGATGTGACTTATCGTCTGTCTTTGTGGGATCCCAAGAACCAGGAGAAATATCTGGGAACAGAGGAGATGTGGAACGAAGTACAGGACACCATGCGCCAGATTCTCAATGACATCGGTCTTGAATATACGGAAGAGGAAGGAGAGGCTGCCTTCTACGGACCAAAACTGGATATTCAGGCAAGAAACGTGTACGGCAAAGAAGATACCATGATCACTATCCAGTTGGATATGTTCCTGGCGGAGAGATTTGATATGACTTATATTGACAGCAACGGGGAGAAAAAGCGGCCTTATATCATCCATCGTACTTCCATGGGCTGTTACGAGCGTACCCTGGCCTGGTTGATTGAAAAATATGCCGGACTGTTTCCCACCTGGCTTTGTCCGGAACAGGTACGCGTTCTTCCCATTTCTGAAAAATATCAGGAATATGCGGCAAAAGTAGAGGCGAAGCTGAAAGAAAACGGCATCCGCTGCAGTACGGACAACAGAAGCGAAAAGATCGGATATAAAATCCGGGAAGCCCGTATGGAAAAGGTTCCGTACATGTTGGTGGTGGGAGCCAAAGAAGAGGAAGAAGGCGTAGTTTCTGTACGCAGCCGTTATCTGGGAGATGAAGGACAGAAATCTCTGGATACCTTTATCGACGATATCTGCCGGGAAATCCGCACAAAAGAAATTCGCAAAATCGAAGTTGAAAATAAAGGGGATAAATAAATAAAAAACTGCACATACTACTCCAAAATGAAAAGGAGGTAGTGTGTATGCCAGCATTAACATGTGCAGCAACCACGTGTATTTACAACAAAGACGAACTCTGTTCCAAAGGAGATATCAAGGTGGGAGGCGAGGATGCGCGTAATTCCGACGATACATTCTGCGCCAGCTTTGTGGAACGGGGCAAAAGTTCCGTGACCAACAGTACGTCTGATGGATGCGGATGTTCTACGATCAATATCTGCTGCGAGGCGTGTACCTGCAAATATAATCAGGATGAGGCATGTACGGCCAGTCAGATCGGCATTGAAGGAAACGATGCATGCGACTGCACCCAGACAGAATGCGCAAGCTTCTGCTGCAGAAACTGTTAAAAGAGAAAGAAAATTTTTAAAAGAGACAGTCATTGGAAAGATTGTGATTTCAATCTTCCAAGGGCTGTCTTTTTGTTTTATTTTAAAAAGTAAAAATTAATAAAAATATTTAATGGTAATTGTATAAAACGTTTAAATGTAAAAAATGACGAAAAATCTATTGACTTCTGAAAAAAACTCAGTAAAATTAAATATAACATAATAAAATATAAAACAAAGTAAAATATTAATTGATATAAATTAAAATAAATAAAACAAAGGAGGAAAGAGAGTGGACAATTATATTCAGATACGCGGTATATCCAAAAAGTTTTACGGGGTTTATGCGCTGAAAAATATCAGTTTTGATATTGCCAGAGGCAGCGTACATGCCATTATGGGGGAAAACGGCGCGGGAAAAAGTACGTTGATGAAGATTTTGGGCGGCGTGTATCAGGCGGATGAGGGAAACATTGTCATCGACGGAGCAGAGCGGAAAATCCGCAGTGTCCAGGATTCGGCCAGATGCGGCATCAGCGTTATTTATCAGGAGTTCAATCTGATTCCGGAACTGACGGTGGCGGAAAATATTTTTATTTCGGATGTGCCAAAGAAAACCTTTCTGGGAATTGTGGAAAAAAAGAAACGTTCGGAGCAGGCTAAAAAAGTTCTGAATATGCTGGAAATTCAGGTGGATCCCGATGAATATGTGAAAAATTTGTCCGTGTCAGAAAAACAGATGGTGGAAATCGCCAAAGCTCTTTCCCAGAATGCACAGATTATCATTATGGACGAACCCACCGCCGCCCTGAATGAAGAGGAAGTGGAAAAACTGGAAGAAATTGTGGGACGGCTGAAAGATGAGGGGAAAACGATCTTGTATATCTCCCATCGGCTGAAAGAGGTATTTGATATGACAGACACCGTTACTGTTTTAAGAAACGGCGAATACGTAGATACCAGACCCACTGCAGAACTGACGGAGGCAGAGGTGATCCGCCTGATGGTGGGGCATGATGTGGATCAGCAGGTGATCCGTCCCAGTTATGCATCAGAGGAGATACTGCTGGAAGTTCAGGAGCTGACCTTGGAGCACGTATTTGAATCTGTGTCTTTTAAACTCCATAAGGGAGAAATTCTGGGAATGGCCGGGCTGATGGGCTGCGGAAGGGAAGAGGTTCTGTCTGCCATATACGGTCTGTTTGGTTTTGACAGCGGAAAGGTGCTGCTGGAAGGAAAAGAAGTTCATTTCAAAAATCCCAGGGAAGCCATTGAACACGGAATCTGTTTTCTGACCGACGACAGAAAGGATGCGGGTATCTTTCCGCAGATGTCGGTAGAGGAAAATATCACTATCATGTCCATACGCCATCTGAAGAAAAAATGGGGATTCTATATCAGCCCCAAGGACGAGGCGAAACAGTTGGAGAAAATGAAAACATTTATGAATATCAAATATGCGAAACCGGAACAGAAGATTTCTTATTTAAGCGGAGGAAATCAGCAGAAAGTGCTGTTGGGAAGGGATTTGCTTCTGGACAATAAAATATTTATTATGCTGGAACCCACCAGGGGAATCGATGTGGGCGCCAGAGAGGAAATATACGGACTGCTCTATCAGTTGGCCAAAGAGGGGATGGGAATTATCGCTGTATTTTCCGATATGAATGAGTTGATCCGTGTATGCGACCGGGCGGTGGTATTCAGCGACGGGAGAATCACCGGAAGCCTGTCAAAAGAAGAATTTAACAAAGAGAAAATATTGACCTATGCAGCGGGAAAGGGGGCGTAAATAGCGATGAAAAAGAAACTGTCCAGTCAGAGTGAAAATATCAGCCTGGCCGCTGTCGTTGTCCTGCTGTTTATCATCTTTTCCATCTTGCAGCCCAACATGATGACGGTCTTCAACATTAAAAATATTCTGGTTCAGGTTTCCCTGACGGCCATAGCAGCGGCGGGGATGACTTTTGCCTATACAGCGGGCGTTTTTGATATGTCCGTGGGATCCATTCTGGCGCTGGTCAGCGTGGTAGTGGCAAAGGTGGCCACCACGGCGGGGGTATTTCCGGCGATTGTGGCGGCTTTTGTCATTGCGGTGATTGTGGGAGTCGTAAACGGCCTGATTGTGACAAAACTGGGGATACAGGCCTTTGCCGCCACCCTTGTTACCATGATTCTGATTCGCGGCATCGCCGTACTGATGGCAGACGGGGCGGATGTGCCGCTGTATTCCGTAAACGCCATCAAATTTATCTCATCGGGAACGATTCTTGGCATTCCTTTTCCCATTCTTCTGACTGTGCTGATCTATGCCGTCTCTTATTTTCTGTATTATAAAACGGCGTTTGGAATGAAAATCAGAAGCGTGGGATCCAACGGGGACGCTTCCAGAATTTCCGGTATCCGGACAGAGCGTATGGTTCTGGCGGCTTTTGTGATGACCGCGGTCACAGCCGTTTTCTCCAGCCTGATCAAGACGGCCCAGGTGATGTTTGGAAAAGCCACCATCGGAGAAGATTTTGCCCTGGATGTGATGACTACAGTAATTCTGGGAGGAACCGTGATTACGGGAGGAAAAGGAAATCTGACAGGAACGCTGATCGCCTCTGTTCTGATTGCAGTGATAAAAAACGGACTGAATATCAACAATGTAAATTCGTATTACCAACAGTTGGCCATTGGCTTGATTTTGATTTTTGCGCTGGTGTTTAACGGAATGAAATCAATGAAAAATGCGCGGCAGATCAGACGGGAGGGGTGAAAAAATGAAAAAAATCAACATTGGAAGACATATTGTAATACTTATTCTTCTTGTATTGTGGGGAATTATGTTTATTCTCAATGACAGCTTCCGCACCGGAGCCAATCTGGGAAGTATTTTGAGGGAAGCCTCCTCCACCGGAATCGCCGCGCTGGGTATGACCTTTATCATCATTATGGGAGATTTCGATCTGTCCATTGGTTCCATGCTGGCGCTGATCGGAATGGTGATGGCATTTTGCATGGAAAGCATGGGACTGCTTCCGGCGCTCATCATAGGATGTGCCGTTGGCCTTGTCTGCGGGCTGATCAATGGAATTATTATTTCTTATTTTCACGTTCCGGCTTTTATTACCACTCTTGGAACATATTACAGCTTTCGGGCTCTGGCCTATATATTAAACGATGCCAACACGATCATCTGTACAGATACGGCTTTTCTGAAGATGGGAACGGGCAGCGTGCTGGGGATTCCCATTCCTTTTGTGATCTTTCTTGTTCTGGCGGCAGTGGGAGCCCTGGTGCTGAACCGTACCACCTACGGCCGGCAGGTGCGGGCTCTGGGAAATTCGGAAAAAGCCTGCCGGATCAGCGGCATCGATACGAAAAAAGTAAAGTGTATTGCCTTTATACTAATGGGGTTCTGCACGGCGGTTTCTTCCGTTATTGTGACGGCCAGACAGGCCTGTGCCAGTCCTGATGTGGCGGCAAATTTTCACTTTGATGCGATCACCATGGTTGTTCTGGGGGGAACGAAAATGACCGGAGGGGAGGGAAGCATTATTAATACGGTGATTGCCGCTGTGCTGTATGCCAGCGTGTCAAACTGTCTGAATCTGTATCATGTGGACGCCCAGTGGCAGAGAGTCTGTATGGGATTGATTCTTCTGGCGGCATTTTCTTTTGACTTCATCCAGAAGCATATGAGCAAATTCAGGGAGAGTTCTCAGAAAAAAGCGGTACAAAGTATATAAGAAAAGGAGAAGGTGTATGAAAAACTTAAAAAAATTATTGGCGGTTGTCTTAATGATGGTGATGGCGGTTCAGATTATGGCCTGCAGTTCCCAGGAAGGAGAAGCTCAGGAGGAAAGTGCAGAAGCTTCCCCAGAGGAAAGCGGCGGAGAGGAAGATTCCGGCGCATCTTCCGGTGAATCCAAAGGAGTGATTGCCTATTCCTGTTATAATATGAGCTGGGAATATTACGTTACCCTGGCTCGGGGAGTAAAAGAAGCAGCGGAAGCGGCCGGCTACGAATATGTGGAGCACGACCAGCAGAGCGACCAGAGTCTGATGATCCAGGGATGTACTGATCTTTTGAATCAGGATATTGCCTGCCTGGTACTGACGCCCTGTAAGCCGGAGGCAGCGGCCAGCATTTATGAATTGGCGGCGGAAAAAGATATTCCCGTTGTCCTGGCAGATATCAGCACAGAAGCTTCCGGATATCTGGCCTGCCTGAAATCAGATAATTATGACGGAGGAGTTCTGGCAGGAAATTATGTTCTGGACAATCTGACGGACGCCCAGTCAAAGAAAGCGGCGATGATTACCGTGGATCCTTCCAATACTAATATTGTCAGAAGCGACGGATTTAAGGATACTGTAGAAGAAGGGGGCTGGACTGTAGCGGCGGAGCTTTCCGGACAGTCAGAACCAGACATTGCCTATTCCTGCATGCAGGACATCATTACCGCCAACCCGGATGTGGAAGTAGTATTCTGCAGTAACGATCCCATGGCAATATCCGCTTCTCAGGCAATCGCGGACGCCGGCCTGACTCCGGGAGAGGATGTTAAAGTAATCGGCTATGACGCCCAGTCCAATGTATTTGAACCTATCGAACAGGGTACGGTGCTGGGAACGGTTGCCCAGGATCCCTACGGAATGGGTTCAGGAGCAGTGGAATGCTTCCTTAAAAATTTAAACGGGGAAGAACTGACTTTTGATGATGAAGAGACAAAGACAATTTATACCGATCAGTGGATCATAGACGCATCCAACGTTGCGGAATATAAGTGAAATGGAAAAATTTAAAATAGGAATCTGCATGTGGGGATTTCCAGAAGAGGGCGCCGAAGCCTTGCGGGCCGCGTCGCAGGTTGGACTTAAAGGAGCGGAAATCAGTCTGGGATCCTTTGAAGAGGGTTATCCTCTGTCCAATGACAGTCTTCAGCGGGAATATAAAAAAGCCGGCAAGGATTATGGGATAGAACTGGTTTCTCTGTCTGTAGAACATTTAAATCAATATGGGCTGTCTAATTCTATGAACAGCCGCAGGGGAAAGATTGCTTTGGAAGGAAGCATAATCGGGCTGGAAGCGGCCGCACAGATGGGGATAGGCGTGGTTCAGCTTCCCAGCTTCCATAACGGAGCCATCCGGACAGAGGAGGATTTTGAACATACCTGTGAAAAAATCGCCATCCTCTGTGAAAAAGCCCGGGAGTACGGCCTTATTGTGGCTTCGGAGAATGTACTGTCGGTAAAAGACAGCAAGAGAATGATACAAAAAGTTGGCTGTGAGAATTTCAAGCTGATGTTTGACACCCAGAATTATTTTCTGGATCACGGGGCGGATACGGCTGAAGTGTTTAAAAAACTGTATCCATACGTAGTACAGATCCATCTGAAGGATGGATATAACGGAAAAATCAGCAGCGCTCTGCTGGGCAGGGGAGAGACACATTTCCTCCAGACTGCCCAGGCGATCCGGGAGAAGGCCTGCACGCCCTGGCTGCTGCTGGAGAACTATTATGATCGGCCGCCCTTAAATCAGCTGTGCGTGGAGCCCATGGAGCTGGTACAGGCCGATGTGAAAACAGTAAAAACAGTATTCGAGATGGAATAAGGAGGTGGCTGCTTTGGAGAAAATGTTGGCAGCGGTGTTTCAGGGAAACGGGATTTTGGAATTGGAAGAAAGGGAAATTCCGCCGATCGTTCATCCCACGGATGTACGGATCAAAGTGACGGCGGCGGGCATCTGCGGAAGCGACCTGCACGTGCTGCATGTGCCGCCGGCCCAGTACGCAAAACCGGGGACGCCCATGGGTCATGAATTTTTCGGCGTGGTGGATGAAATCGGATCCCAGGTGACGCAGTATCGAATAGGGGACACGGTGGTGGTGGACAACATACAAAAATGTCATGTCTGTGAATACTGCAGGAACGGGATGGATAATCTTTGTCCCGATGCGGAAATTTACGGGCAGACGCTGCCAGGCGGTTTTGCTCAATATGCGGTTATTCCGGAAGCCCAGCTTCTGCCCATGCCTGCCGGCGTAAAGCCGGAGCTGGCCGCGCAGACGGAGCCCCTGGCCTGTGTGCTCAACGGCATGAAAAAAATAAATCCCGCGCCGGAGGAACGGGTGCTGCTGTATGGCGCAGGCCCCATAGGACTGACCTTTATCCGGGTATTAAAGCTGTATGGAGTGAAAAATCTGGCCGTATGTGAAATGGCGGAAGAAAGAAGAAACTGGGCGAAAAAATGCGGCGCGGATCTGGTGCTGGATCCTTCCGCCCAGGATGTGAAAAAAGTATTGATGGAAACATGGGGAGGCCTTTGTGATATCGTAATCGATGCCGTCGGAGCAGGCAGCATATTCGGCGAAGCGGTAAACCTTCTCATGGCGGGGGGAAAACTGCTGATTTTCGGTCAAAACGCCAACGCCGTGTCCCAGGTGCCTCCGGCGGTGATCACCAGAAATGAACTGACGGTGATGGGTACCTACTGCGCTCATCACACATTTCCCACAGCCATCCGTCTGCTCCAGGATGAGCGGCTGGAGCTGGAGCGTATTGTCAGTCACAAACTGGAATTAAAGGATATTCTGGAAGGAATACAGCTTCTGAAAGAACAGAAAGCCTGCAGGGTTATTATTTATCCAAACGGTCTTCGATAGGAAATAAAGGGTGGGAAAGCTTGCATTTGGCAAAAAAAACGTTTATGCTAAAAATATATGCGATAGAGGAGAATGTCGTGGATGAAATGTACAATTAGAGATATTGCCAAAATGGCAGGGACTTCCCCATCCTCTGTTTCACTGGTTTTGAACAATAAGCCGGGCGTCCGTAAAGAAATGAGACAGCGGATTACAAGGCTGCTGCTGGAAAACGGATACACGCTGAAATCCCAGGAAAAGGCTGAAACTTCAGAGGTGAAGAGGATTTGTTTTATCTACTATAAAAGTTCCAACTGGATTGCCAGAAGAAAAGACAACTTTCTTCTGCGCATCCTGGAGGGAATCGAGAGCGCCTGTCAGAAACTGAATTGTGAATATTCCATGGTCAACGCAAATTATGAAGATCTGGAAAAGGTTCTGCAGGATCTGACAAAAGAAAAGGTGGACGGAGTAATTTTTCTGGGGACAGAGTACGCCCATGATTCAGAAAAACTGATGGTGAACGGGGAAGTTCCCTTTTTATGCATCGATCACTATTTCGATGAGGAAAATTTTGATTGCGTCAATATTGACAATCTGCAGAGTCATTATCAGTCCATCCGCCATCTGATGGGGCTGGGCCATAAAAAGATCGGTTATCTCACCAGCAACCTGGAAAGCGGCGCTTTGCAGAATCGGAAAGAGGCTTTCTGCAGTGTAATGAGCAAGCTGGGCCTGAAGGTCTGGCCGGAACATATTATATATCTCAGCCTGCTGCAGGATGAAGCCGAGGAAAGTCTGGAACAGTATCTGGAAACCTTTCAGGAACTGCCCACCGCATTTATTGCCTGTAATGACGTTATGGCCATCGCTGCCGTCGGAATGCTGCAGCGGGCCGGATACCGGGTTCCGGAGGATATTTCCGTCATCGGTTTTGACGATTCCGGCGTCTGTGAAATGATCGTGCCCCGTCTTACTACCATTCACGCCGATCTGGAACGGATGGGCAGTCTGGCGGTGGAAAGGCTGAGACAGGTGATGGACAATAAAACATCTGAAGTTTTAAAAATGACCATTGGAACCAGACTGGTATGCCGGGAAACCACAGGACCGGCCAGAGAATAGGAAAAATATTTTTTCCGGTTCCCTGTAAACTGCACAAATTGAGAAATCTGTAAATTGGATCTGAAAACGAGGAAAATACAAATGCTCTATTCGGGATATGAAATGGTATGGCTGTTCTTTGTTTACAGCTTTCTGGGATGGATAATGGAAACCGTAGCGGCTGCCATAAAGCAGAAACGCTTTGTGAACCGGGGGCTTGTCAACGCTCCTCTTTGCGTAATTTACGGATTTTCAGCGCTGGTTGTTACAACTTTCTGCAATGAACTGGACGGTTTCTGGCTGTTTGCAGGAGGATTGATACTTTCAACGGTAATTGAGTGGACGGCGGGCCACTGTATTGAACGGATCTTCCATGAACGCTGGTGGGATTACGGCAAAATAAAAGGCAATCTGGACGGATATATCTGTCTGCCCATGTCCGTGATATGGGGGCTGCTTTGCGTCTTCGTTATAAAATGGGGAAATGCAGGGCTTACGGAACTGTTTAATCTGCTGCCTGGAATAGCAGGGAAGATTCTCATCTGGGGCTTATCCGGAATCCTCTTTATTGATATTGCGGCGACCCTGTGTATACTGTCCGGGAGAAGCAGAAGAATTGAACAGTGGAAGGGTGTGGATTCCTGGCTTACGGGAATATCATCAAATCTGGGACGGAAGATTTACGGATGGATAGACCGAAGAATACGAAGGGCGTATCCCTACGCGAGAGAGAAAGCGGGCGATTCTGAAAGAAAAAAAGAGATATTTGCCTATGGATGCAGTTTTTATAAGATCGTCTGGCTTTTTGTTATCGGCGCATTTCTGGGAGACATTGTGGAAACTCTGTTCTGCCGTGCAACAATGGGAGTCTGGATGAGCCGAAGCAGTGTGGTGTGGGGCCCTTTCAGCATTGTATGGGGGATTGCGATTGCGGCGGCGACACTTCTTTTATATAAATATAAAGAACGTTCCGACCGCTTTATCTTTATTGCAGGTACCTGCCTGGGCGGGGCATATGAGTATGCCTGCAGTGTATGCACGGAACTTATGTTTGGGAAAGTGTTCTGGGATTACAGTAAGATACCCTTTAATCTGGGTGGACGGATTAACCTGCTGTACTGCTTCTTCTGGGGAATAGCAGCAGTTATCTGGATCAAAGGGCTTTATCCTCTTTTTTCATCATGGATAGAACGAATTCCGGTGAAAACAGGGAAAATACTTTCGTGGCTGATGATCGTCTTTTTCTGCTGTAATATAGCTGTGTCCTGCATGGCCTTGGTTCGCAGCAATCAAAGAGTTCAGGGAGTAGAAGCGGAACATAAGTGGCAGATGATTATGGATGAAAAGTATGACGACAGCCGTTTGAAGAGGATATATCCCAAAGCAATCCAGACAGACTGATCCCCGGCTTCAGACAGAATAGTCTTTGTTTGGAAAAGAAATAATCAAAAACGGAAGGAAAAGCCCGGAGTGCGGGCTTTCCTTCCGTTATTTTAAACTTCAATTTCAAATGAAAGATCTTCTGCAGCCAGACTGCTGTCAAAGACCAGGGTTCCTTTAGAAAAATCGGAGCCGACTTCAAAGGCTATCTGACCGGAACTGGATTCTCCTTTTTCCGCTGGTTCCGGGGATTTTAGAAAAGCGGCGTAATACGGCGTACAGGCGGCGTCTCCGTCCACCAGCTTAAAGCTCATATTATCCAGCAAAAGTGTTTCGTCCGAGGAATTGGTATAGGAATAATCAATGACCACAACCTTTTCCGGATTGCTGCTGTTGTTTTCATCCCTTTCATCTGTAGTTTCAGCCTTTTCAATTTTCAGTGTGCCAAGTTCGGCGCCGGATTCGGCGGTGATTACACAATCCTGATTTAAAGGAGCCGTATCAATGGCAGAAAGATCCGGCACCTCTTTATCGGTGGTTCCTTCACCCTGTATTTCCTCTACAGGCGTAGTATCTCCTTCTTTTGAATCTGCAATTTCCCCGGTGTCAGTTTTCGTATCTGAGGTTTCTGATGAGTCGGAACTGTCGGCGTCCTCGCCGGCATCATCGGCCGCAGCCTCCGTGGGCGTCGGTTCATTGCCGGATGTATCGGATTCTCCGCCTGAATTGCATCCAAACAGAGAAAAGGAAAGAAGACTCATAAGAGTCAGCGTAATCAGCAGTGTTTTTCTTTTCATGATTTTCTCAATCCTTTCTGAAAAAATTGTATTCCCATAGTATTGTACCAGATAGACGGTCGGGACACAACTAAAGAAAGTATGAAATCGTCCGATCCTGCAAGAAACGGTGTTTGAATTGAAATAAATGTGATATACTGTCAGTAGTGTCGAAGACGCTGTCTAAACAGAACTGGAGGTTTCACATGAATATCGAGAAGCTAAAAGAATACACGATGCTCCGGCAGGAACATATTGCAGATATCCAGTCGGATGGATATCTGCTGCGTCACGTAAAGAGCGGCGCCAGGGTGATGGTGATTGAAAATGACGATGAAAACAAAGTGTTTAACATCGCTTTTCGGACGCCGCCGTCAGACAGTACGGGAGTGGCCCATATTCTGGAACACAGCGTACTGTGCGGTTCCAGAAAATTTCCATTGAAAGATCCCTTTGTGGAGCTGGTGAAAGGTTCCCTGAACACATTCCTGAACGCCATGACCTATCCGGATAAAACCATGTATCCGGTGGCCAGCTGCAACGATCAGGATTTTAAAAATCTGATGGACGTTTATCTGGATGCTGTATTTTATCCCAATATAGATAAAAAGGAAGAGATTTTCCGTCAGGAAGGCTGGCATTACGAACTGAAGGACGTGGACGGCCCTCTAACATACAACGGAGTTGTATATAATGAAATGAAAGGGGCCTTTTCTTCGCCGGAAGAAATGATGGACCGGGAAATTTTCAATACTCTGTTTCCTGATACGGCCTATGGAGTGGAATCCGGCGGTGATCCGGATAAAATTCCCGATCTGACTTATGAGGCTTTTCTTGCCTTTCACCGGAAGTATTACCACCCCTCCAACAGTTATATTTATCTTTACGGCGATATGGATATGGAAGAGCGACTTTTATGGCTGGATCGGGAATACCTCAGCCATTTTGAAAAACAGGATGTGGATTCTTCTATCCGGATGCAGATGCCCTTTGAAAAACCGGTTGAGAAAACAATTTTTTATCCCATCGGCGATAATGAGTCTGAGGAAAACAATACTTATCTGACCTGGAATGTGGTAACGGGAGATGGGTTGGATGTAGAGAAGAATACAGCCTTTGAGATACTGGAGTACGCTCTTTTGGCGGCGCCGGGAGCGCCCCTTAAGCAGGCGCTGCTGGACGCCGGCATCGGAAAAGATGTGATGGGTTCCTATGAGGATGGAATTCTGCAGCCCTTCTTTTCTGTGGTGGCAAAAAATGCCGATGAGAAGGATTGCGAACGTTTCTGTCAGATTATCCGTGAGACGCTGGAGAATCTGGCGGAAAAAGGAATACGAAGAAAGGCCCTGGAAGCGGGAATCAATTATTTTGAATTCCGGTTCCGGGAGGCAGATTATTCTTCCTTTCCCAAAGGACTGATGTACGGCATCGATGTATTTGACAGCTGGCTTTATGATGAAGAAAAACCCTTTGATTATCTTAAACAGCTGAAGATTTTTGCTTCCTTGAAAGAAAAGATCGACAGCGGATATTTTGAAAATCTTTTAAGAGAAAATCTCCTTGCCAATTCTCACAAGGCGGTGATTACGGTTAAGCCAAAGAAAGGGCTTGCCCGTGAAAAGGAAAAGAAACTGGAAGAGAAGCTGGCTGCCTATAAGGCTTCTCTTGGTGAAGAAGAGATCCGTCTTCTGGCGGAGCAGACAAAAGCGCTGGTGGAATATCAGGAAGGGGAGGAGACGGCGGAGGCGCTGGCCTCCATTCCCATGCTGAAACGGGAAGATATCAAAAAAGAAGCGGTGAAGCTTTACAATGAAATGCGCAGCCTGGATCAGGTGCCGGTGCTGTTCCACAACGTTCCCACCAATCAGATCAGCTACATGATTCTGCTCTTTGATACGGGAAAGGTGCCGGAAGAACTGGTTCCTTACCTTGGCCTTTTAAAGGCGGTGCTGGGTTATGTGGATACGGAGCATTACACATACGATGAACTGTTCAATGAAATCAATGCCAATTCCGGGGGAATTATGTGCGGGATCCATGTGTTGTCCCGGCCGGAAGAAAGCGGGTCCTTCTGCGGCATGTTCGGAGTTAAGGCTAAATGTCTCTATTCCCAGGTAGGCTTCGTATTTCGCATGATTAAAGAAATTCTTACCACATCCCGCCTGGATGATGAGAAGCGGCTATATGAGATTATCGCCCAGCAGAAATCACGGCTCCAGACGGCGATAGCCACTTCCGGACATACTTCCGCCGTATCCAGGCTGACGTCCTATTTTTCCGTCAGCGGCTGTTTTCAGGAAGAAATCAGCGGTATCGGATATTACAAATTCATCGAAGAACTGGAAGGGCAGTTTAAAAACCGGAAAGCGGAAATTATTGACAATTTGAAGAAACTGATGAAGTACATCTTCCGCCGGGAAAATTTCATGATCAATTATACGGCCGATGAAGAAGGATATCAGGTTCTTAAAGAAAACGCAGTTGATTTTGACCGTATGCTCTGCCGGGAGCCGGTGAAGGAGAAGCCTTTTGCTTATACGCCCCGGCAGAAGAACGAAGGATTCAAAACTTCGGGCCAGGTTCAGTATGTGGCGGTGGGCGGAAACTTCAAAAAGGCAGGTTATGAATATACGGGAGCCCTTCAGATCCTGCGGATGATTTTAAGTTATGATTACCTGTGGAACAATATCCGGGTAAAGGGCGGCGCCTACGGCTGTATGAGCGGATTTAAACGGACGGGGGACGCTTATTTCGTATCTTACCGGGATCCCCATCTGAAAAAGACCATATCCGTATATGAAGGAATTCCCCCCTACCTGCAGAAGTTTACCGCTGACGAGAGGGAGATGACGAAATATATTATCGGAACCATCAGCGGAATGGATACCCCCCTCACTCCCCAGAGCAAAGGAATGTTTTCTTTCCATGCTTATTTTTCCGGCGTGACGGAGGAACAGCTTCAGAAGGAACGGGATGAGATTTTAAATGCGACAGAGGAAGATATCAGAAAACTGGCGGATATTGTGAAGGCGGTGCTGGAACAGAATAATCTGTGCGTCATTGGCAGCGAAGCCGCCATTGAGAAAAATGAAGACCGATTCCTGCTGGTTAAACATCTGATTGGATAGAGGATGAATATGAACAAGAACGAACAGTTTAAATCAGGCTTTGTGGCGATCATCGGAAGGCCAAATGTGGGGAAATCTACTTTGATGAACCATCTGATCGGCCAGAAGATCGCCATCACTTCAAAAAAGCCCCAGACCACCAGAAACCGTATTCAGACGGTTTATACCTGCGACAGGGGGCAGATTATTTTTCTGGATACGCCGGGAATTCATAAGGCGAAAACCAGGCTGGGGGAATATATGGTGGATGTGGCTTCCAGAACTCTGAAGGATGTGGATGTGATCCTATGGCTGGTGGAAGCTTCCGATTACATCGGCCCCGGGGAAAAACATATCGCGGGGCAACTGGCGGATGTGAAGCTGCCGGTGATTCTGGTAATCAACAAGATTGACACGGTATCGAAGGAGGAGATTCTCCCCTTCATCGACGCTTACCGGAAGCTCTATGACTTTGATGAGATCATCCCGGCGTCGGCGCTGCGGGGACAGAATACCGATGATATCATCGATACGCTGTTTAAGTATCTTCCCTACGGTCCCCAATATTATGACGAGGATGTGGTGACCGATCAGCCCATGCGCCAGATTGTGGCGGAGGTGATTCGGGAGAAGGCCCTTCACGCGCTGGACGATGAGATTCCCCATGGAATCGCCGTCTCCGTGGATGTGATGAAAAAGCGGAAAAGAAGTCCCGTCACGGATATTGAAGCCACCATCGTCTGTGAGAAAGAATCCCATAAGGGGATCATCATCGGAAAACAGGGAGCCATGCTGAAAAAAATCGGCAGCAACGCCCGGTATGAAATCGAGCGTCTGGTGGAAGGAAAAGTCAATCTGAAACTCTGGGTAAAAGTAAAAAAAGACTGGAGAGACAGTGATTTTCTGATTAAAAATTTTGGATATGACAGGAAAGAAGTATAACAGCCATGAGTGGACCAGTGACGGTAAACGGCGTCGTGCTGTTAGCGGCGCCGGCGGGAGAATATGATAAACGTCTGGTATTGCTGACAAAAGAGAGGGGGAAAATCACCGCCTTTGCCAGAGGCGCCAGGAAAAGTACAAGCCCCCTTCTGGCGGCGGCCAATCCTTTTGTCTTTGCCACTTTTTATGTCTATGAGGGACGGACGGCTTATAATCTGTATCAGGCTGAAATTCATCACCATTTTGCCGATCTGGCCAAGGAAATTCCGGGTGTATATTACGGTTTCTACTTCCTGGAATTTGCGGATTATTACGGCCGGGAGGGAGTGGACGGCTCCGATACGGTCAATCTTCTGTTTGTAGCTTTGAAAAGTCTGGGTAATCCGCGGATATCCAACGAACTGGTCCGTTATGTATTTGAACTGAAGCTGATGGTACAAAACGGAGAGTATCCCCAGGTCTTTGAATGCGTATCCTGCGGGAAAAGGGAGGATCTTACGTACTTCAGCTTTTCCAAAAGCGGTGTGCTTTGCTCTTCCTGCGCAGCCGGGGGAAAAGAGGGGAAAAAGATTTCTCCCTCTCTTCTCTATACTATGCAGTACGTCATCGGATCGCCGCTGGATAAGCTTTATACCTTCACGGTGACGGACGCTGTACTGGCGGAATTTGCGGCGGTGATGAAGGAGTACGTAAAAAAGTACACGGACAGAAGATTCAAAAGTCTGGAAATACTGGAAATGATGTGTTGAAAATGTGGCCGTCTGCGGTTATAATCTAGAATAGACTTGAGCTAAGGAGGCATGTGTTGTGAAAAAATACATAGCACTTTTGGCAGGCGGACTGGTTTTGCTTCTGTCCGGCTGCGGTTCCCAGGCTGATCAAAGTACGGTGTCCATTGACGATAAAGGAAGAGTTACGGCTGAAATAGTGGAAAGTTTTGATAAATCTTACTATGATTTCGAGGAGCTGGAAGAAACCGTCAATCAGGCGGTGGATGAATACAACGGCCAGCAGGAAGAGGAGAGGATCCAGGTAAAAACCTGCAAAGAGGATCGGAAGAAAGGTGAAGTCCGGGTGACTTTGCGGTACGATTCCTGCGAAGATTACCAGAATTTCAACCAGAGAGAACTGTACCGGGGAACAGTGGCCCAGGCCGCGGAAAAATATGATTTCGGCGGCGTTTTTCTGGATCGGCAGGGAGAGGAGACTGATGGGAAAACCATACAGGCTGAATATTCCGAAGCGGAGGTCATCGTGCTGCAGGAGCCGGTAAGAGTTGCCACACCGGAAAATATTCTGTATGTAAGCGACAATGTTCAGATTCTTGGAGACAAAGCGGCCAAAATACCGGACGACGGAAATCAGGACAATGAGAATGCAGATACCAGCATTTATGAATATGCCTATATTATATATCTCAATGAAAAATAATTAATAAAGAGGAGAATAGTGATGGAAAAAACGATGGAAAAAATTGTAGCCCTGGCTAAATCCAGAGGATTTGTATATCCGGGGTCTGAAATCTACGGAGGTCTGGCGAACACCTGGGATTACGGCAATCTGGGTGTGGAACTGAAAAACAATGTAAAACGGGCCTGGTGGAAGAAGTTTATCATGGAGAATCCCTACAACGTGGGAGTGGACTGTGCCATTCTGATGAATCCCCAGACCTGGGTGGCTTCCGGCCATCTGGGAGGATTTTCCGATCCGCTGATGGACTGCCGGGAATGTCACGAGCGGTTCCGGGCAGATCAGCTGATCGAAAATTACAGCGCGGAAAAAGGGATCACTCTGGAAACTTCCGTGGACGCCTGGAGCCAGGAACAGATGAGGGATTTTATCGAGGAACATCAAATTCCCTGCCCCACATGCGGAAAGCACAATTTCACGGATATCCGTCAGTTCAACCTGATGTTTAAAACCTTCCAGGGGGTGACGGAAGATGCGAAAAATACCGTATATTTAAGACCGGAAACGGCTCAGGGTATCTTTGTTAATTTTAAAAACGTGCAGAGAACTTCCAGAAAGAAGATTCCTTTCGGCATCGGACAGATTGGAAAATCCTTCCGCAACGAGATCACGCCCGGAAACTTTACCTTCCGTACCCGTGAATTTGAGCAGATGGAACTGGAATTCTTCTGTGAACCGGATACCGATCTGGAATGGTTTGCCTACTGGAAAAACTTCTGCCTGAACTGGCTGAAGGAACTGGGACTGAAAGAGGAGGAGATCCGGGTAAGAGACCATGAGCCGGAAGAACTTTCTTTCTACAGCAAAGCCACCACGGACGTGGAGTTTCTGTTCCCCTTCGGATGGGGCGAGCTGTGGGGCATTGCTGACCGTACGGATTATGACCTGACCCAGCACCAGAACACTTCCGGACAGGATATGACTTATTTTGACGATGAGAAAAAGATCAAATACGTTCCTTACGTCATCGAGCCTTCTCTGGGTGCAGACCGTATGGTACTGGCCTTCCTGTGCAGCGCCTACGATGAGGAAGTGCTGGATGCGGAGAAAAACGATGTGCGTACCGTTCTCCATTTCCATCCGGCCCTGGCTCCGGTGAAGATCGGCGTGCTGCCCCTTTCCAAAAAACTGAACGAAGGCGCGCTGAAAGTTTTCGACATGCTTTCCAAGACCTATAACTGTGAATTTGACGACAGAGGAAATATCGGAAAACGGTATCGCCGCCAGGATGAGATCGGCACGCCCTACTGCGTGACCTATGATTTCGAGTCGGAGACAGACGGAGCGGTGACTGTCCGCGACCGGGATTCCATGGAGCAGGAGAGAATCAAAATCGAAGATCTGGAGCGCTATATGGCTGAGAAATTCCGCTTTTAACGAAAAACTGTTGTCTAAAACTGTGGTTTTTGCTATAATCGTGGAGAAGTGATAAATCATTTAGGAGGAATATTACTATGGCAAAGAAAAATATTGTTGTAGGTCAGTCCGGCGGACCGACTGCGGTTATTAATTCAAGCCTTGCCGGCGTTATTGCTGCAGCAAGAGATCTTGGATATGACAAAATTTACGGTATGCATCATGGAATTCAGGGATTTTTAAATGAAGATCTGGTGGATATTTCCGAGTACGTAAAAGATAAAAATGATATCGAGCTGCTGAAGAGAACTCCGTCTGCATTCCTTGGTTCCTGCCGTTTCAAACTCCCGAAAATCGAGGGGAATGAAGAGACTTACGACAAGATTTTCGAAATCATGGAAAAGAACGATATTGAATGCCTGTTCTATATCGGCGGAAACGATTCCATGGATACGATTAAAATGCTTTCTGACTATGCTGAGCTGAAAGGCAAGAAACAGAGATTCATGGGTGTTCCCAAGACAATCGACAACGACCTGCCGATCACAGATCATACACCGGGATACGGTTCGGCAGCAAAATATATTGCATCTTCTCTGAAAGAAGTAATCCGTGACAACTCCAGCTTCGGCGTTGAGAAACCTACCGTAGTTGTAGTGGAGATCATGGGACGTCACGCAGGATGGCTGACAGCCGCTGCCGCTCTGTCAAGGGGCGAAGACTGTGAAGGTCCGGATATGATCTATCTGCCGGAGTCTGACTTTGATATGGATGACTTCATGGCCAGAGTAAAGAAACTGTCAGAAGAAAAGAGTTCCGTTGTTATCGCTGTATCTGAAGGCATCAAGCTGGCAGACGGCCGTTTCGTATGCGAGCTGGGAAGCGCATCCGATTACGTAGATGCATTCGGACACAAACAGCTGTCCGGCTGCGGCGTTGTTCTGGCTAACAAGGTTCAGGCAGAACTGGGTCTGAAATCCCGTGCCATCGAATACTCCACACTGCAGAGAGCGGCTACCCATCTGGCTTCCCTGACCGATATCAATGAAGCATACAATGCCGGATATGAAGCATGCAAAGCTGCTGACGACGGCAAGACTGGCATGATGGTTACCATCGAAGTGGTAAACCGTGATCCATATCAGGTTACTTACAACATCTATGACATCCACGCCATCGCTAATGTGGAAAGACCGGTACCGGCAGAATGGATTATCAACGACGGTACAGACTTGAGCGACGAGTATGAAAAATATGCACGTCCGCTGATCATGGGCGAACTGCAGCCTGTAATGGTAGATGGTCTTCCCAGACATCTGGTAATGAACAAATCTACTTACAGAAAATAAATGAAAAATAATGGGGCTCCTTTACTGAGAGAATTTTCAGTAAAGGAGTCTTTTTTCGTTGATAAGGTGATTAAAAAGTATCCGGCGGGGGAATACTAAAATATTGTTATAAATGCACAATAAATGGCAGAATTTTCTTGACTGAACTGACAGATATGTTAGAATTAAAAGTATAAATATCCCTTAAGGAGGAAATTTAATGGTAAAATGGGTTTATTTGTTCAAAGAAGGGAACGCTGATATGAGAAACCTGCTGGGGGGCAAGGGCGCCAACCTGGCGGAGATGACCAACCTGGGACTTCCGATTCCCCAGGGATTTACGGTGACGACGGAGGCATGTACCAATTATTACGAGAACGGAAAACAGATTTCCAAGGAAATCGAAGATCAGATTTTTGACGCGTTGAAGAAACTGGAAGAACTGCAGGGGAAAACCTTTGGGGATGTGAACGATCCGCTGCTGGTTTCCGTCCGTTCAGGGGCAAGGGCTTCCATGCCGGGGATGATGGATACCATTCTGAACCTGGGGCTGAATGACGAGGCGGTGGAAGGGTTTGCAAAAAAGACGGGCAATCCCCGGTTCGCTTACGACTCCTACCGCCGTTTTATCCAGATGTATTCCGATGTGGTGATGGAAGTGCCCAAATCCTTTTTCGAGAAGATCATCGATGAAGTGAAAGAAGCGAAGGGAATTACTTATGACACAGAACTGACGGTGGAAGATTTAAAAGAGCTGGTTCGCCGGTTTAAAGAAGTTTACCGGGAGTCCATGAACGGGGAAGAATTCCCCCAGGACGCCAGGGAACAGCTGATGGGAGCGGTGAAGGCTGTGTTCCGCTCCTGGGATAATGACCGGGCCATCGTGTACCGGAGGATGAACGACATTCCCGGGGACTGGGGAACGGCGGTCAATGTACAGGCCATGGTATTCGGCAACATGGGAGACACCTCCGGTACCGGCGTGGCTTTTACCAGAAACCCGGCCACGGGTGAGAAAGGAATTTTCGGGGAATACCTGATTAACGCCCAGGGAGAGGACGTGGTGGCAGGAGTGCGCACGCCCCAGCCCATCAGCCGGCTGGCGGAAGATCTGCCGGAATGCTATAAAGAGTTTATGGATCTGGCCATGAAGCTGGAAAACCATTACCGGGATATGCAGGACATGGAATTCACCATCCAGGAAGGGAAACTGTATTTCCTCCAGACCAGAAACGGCAAGCGGACGGCGCCGGCGGCATTAAAGATCGCCTGCGACCTGGTGGATGAAGGGATGATCACGGAGGAAGAGGCGGTGACCCGCATCGAGGCCAAGGCTTTGGATCAGCTTCTGCATCCCACCTTTGATAAAGAAGCCCTGAAGGAAGGAAAAGTGATTGGAAGCGCCCTGCCGGCTTCACCGGGAGCGGCAGCGGGCAAGGTATACTTTACCGCGGAAGAGGCCAAAGCGGCCCATGAGGGAGGAGCCCGGGTGATCCTGGTGCGCCAGGAGACTTCCCCGGAGGATATTGAAGGAATGCATGCATCGGAAGGAATCCTGACAGCCAGAGGCGGCATGACCTCCCACGCGGCGGTGGTGGCCAGAGGCATGGGAACGGCCTGTGTGTCCGGCTGCGGAGAGCTGAAGGTGATGGAAGAAGAGAAATGCTTCCAGTTGGGAGAGGTGACGGTGAAGGAAGGGGATTATATCTCCCTGGACGGAAGCACCGGGAATATCTATCTGGGGGATCTTCCCACCCAGGAGGCGTCCATCGGCGGAAATTTCGCCCGGATCATGGAATGGGCGGACAAGTACCGGACGCTGAAGGTGCGGACCAATGCGGATACGCCGGCGGATACCCGCAATGCGGTGAAGCTGGGGGCGGAAGGCATCGGCCTTTGCCGTACGGAGCATATGTTCTTTGAGCCGGAGAGGATTCCTAAAATCCGCAAGATGATTCTCTCGGAAACCCAGGAAGAGAGGGAGGCGGCCTTAAATGAGCTGATTCCTTACCAGAAGGGGGACTTCAAGGCCATGTACGAGGCGCTGGAAGGCCGTCCCATGACCATCCGCTACCTGGATCCGCCGCTGCATGAATTCGTGCCTTCCACAGAGGAAGACATCCGGGAAATGGCTGAGGAAATGGGAATTTCCGAAGGAGAAGTGCGGGCAAAATGCGGCGAACTCCATGAATTCAACCCCATGATGGGACACCGGGGCTGCCGTCTGGCGGTAACCTATCCGGAAATTGCCCGGATGCAGACCCGTGCGGTGATGGAAGCAGCCATCGAAGTGAAAGAAGAAAAAGGCTGGGACATCGTGCCGGAGATCATGATCCCCCTGGTGGGCGATAAGAAAGAGCTGAAGTTTGTCAAAGATGTGGTGGTAGAGACAGCGGAGAAAGTAAAAGAGGAGAAAGGATCCGATATGACGTATCATATCGGGACAATGATAGAAATTCCCCGTGCGGCGCTGCTGGCTGATGAGATTGCAGAGGAAGCAGAATTTTTCTCCTTCGGCACCAACGATCTGACCCAGATGACCTTTGGGTTCTCACGGGATGACGCCGGAAAGTTCCTGGACGCCTACTATAAGGCCAAGATTTACGAATCCGATCCCTTTGCCAGACTGGATCAGAACGGAGTGGGCAAGCTGGTGGAAGCGGCGGCGAAGATGGGAAGGAAGACCCGCCCGGATCTGAAGCTTGGCATCTGCGGTGAACACGGGGGAGATCCCAGTTCGGTGGAATTCTGCCACAGGATCGGCCTGGATTACGTGTCCTGCAGTCCTTATCGGGTGCCCATCGCAAGACTTGCGGCGGCACAGGCAGCGATCAAAAGCAGGGAGGCTTAATCTTTCCTTGGAAATCTGGTAGTATTACAATAGCAACAAAGAAAAAGACAGAGGCCTTCGCAGAACAAACTGCGGGGGCTTTCTTTCTGTCCGGAAGGAGGCGGCACCCACGCGAAAAATAATCACATGGCATTATGCAAACGGTGCCATTCGGAGATTACCGCCCGCGAAGGCGGTCGCTGGAGATAAAAATACTGCCACCCGGTAAGAGCGGCAGTATCTGTTACTTTTTCAAAAATTCAGTCGGTGTGATCGCCGGAACGGAGGAACCGGCAAAGTCTTTGATATTCCTGGTAAGGATATAGCTTGCGCCGTTCCGTTCCGCCACGGCATCCACAACCGCGTCTTCAAAGTTCGGCATGGAGCGCATGAGAGCGGTATGAATGTCTACGCCCTGTACGTCCGCAAAGGTGACGATCTGGGAAAGCTGTTCGATCCGCTCCTTTGCCTTTTGCGCGGATTGGAACGCCTTGCGGAGCATATAGAAAATATCCGTGGCGGCGGATGCGGAGATCAGACATTCCGCATCGGCTTCAATGGCCTTGCGGAGAGCCTGGTAGGAATCTGCGAAGAATGGTTCCCGTTTCTGGATAATATCCAGAATGACATTGGTATCAATCAGTATTCTCATTGTCTGGACAGCCGCTCCTCTCGTATGGTATTTTCATCCATTGCCTGATCTTCCGGAACAATCCCTACGAGGTCGTCCAGAAGCGCCAGCTTATCAACAGCGGGGCTTGTGAGACGGGCAATGCTTTTACCATTCTTGGTAATGAAAATATCCTGGGACCTTGCCATTTCCAGATATTTTCCGAGATTGGTTTTAAATTCTGTTGCGGTAACGATCATACGAATCCCTCCTTTGTTCGGGGTGTACTTTGTATATTGTTATTATACACAAATCGGACGAAAATATCAATATATTATCGTGCGATATAAAATGTTCGATAATGACAGGGGCATTTGAATCTCTATAAATCGAACGGCAGGTAGCGGCTCAGCAGAAAAACGGACGGGAAATGCCATACCGTCTCCTTATGTTTCCATGAGCCAGAGCTTTTCCAAGCAGGCAAATAACCTGTGGTTTCAGATTTATCAGGTCGTGCGGGAGAATTGTTCGGCGGTTAAAAATATTTTTTAACGGAGGCCGGATATGAACATTCTTTATTTAAAATTGGAATATTTACCAATCATAGACTGAATTGGGCCGCCCTTATTTCCAGCATTCTGGTTCTGGCGGTTGTATTTACACCGCTCTCAGTACTGTTTGGCCTGATCAGACTTCCTGCAAAACTTTTCTTGACTAATAAATCTTACATATGTAATATTAAATGCAGATATAGATGTACTTGTCAGAAAAGGGAGGCAATATGAACACCATATTTCGAATCAGCGGAAAGATCAGCCTGCTCAGTTACGTATTCCTTTTATATCAGGTATGGCATTTGTGTCAGTACGGCGGAGTGAGGAGCCATTTTATAAGACTGCTGCCAGCGGCGCTGGTATTTTTAATCAGCGCCGTCCTCTGGATCATTCTGAAGCGGCGCCGGCGAAAGGAGGCCCATGACGGTGTTAAACATCAGGATACCATAAGGAGGACAGCGCTGTGGGCACAAGGAATTTTTGTTTTTGTTCTTACCGTATATTTTGCAGGCAGGATAATCTACGCTGCAATTCCTTATCACGGCGCTCTCTCCTGGAAACTGGATGAATGGATGCGGCAAAAAGAGGTGAGGCTTTATCACAACAATCTTTTTGCAGATGGAGTGGAAGGAATCCTGGAAGACCTGGACAACGCTCTTGATATGCCGGAGGAACTTTACATCGCAAATCAGTTTCAGGTGGCCTTTGATGAGAAGGGAGTTGTGGATACCCTTTATACCTTTTTGTATGGACAGGAGGAAGACGGCGATACCAGAACGTATCTGGTGGATTATGACGCGGACAGAAGTGAGAATATGACGGTCTGGGTTGACGGGGAAGCAGCGGAAACCTACGATGAAGCCATGAGTCTTGCTCCCATGCTTGTAATTCTCCAGGAGGCCCCCTGGAAAACGCAGGTGGATACCTGGTCCGCCAAGTACGGTAAAGAACGGTATGAACTTCTGTATTACGGAAAGCGTTCTTTTCCGTCGGCGGATGGTCTTCAGTATCTTCCGGGCGATGTGGACGGCGATGGAAAGGATACGGGAGGAGACGCCATTGCCCGGCTAAGCGGCGGAGGAGAGGCCGCCGGTTATGAAGTATCTTTGCATATTCCGGCGAAAGAAGAGATAACGCCGGTCCGTTATATTATGGAGCCGGAATACGTCAGTCAGGAAGCTTTGGATGCAGGTCGGGAACAGCGGCAGGAGGAGACGGCGAAAGAAAGCGAAAGCTGGACGGTTGACAACAGCGACGGCGCCATGTATTTCTTCCTGGACGACAGCAACGGCTGGCGATTGAAGGTGGCCGACGCGGCGGCGGGCAGCAGGTTCTATCAGTTGGAGAGGACAAAAGACGGAGGAGGCCTTTGGGAGATGGTAAATGAGGATCCCTTTGGCGGCCGGCTGGGCGCTGCAGAAGGAATGGTGTTTTACGATGAGAATTTTGGCATTGCCGGTTTGACCGGGGCGTCCCAGTCGGCTTCCCGCCTCTATATGACAAAAGACGGAGGTGCTTCCTTTACAGAAATTACGATGCCCGTTGATTCTGCTGCGCGGCTGCCGGAAACGGCTTCAGATTTGGGCCTTACCGCCAAAGATTATGACTACCTGTATATGCCGGAAAAAAAAGGAGAAGTACTGCAGGTTCTGGCGGTAACGGATGCCGGAGAGCAGGAGGGCATTCTGTTTCAATCATCGGATGGGGGAGAAACCTGGACCTGGGCGGAAGAATAAATATACCAGAGGAAAATCGGTTGACATTGCCGGTGTTCGTGATATGATAAAGAAGCATGAAAGTCAACTTTTGCAGATGAAGAAAGGAAAATGGTGATAGTATGAAATACCAGCTGATCACGGATGCGACAGCCGATATGTCAGAAGAGATTTTTAAAGAAATACCGGAACTTGATATGATTCCAATGGAAGTGATTCTGGATGATGAGGCCAGGACTTACGGACCGGGCGGAGATCTGACCGTGAAAGATTTTTATCAGGCCCTTCGTCAGGGAAAATACGGCAGCACCAGTCAAATCACTCCTTATACATATACAGAAACCTTTGAAAAATATCTGAAAGAAGGAAAGGATATTCTTTATCTGGCCTTTTCTTCCGGCCTGTCCGCCACCTATCAGACGGCCTGCGGATGTGTGGAAAAACTGCGGAAATCCTATCCGGAACGAAACATCGTCTGTCTGGATACCCGGTGTGCCTGTGCAGGACAGGGGATGCTGGTTTACGAAGCTGCCTTGAAATGGCAGGAGGGCGCAGAGATAGAGGAACTGACCCAATGGGTGGAAGAGCGGAAAATGTCCATGTGTCACTGGTTTACGGTGGACAATCTGGAATATCTGAAAAAAGGGGGCAGGATAAGCGCCGCCGCCGCCGCCATCGGAAATATTCTCCAGGTAAAACCGCTGCTGCGGGTGGATGAGGAAGGAAAACTGGTGGTTGCCGGAAAACCCAGAGGTCAGCGGCAGGCCATGAATATGAAGCTGAAGGCAATGGAAGAAAGCTGGGATCCGTCTCTGGGTACAAATGTCTGGATTGCCCATGGAGACGCAGAACAGGAGGCGGAAAAATTAAAAGCTGAGGTGGAGAAGAGATTTCCGCAGGCCCGCTGCCGGATTGTCTGGGTGGGTCCCATCATTGGAATGCATACGGGGCCGGGCATGCAGGCTCTGTTGTTCTGGGGAAAGAAAAGATAGAGAGAAATAAGAAAACACCGTGGGGAGAGAAAGGGCGGTATAGCTTTGGCTATGCCGTTTTTCTCACTCTTGTTCTATAAGAACCGTTCTAAAAAGGGCGAAAAAAAACGAATGAGAGAGAATAATGATCTATGGAAATATTAAAACTCAGAGAACACAGTGAACTGGCGCCAGAAGCCGCATCATGGTTCCATTCAAAGTGGGAGATTCCCGTTGAAGAATACGCAGAAAGCATACAGGAATGTTTAAGCGGAGGGTGTGTTCCCCAGTGGTATGCTGCAGTCGAGAACGGGCAGATTATCGGCGGTATTGGGGTGATCGAAAATGATTTTCATAACCGAAAGGATCTAAGGCCAAATGTCTGTGCTGTATATGTCGAGGAAAATTATCGCTGCCGGGGTATTGCCGGAAAATTGCTTGGCTTTGTCTGCGAGGATATGCGTTCGTTCGGTCTGAAAAACTTATATCTCATTACAGACCATACAGGTTTCTATGAACGCTATAGATGGAAATTCCTGTGTATGGTGCAGGGCGATGGTGAATCCGACATGACGAGGATGTATTCTTATGAACTTTAGCTGCAGACCGATATTGTAAAAAGAGCAGCTGTTCATTGCTGCCGGGAGGTACTGTAAAAGTGATTCAGCCATAAAGGAGGAGGAAAACCATGTGGGAATGCCCAAAATGCGGACGAAAGTTCAAAAATACCAATCAAAGCCATTACTGCGGTACTGCCCCGCAGAACATTGAGGAATACATTGCACAGCAGCCGGAAGATATCCAGCCGTATCTTCGTCAGATTAATGCAGCCATTAAAAAAGCGCTGCCGGAGGCCATCCAAAAGATTTCATGGAGTATGCCCACTTATTGGAAAAAACGGAACCTTATTCAGTTTGCGGCATTCAAAAAGCACATTGGCTTATATCCCGGGTCAGCTGCGGTGGAAGCCTTTGCAGAACAGCTGCAAGGATACAAAAGCAGCAAGGGAAGCATCCAGCTTCCCTATGATAAGCCAATACCCCTCGAACTGATTGGTGAGATTGCGGCGTGGTGCGGGAAGGAGTACGGAGAATAATGAACACAGATACACTTCTTTTCTTTGAAGGGCACTTGGATGCCCTTCCGCTTTACGAGAAGCTGGAAGAACAGATTTTAAGCGGAATCGACAACGTCCGCATCAAAGCGCAGAAAAGCCAGATTTCCGTTGGACGCATCATCTGCTTATTTCCAAGTTGGATGAAATCGATGAGGAAGTGATGGGCTGGATCAAGGAAGCGGCGGAGTTTTCCGCTGTAAAATAACGACAATAAACATAATGGGAGCAGCCGATGAAAGACCGGCTGTTTTTCTATTCAAAGGGAAAAATTCCCCCTTGCAATATACCCCTGCAGGGTATATAATACAGGACAGATAGGAGGGATATGCAGATGGAAGAAAACCGGGAATGCTGTCACCGGACAAAGGAGCGTACAGAAAAGGAATATAAAGATCTGGTTCATCGGCTGAACCGGATTGAGGGACAGGTGCGGGGAATTAAGAAAATGGTGGAAAATGACGCATACTGTCCGGATATATTGATCCAGGTGTCGGCGGTTAACGCTGCGCTGAACAGTTTTAATAAAGTACTGCTGGCAAATCATATCCGTACCTGTGTGGCGGAGGACATCCGGGAAGGAAAAGATGAGACTATAGATGAACTGGTACTGACGCTGCAGAAGCTGATGAGGTAGGGACAGAAAAATGGGTAATGTTATTATTCTTGTTCTTCTGGCAATCATAATACTGATCGCCGCACGGACCGCTCTGAAACATGCAAAAGGGGAAGGCGGATGCTGCGGGGGAGGCAGTACCGTGAAAGCAAAGAAGAAAAAACTGGAGGGTCCGGTGGTGGCCCGGAAGGTAATGACTATTGAAGGGATGCATTGTGAAAATTGTAAAAATGCGGTGGAAAATCGTCTGAACCGGCTGGAGGGAGTTGCTGCCAAAGTCAATTTGAAGAAGAAAACGGCGCTGATTTCTTTGGATCGCAGGGTGGACGATGAGGTTTTAAAAGAAGCGGTGGATGGTCTTGATTATCAGGTGATCAGCATCGCAGAGAGGAGGCGTGATTAAATGGAACAGTATACGGTGACAGGGATGAGCTGCGCGGCCTGCAGCGCCAGAGTGGAAAAGGCCGTATCCCACGTACCCGGTGTGGATTCCTGCTCGGTCAGCCTGCTGACCAATTCCATGGGAGTGGAGGGAAGCGCCGCTCCGGAGGCGATTATCGCCGCTGTGGAACAGGCGGGGTATCACGCTGCGGTGAAAGGAGCCGGAGGGACGGCCAAAAGCCAGGGGGCGGAGGAGAGCCTGCTGGAGGACCGGGAGACTCCGGTATTGAAAAAGCGGCTGATTGCTTCTCTTTGTTTTCTCATTCCCTTGATGTACCTTTCCATGGGACATATGATGTGGAACTGGCCCCTTCCTTCCGCCCTGGCAGAAAACCATGTGGCGCTGGGAATTTTACAGCTTCTGCTGACTGTCGTCGTCATGGTAATCAATCAGAAATTTTTTATCAGCGGATTTAAAGGTCTGATTCACAGAGCGCCCAACATGGATACCCTGGTGGCGCTGGGAGCCGGCGCTTCCTTTGGATACAGCACTTATGCGCTCCTGGCCATGACAGGCGCACAGATGAACGGGGATATGGAAAGGGTTATGGCCTATATGCATGAGTTTTATTTCGAATCGGCGGCTATGATTCTTACCCTGATCACGGTGGGGAAAATGCTGGAGGCCCGCTCCAAAGGACGGACTACGGACGCGCTGAAAAGTCTGATGAAGCTGGCGCCCAAGACGGCCACGGTGATTCGAAACGGCGTGGAGACGGAGGTCTCCATTGATCAGGTGCGGATCAAGGATATTTTCGTGGTGCGGCCCGGCGAAAATATACCGGTGGACGGTATCGTACTGGAAGGCAGCAGCGCCGTCAACGAATCGGCGCTGACCGGTGAGAGCATTCCCGTTGACAAAGCAGAAGGGGATCACGTGTCAGCGGCCACAGTGAATCAATCCGGATTTATCAAATGTGAAGCCACCCGTGTGGGGGAAGATACCACACTGTCCCGGATTATTCAGATGGTCAGCGATGCGGCGGCCACAAAAGCCCCCATTGCCAAAGTGGCGGACAAAGTATCGGGCGTCTTTGTGCCGGCGGTTATCTCCATTGCGGCCATCACCATTGTGGTCTGGCTGCTTGCCGGTCAGGGAATTGGATTTGCTCTGGCCAGAGGAATTTCCGTTCTGGTGATCAGCTGTCCCTGCGCGCTGGGGCTTGCCACCCCGGTGGCCATTATGGTGGGAAACGGCATGGGAGCGAAAAACGGCATTCTTTTCAAAACGGCAGTTTCCCTGGAAGAGACGGGCAAGATGGATATTGTAGCTTTGGATAAGACGGGAACCATCACCAGCGGCGAGCCCAGGGTGACGGATATTATCCCTGCGCCACAGGCGGAGGAAGAGGAGCTGCTGCTCATGGCCTATGCCCTGGAGCGAAAAAGCGAGCATCCCCTTGCAAGGGCAATTATTTCCCTGGCGGAGGAGAGAAATCTGACTAAAGACCAGCCTGAGGTTTCGGATTTCCGGGCGGTTCCGGGAAACGGTCTGTCGGGCGTGATGGACGGAGTGGTCCTCACCGGAGGAAACCGGAATTTCATGGGAGAAAATGCGGGAATTTCCAGTGAAATGGAGAAAAAAGCCGGGGAACTGGCCGAGGATGGAAAGACTCCCCTGTTCTTTGCAAGGGATGGGAAACTGGTTGGCATCATTGCCGTGGCCGACGTGATTAAGGAAGACAGTCCCCGGGCGGTGAAAGAACTGCAGAATATGGGAATTCATGTGGTTATGCTCACCGGAGATAATGAACGGACGGCCAGAGCCATCGGAAAACAGGCCGGTGTGGATGAAGTGATTGCCGGTGTGCTGCCTGAGGGAAAAGAGAATGTGATCCGCCGTTTGAAAGAAAAAGGAAAAGTGGCTATGGTGGGAGACGGCATCAACGACGCGCCGGCGCTGACCAGAGCCGATATGGGAATCGCCATTGGAGCCGGTACGGACATAGCCATTGACGCTGCGGACGTAGTACTGATGAAGAGCCGCCTGAGCGATGTGCCTGCGGCCATTCGCCTGAGCAGAGCCACCTTGAGAAATATTCACGAAAATCTTTTCTGGGCCTTCTTCTATAACGTCATTGGGATTCCCCTGGCGGCGGGCGTGTGGTATCCTCTGCTGGGATGGAAGCTGAATCCCATGTTCGGGGCGGCGGCCATGAGTTTATCCAGTTTCTGCGTCGTAATGAATGCGCTGCGTCTGAATCTGTTTCGCATGCACGACGCATCCAGGGATAAAAAGAAAAAAAGCAAACATATCATAAAAAAGGAAAAACAGGAGGAAAAAAACATGACGAAAACAATGAAAATCGAAGGAATGATGTGCGGACACTGCGAGGCCAGAGTGAAAAAAGCGCTGGAAGGCGTACAGGGAGTAAAAGAAGCTGCAGTGAGTCATGAGGCTGGAACGGCAGTGGTAACCCTGGCGGAAAATGTGGCTGACGACGTATTAAAAAAGGCAGTGGAGGATCAGGACTATCAGGTGACATCCATCGAAGGGTAATCTGATTCCCGGAAGAAAAGGAAAAGTCAGGAAATGACCGACAGAGAGACTGGTGAAAACCGGTCTCTTTTTTTGTGCTGCTTCACACAATGAACATACATTGAGCAAACAGTGGTCACATAGGATGACTATACTGATAATGTATAAGGATGAAAGAAAGGAAGAGAAAAGAATGAGACGAAAATATGTGGCCTTACTTCTTGGGATGCTGATGTGCAGTACGATTGTTTTTGACGGCTGCAGTCAGGAACCGGCGGAGGCGGAAGAGGAAGAATCCCAGCTTTCCCAGGCCGTTTTAGAATATAGTACGGACACCGACGAAAGCGGACAGGAGATAATATCGGTGGGAAAGGATGAAAATGGCGTCCGGATCAGCCGGGGAGCCAGGGTGACCATGAGGGACTTTTCCATATCCAGAGATTCCCAGGACAGCGAATTCCTCCTTCGGTGCACGGGAAACAGCGGAGAGAATGGCTGGGGCCAGACCGGAAAAAACGGAGCCAGCTGTGTGTTTACCGCCCGGAAGCAGCAGATGGAAGGCGACATTATCTGGGACAGCATCAGCGAACTTGACTGTTATCTGACGGAAAACAGTATCTGGACCGGCGCGGCGCTGCAGGATGAAACCTGGGCCCAAGAGGAAGGCGGGGGATACGGCAATCTGTATATTGAAGAGGGAAGCACATGGATTGTCACCGGGGACAGCAAAGTGAGCAGTCTGTACAGCAGCGGAAATATCCTGGATGAAAACGGCGATCCGGTCAGCATCCGGGGAACAGATGGGACGGTGTACGTGAGCGGAACGGGAAAATACACGGTGACGGTGGATCAGTACGGAGAAAACGTTGATTTGTCCGGAAGCTCATATCCCTCTCAATGGAGCGACTATGAAGTGGAAAATCCCTTTCTTCAGTAATTGAAATTGACGCGCCGGGAAAAATCCGTTATGATAAAAACTGTCGTAATATGAAAAAAGGGGCAGTTTTTATGAATATCATCAACATAGAGCAAATCAGCAAGATATATGGTGAGAAAACCATATTTGACCATGCCTCCTTCGGCGTGCAGCAGGGGGATAAAATCGGAATTGTGGGGATCAACGGCACGGGAAAGAGTACGCTGCTTAAAATGGTGGCCGGGGAAGAAGAGCCCGATGAGGGACAGATCGTCTGCCAGAACGGACTGAGAATTGCGTGGCTCCCCCAGAATCCCCTGTTTCCGGAGAAAGCTACCCTGTCCGACTATATCAGCGGCGATGATCAGTGGAAGATCCAGAGTAACCTGAGCAGGCTGGGAATGGAAGAATATGAGTCGAAGATGGGGCAGTTGTCCGGCGGCCAGAGAAGAAAGGCGGCTCTTGCAAAGGTGCTGGCCCAGGAATTCGATGTGCTTTTGCTGGACGAACCCACCAATCATCTGGATCAGCAGATGATTTCCTGGCTGGAGGATTATCTTAGGGAGCAAAAATCCACTCTTTTAATGGTAACCCACGACCGGTATTTCCTTGACCGGGTGACCAATAAAATTCTGGAAATCAGTCACGGTTCCATGTACAGCTATGAAGGAAACTATTCTCTGTTTCTGGAGAGAAAAGCCCAAAGAGAAGAGATGGAGCTGGCTTCCCAGAGAAAGCGGCAGAGCATTTTGCGCATTGAGCAGGAATGGGCCATGCGGGGGTGCCGGGCGCGGTCAACGAAACAGCGCGCCAGACTGGAACGGCTGGAACAGCTGAAAAAGGAAAAAGGACCGGCGGCGGATCAGACGGTGGAGCTTTCTTCCATAGAGACGAGGATGGGGAAAAAGACCATAGAGTTTTCCCATCTTTCCAAAAGTTACGGGGAGAAAAAGATTCTGGAGGATTTCAGCTACATCTTTCTGAAAAACCAGACGGTGGGCATTATCGGCCCCAACGGCTGCGGAAAATCTACGCTCCTTAAAATGATCGCCGGGCTGGAACAGTCGGACTTTGGAGACATTGCCATAGGAGAAACCATCCGCATCGGCTACTTTGCCCAGGAAGAGCACCATATGGATGAGCGGCAGAGAGTGATTGATTATGTGAAAGACATTGGGGAATACGTGATAACCCGTGAGGGGAGGATCAGCGCCTCCTCCATGCTGGAACGCTTTTTGTTCACTCCGGATATGCAGTATGCCCCCATTGGGAAGCTTTCCGGAGGGGAAAAACGAAGGCTGTATCTTTTGGGCGTCCTCTGCGGAAATATCAACGTACTTTTGCTGGACGAAGCGGGAAATAACCTGGATATTCCCACCCTGACCATTTTGGAAGACTATCTCAATTCCTTTGTGGGGATTGTAATCGCTGTGTCCCATGACCGGTATTTCCTGGACAATGTGGCGGACCGGATCCTGGAGTTTGACGGCCAGGGCCATCTGCAGCAATACGAAGGGGGATATACCGATTATCTGGAAGCAAAAGAGCAAAGAAAAAAAGAATTGGAAAAGAAGGAGGAAAAGGACAGTCAGAAAGAAAAGACTTCCGGCGGAAAAAACTGGAAGCAGAACCGGCCCGTCAGGCTCAAGTTTACTTACAGCGAGCAGAAAGAATTTGAAACCATTGACGAGGATATCGCGTCTTTGGAAGAGCAGATCAGAAAACTGGAGGAGGATATTCTGGCCAACGCCACAAACTCCGGGAAACTCAATGAGCTGACGGTACAAAAAGAGGAGATGGAAGAGAAGCTGGATGAGAAGATGGAACGGTGGGTTTATCTGAATGATCTGGCGGAAAGGATTGAAAAACAAAAGGATGAAAAAGGAAAATAACAAAAGCGCTGCCTCTGTCAGCGTGGAGAATATATACAGACTGGACGGGAGAGTGCCCCTTAAAAAGGCGATTCCCTTTGGCCTGCAGCATGTGCTGGCCATGTTCGTGGCAAATCTGGCTCCGGTGCTCATTGTGTGCAGCGCGGCGGTAGTCAGGGGAACAGGAGAAAATCTCACCTCGGCGGAGATTACCAGACTTCTGCAGTGCGCCATGTTTGCGGCGGGGATCGGAACCTGCATGCAGCTTTATCCCATCTGGAAGATTGGTTCCCGTCTGCCCATTGTCATGGGCGTAAGCTTTACTTTTCTGGGAAGCCTGCTGATTATCTGCACCAACCCCCAGTTGGGATATGAAGGAATGGTGGGCGCGGTGATCCTGGGCGGTATCTTTGAAGGATTGGTGGGATTGAGCGCCAAATACTGGAAGCGTTTTCTCACCCCGGTGGTGTCGGCCTGCGTGGTAATCGCCATCGGACTGTCCCTTCTGTCCGTGGGCATGGATTCCTGGGGCGGCGGCAGCGGCGTGGAAGATTTCGGCGCATGGTATCATCTTCTGATCGGAGCGCTGACGCTGATCGTCTGTCTGCTGGCCCGCTATCTTTTAAAAGGCATTTATAAAAATCTGAATATTCTGGTGGGTCTGGTGTTCGGATACCTTCTGTCTATTGTATTCACCGTGGCAGGGATTGCGCCCATGGTGGATTTTTCCGGTATTTCCCAGACGATACAGGAGGTGGGATTCTTCAGCCTTCCCCGGCTGGTGTTCTTTACCAGTCATAAACCGGTGTTTGATCTGGGGGCTTTTTTTACCATCGCCATTGTCTTTCTGGTATCCGCCGCTGAGACGACGGGAGCCACTACGGCTGTCTGCACAGGAGCATTGGGCAGAGATATTAAAATGGAGGAATTAAGAGGTTCCCTGGCGGTGGACGGATTCTCCAGCGCCATTTCCGGATGTTTCGGATGCCCGCCCCTTACTTCCTTCAGCCAGAATGTGGGACTGGTGACCATGACAGGCGTCATCAACCGGTTTACCATCTTTACCGGAGCGCTGATTCTGATTCTGGCCTCCCTGTTTCCCCCGCTGGGCGCTTTTTTTAATTCCCTGCCCCAGGCGGTACTGGGCGGCTGTACCGTCATGATGTTCGGCTCCATCATGTACGAGGGAATTAAGATGCTGAAAGAATGCGAATTTGACGACCGCACCATGATTATCGTTTCCCTTTCCTTTTGCATCGGCGTAGGACTGACCCAGACTTCCGGCAATTTCTTTTCCGCCTTTCCCCAGGTGGTGGGAGATATTTTCAACGGAAATGCGGTGGCCGGCGTGTTTGTGGTTTCACTGTTGTTAAGCCTGTTTCTGCCGAAAAAGAAAAAAGAAGCCGCAGATGAATAATTCTGTTTCCTTTCGATATACTATTTTCAGAGTGTAAGAAAGGAACAGAGGCATGAAAGTATTATTTTATGATACGAAAAGTTATGATCGGGACTCCTTTGAGCAGCAGCGTCAGGATTTTCCGGAGATTCAGATTGATTATCTGAAAGCTGATTTGACGCCGAAGACAGCGCCGCTGGCGAAAGGCTACGAGGCAGTGTGCGCCTTTGTCAGTTCAGATATCGGAACAGAGACGGTGGAAACCCTTCATGGATGCGGAGTGCGTGGGATTCTGATGCGCTGCGCCGGTTTTAACAACGTGGATATGGAGACCGCCCAGCGCTGCGGGATCAAAGTTCTTCGGGTGCCGGGGTACTCGCCGGAGGCGGTGGCTGAGTATGCCATGGGGCTGGCGCTGGTGGCCTGCCGGCGGATGCATAAGGCTTACGTGCGGGTGAGGGAAAACGATTTCAGTCTCAACGGTCTTATGGGATATAATTTTTATCAGAAGACGGCGGGAATCATCGGAACCGGGAAGATTGGCGCCGCCATGGCCAGAATCTGCAGGGGATTTGGAATGAATGTGGTGGGGTATGACATGTATCCTAATCCGGAACTGGATTTTGTAAGATACCTCTCGCTGGATGAGCTGCTGGCAGAAAGCGATTTGATTTCTCTGCACTGCCCTCTGACTGATGACACTTATCATTTGATTAACAGTCAGACCATTCGGAAGATGAAGGACGGCGTGGTGCTGGTCAACACTTCCAGAGGAGGTCTGGTGAAGACTGAGGATCTGATTGCCGGCATCCGGGCCAGAAAATTTTACGCCGTGGGTCTGGATGTGTATGAGGAGGAGACGAAGAATGTTTATGAAGACCGGTCCGATGAGATACTGGAGCATTCTGTGACAGCCCGTCTGTTGTCTTTTCCCAACGTGGTGATTACCTCCCATCAGGGCTTTTTTACCAGGGAGGCGTTGTACGCCATCAGCCGTACGACGCTGGAGAACGCCCGGATGGTGTGAAAAAGGAAAGGTGGAAAAGGATATGAACGATCAAACCATTAAACTGTTAAGAGAATGCAATTCCGGCTGTAAAATGGCAGTCAACAGTATGGATCAGATCAGGAAGTATATCACCGACAGCAGGCTGGAGGATCTGATCGATACCTATCGGGGAAAATTTGAGAAGACGGAAGATGAGTCATCTCAGATGCTGGAGGCCTGCGGAATTTTGGAGAAGGAACCCTCGCCCATGGCCGCAGCCTTTTCCTGGATCAGCACCGAGATGAAGATGATGCTGGATCAGGATAACGGTCAGGCGGCGAAGATCATGATGAACGGCTGCAATATGGGAATCCAGTCGGTGGCGAAGTTTATCAACCAATACAGTCAGGCCTCTAAAGAAAGCCTCTCCCTGGCGGAAAGGCTTTTGAAAGACGAAGAAAGTTTTATGAAAAAATTAAAGGAGTTTTTGTAACTTATTTTCCGTGATCCGGATATATTCGGGAACGGAACACAAAGGTCAGAAGGGCCAGGACTGCCGTTGCGGCACAGGCACCAAGAAAAGAGTTTTCCATCTCCGAACCAAAGTGAAAGACCAGAGTGGAGGCGGTGATGAAATAGCTGGACACAAATACTCCCAGCTGGTTGGCTGCCAGAATCAGTGTGGAACCAAGATCTACGTTTTCCTTCTGGCATACCAGGCCGTTTAATACCTGGAAGATGGAAAACATACTGAGAAAACCAAGGCCGCAGCAGAAGACGCCCACAGCGACGGCGGCAAAGCTGGGAACGAACAGGATGATGGCCGATCCCGCTGCGGTGATGAGAAAGGCTGCGCAAATCATGGCGTTTCCCAATACCTTCTGCAGTCTGGGGAGAATCAGATTGATGACGATCCCTCCTGCCATATAAATAGAAATCAGAGTGCCGGCGATGACGGGACTGCCCAGATTCTTGTCCACCACGAATGTGGACATGCCGCTGATTACCGGATAGGTGACAGTGGTCAGAAGAAACTGGAGAAGCACGTACCCCCATACCTTGCCCGGCACTTTTCTTTTTTCCTGATGAAGGTGGCTTTCCGTCGCCCTTTCTTTTTCCGGTTCTTTCAGAAACAGTATTCCGATGATGCCCACGATGACGATAACCAGGTTAATTAAAAGACTGTACTGCCAGCCGGACTGTGCCAGGCTTCCGGCCAGAGGATTCAAGATAATCTGGAAGGCGTTGTTGATCATGCCGCCTATACCCACATAGCGGGCCAGTTTTTCCGGCGGCACGGTTTTTACCAGAAGGGGATTGCGCAGGGAATAAAAACCGACGCCTACGCCAAGGAAAGCCCGCATAACCAGGACGAAGGTCCAGTTCGGCGCATAAAAAAAGGGAATCAGACCGCCGGCCAGCACGAAGCGTTTCGTATATTCGATCACATCATCTGCGCTGCCGCTTTCCATTACCGTATTCATAACGCCGAACAGCAGCGGCACCTGTTTTCTGTCGGCATATTCCCGGAAGTAATCCGGTCCCACCAGGTGGGGATCGGGATCGTATACGTAGAGAGTGCCTCCGCCGATTTCAATGGTGTAGTCCATCAGCTTTTCTCTGGCCTCGCCTTCCAGATAACGGAATCCCCAATAGCCGCCGCTGACGAAAGGAATATCAATGTCGGCGGTTTTGTTCAGCAGTTCCACGTAGGGCTTGTCAAATTCTTCCAGAAGATCCACGGAAACGATGGGAAGGCTGGCCCAGGCGTCGGCACCGATGACATAGGGAAGTCCGTCGATTTCCTTCACAAGATCTTCCAGCAGCGGCGCCTGCAGGTCACAGACGATCCGGCGCATCAGATCATGGACGAAGTCAGGATCTGACAATGCTTCCATCACCAGATTTTCCAGGCCGAAAAGATTGGCGGCCAGATTCCAGGGAGAGTTCAGGGTAGGAGCGTAATCCAGTCCCACGTATTCTTTGTAGGCTTTGCAGTAGTCGATAAGATACTGAATTTGTCCCTTATCCTTCCCCTGATACCTGATTTTCTCCAGATCTTCTTTTCCCTTAATAAAATAGTTACTCCGGTCGATGTCGGGAATATGGTTTTTGTAATAGACGATATTGGCGCCGATATTGCTGGGTTCGAAATTGTACATATCCAGATTGGAATGGATGGAATCCAGCCCCAGGTACTCCTGAACTAAAAGGGTGCACTCCGCCATGGCCACCGGGTCGTCGCGAAAGAGATAGTCGTAGGGCAGCCGGCAGATTTCCGGAATGAATTCGTTGACCTGGGCCTTTACCGGCACGTCGTATGGCCATGGCGTTTTTCCGGCCAGATTTTCTTCACACTGCCAGATAAAAGTTTTTTTCATTTTTTCAGTATTATTCATAACAAATATCCCCCAATTCTGTATTTTTTGTTATCTTGATTTAATTGTAGCATTTTAAGGGAGGATCCGTCTAATTCTTATCATTTATGTCGCTATAAGCACAGCTTATAAATATGGGCAGCCCTTCCGCTTCCGGTTGCGGAACTCCCCGGGATTAAGCTATAATGGTGACAGAGAAAAAGAGAGGGGACGAAAAACATGGAGAAGCAGAACACACCCCTTCATTGTCTGCCGGGCGGGATGGTGTTGAATAAGAAATACTGTTTGGGAAAGGTGTTGGGGCAGGGAGGGTTCAGTATCACTTATGAAGCCTGGGACGCCAATCTGGGGCTTCATTTCGCGGTAAAAGAGTATTATCCAGCCGGTCTGGTGAACAGAGATTTGTTCCAGTCGCCCAAGGTAAATCCTTTGAATCCGGAAGGGGAGAAAATATTTGAAAAAGGAAAGGAAGATTGCCTGAAGGAGGCGCGGATTTTGGCAAAGGTCTGTGACATTCCGGGGATTGTCAGCGTTCGGGATTTTTTTCAGGAAAATAATACCGCTTATATTGTGATGGATTATCTGGAGGGAATTACCCTGAAGGATTATCTGAAAAAGGAGGGGCGGTTAAGTCTGGAAAAAACCCTGGACTTGTTGGATCCGGTGATGGACGCTTTAAGTCTCATTCACGAAAAAGGGTTGATTCACCGGGATATAAGTCCGGATAATATAATGATAGGATCCCGGGGAGAGGCCTGCCTTTTTGATTTTGGAGCAGCCCGGATGGTGGAAAAAGAAGTGACAAAAAGCTTATCGGTGATGCTGAAACCGGGATATGCGCCGGAAGAGCAGTACCGCAGCAGGGGAAAGCAAGGACCGTGGACAGATGTGTATGCTTTAAGCGCCACCATTTATCAATGCCTCACCGGAATTACGCCGGAGGACTCCCTCCAGCGTCTGTATGAGGATGAACTGCAAAGACCATCCCAACTGCCAAAATCTTCACAGGAAGGGGCTGTTCTTACCACGGCCCAGGAAAAAGTACTGATGAAAGGCCTTGCGGTCAGAGCCCAGGATCGTCTTATGACGGTAGAGGAGTTAAAAGACGGTCTGAAGGGAGATGGAGGGGAAAGCCGGGAAGAGGAAGAAAGTGAAGAGAAAGATCCGGCAACGCTGGGAGAATGGTCGATAAAGCAGGAACATCGCCCCCTGGAGGAGCAGGAAAAAGAGAAAAAAGAGCCGACAAACCATAACCGGAAAAAGAAAAAACATCAAAGACAAAAAGGGATTTTGTCCCGGATCCTTCTGGCGGCGGGGTGTCTGACAGCTTTGCTCCTTATCTTTTCCATAATATGGCAGATGACTTCCACTGTGATGATCAATGGGAAAAAATATTCCAGAAAAGAAGAGAATTTATCCTTCTATGGGGTGGAGATGAAGGAGGAAGACCTGGAAAAAATGCAGACCATGCCCAACCTCCATTCGGTCAGTCTGAATCAGTGTGAAATTACAGGGGAACAGATGGAGCAGATCTGCCGGCTGCATCATCTGACCAGCCTTTCGTTCTTTAATGTAAAAGGGCTGGAAACTTTAGCGCCGGTCAATGAACTGGAGAATCTTTACCGCCTGACCCTGGAAAACTGCGGTCTCACCGATGAAATGCTTCGTGATCTGGAAGGAGGGGGGACGCTGGCCGTATTGAATATTGCAGAAAATCCCCAGGTGACGGATCTTTCTGCGGCAGGCAGGATGACGGGGCTGATGACGCTGAACGCTTCCGGCACTGCCGTAAGTGACCTGTCTTTACTGAGCAAATGCCAGAAAATGAGCATACTTGAATTGAACCGGTGCCAGGTTTCGGATCTGAGCGTGCTGTCACAGTTTCCTTTGCTGACACAGATAGAAATGGATGAAAATCAGATACAGGATCTGACGCCCCTTGCAGGCCTTTCCCATATGACGGACATTTCCATGAGTGAAAATCAGATACAGAATCTGGATCCCCTTTCTTCTATGATTGAACTTCAGTATGTGGACTTTTCCCATAATCAGATTGCCAGTCTGTCAGGGCTGTCCAACTGCACCGTGTTGAAACAGGTTCAAATGGCGGATAATGAGTTAGGGGATATTCAGGTACTGGAAAAAAGCGCGGACAGTCTCCAGGTGCTGGACGTATCCGATAACCGGATCACAGAAATCAAAGCGCTGGAAAAATGTATGGTCCTGGAACGCGTGGACGTCAGCCGCAATGAACTGACGGATCTTTCACCTTTTGCCGGTCACAGCTCCTTGATCAGTCTGGAAGCAGAAGGCAACCAGATCAGTGATATCAGCGGTTTATCCGGCTGCAGTCAGCTTCAGCGGCTTAATTTATCGTACAATCAGATCAGTGATATTTCCGTATTATCGGAAATGAAACCGGAAGAGTATAATTTTGGACAGGGAGCCATTGTAAGTCTTCACGGAAATCAGATAACTGATCTTTCGCCGCTGCCTGACACGGTGGAATACTATTATCTGACGCTGTATGATAATCCTATTGAAACTTACGAACCGGTGTCACGGCTGAAGGGAGACGTGCTGGCATTTACCTGTGAGGAGGATACCGATGTGACGCCGATTGCCCAGGCTGAATTTTATCACTGCACCGTCATCGATGCTCCTTTGGACCGGCAGGTAAAGGTGAAAGAGAGTCTGGGTGAATTTACAACAACATTTGCCACCGCAGAAGAATTCGAAGCACAGGTGGCGGCGCTGAAAAACGAGGGGGATGGTACCGATGGATAAGACGGTGAGAGACGCCGGCGGCAGAGAGAAGGCTGCCAGACTTTATGTGATAGCAGATGAAAATACGCTCTGGGATTATCCGTTGAGAGAGAGGACGGTAATTGGACGGAAAACTGCCAGGAATCAGGTGGATCTGGCGCTGGATTCCCAGGTGGTGTCCCGGCGTCACGGTGAAATCCTCTATGTCAATGGGATTTATTATTATCGGGACACCCAAAGCAGCAACGGAACGTATATCAATGAAAAACTTTACGGAGCGGATGCGCCGGGGGGAAGGGATCAAAAACAGTTGGAATACGGCGATGTAATCCGGATTGGTGATTTTGTCCTTCTTTTTATAACGGATGATTCCGAGGCGGGAGACTGGAAGGTACAGCCCCTGACCGGAGATATCGAAGAACTGAATATCGGGCGGCGTCCGGAAAGGGGCAGCGGCATAGCCCTGGGCAGCAAGCTGATATCCAGAAATCACGCTTCCTTTTTCCGGGGACGGGAAGGCTGGGCCATCATCGACCATGACAGCACCAACGGGGTTTTCCTCAACAATAACCGGCTGCAGAAACCTTTGTATCTGAACCTTATGGACGTAGTCCGCATCGGACGATGCAATTTCATCTTTCTGGGGAACCGCCTGATGTATCAGAGCATGCCGCTTACCCGGGAAGATCCCGGAGATGCCGAAGGGGGATACGGCTCCAAAAGGGAAAGGGGCTGTCCGGAAACAGAAGAACGGGAAAGATACAGCCGGAAAAGGGAAGGCGATGATCAGTTGGTGATCAACATCGCCCAGCGAAGCGTATGGCAGCGGTTTAAGAAACTGACCCTGTTAAAGGATATCAATCTGACGGTGAATAAAGGAGAGATGGTGCTGATTCTGGGAGGTTCCGGCGCCGGAAAAACCACGTTTATGAATGCGGTGATGGGGTATGAAAAGGCTGACGGGGTAATCCTTCACGGCGGCACCGATATTTACACGGAGTACGACCGAATGAAGTATGAAATCGGCTTTGTGCCCCAGCAGGATCTGCTGCGGGGCAGCGACTCCGTCTATGATACATTGCAGAACGCCGCGCGGATGAAGCTTCCCAAAGAGATCCCTCCCTATGAAAGGCAGCAGCGGATTGAAGAAGTGCTGGAACTGCTGGGACTTCAGCGGGAGAGAGACTCTCTGGTGGTCAAACTGTCCGGCGGTCAGAGAAAGCGTCTCAGCATTGCAGTGGAATTTATCGCCGATCCCAGCCTGTTCTTCCTGGATGAGCCGGATTCCGGCCTGGACGGCATCATGGCCAGAAGCCTGATGCAGAATCTGCGCGTCATCGCCGACCGGGGAAAGATTGTCATGGTAATTACCCACGGCCCCGACCGGGCCGCGGAACTTTTTGACAAAGTGATCGTCCTGGCAAAAAGCGTCCAGGACAACTGCGGCCATCTGGCCTTTTACGGCACCGTGCCGGAAGCCTATCGCTTTTTTGAAACGGATTCCCTGGAGGGTGTGGTCAGAAGGATCAACCGGCCTGATGAAGGCGGCGACGGTATGTCGGACTATTATATTGATTTATTTCAGGGAGGAAGAAGATGAGGGGGACGAGAATTTCACGATTTGGTCAAATCCAGATTTATGTGGGAAAATGCTTTCGGATGTTCCGGAATGAAAAGGGATGGAAGGTGCTGATCAGCGCCGCCATCATAACGCTGATTATTTCATCGGTGACGGGAGAGGAAACCTTTGTGGCGGCTCAGCCCACCAGAAACGGAGCTTTCGCCCTGGTGTGCGCCTGTATCTGGATAGGAATTTTTAATTCCATCCAGTCCATCTGCCGGGAGCGGGCCATCATTAAACGGGAACACAGAACAGGGCTTCATATTTCCTCTTATATGATCGCCCATATGATTTATGAACTGGTGATCTGTCTGATGGAGACGGTAATCGTCACGCTGATTATGTATATGGCCAACAGGAGCCATTTTCCGGAGACGGGAGTGTTCTTTCCGCCGCTGCTGGAACTTATGATCACCTTTTTTCTCATTATCTACAGCTCCGATGTACTGGGCCTTCTGGTTTCCGGCATTGTGAAAAATGAAAACACAGCCATGACGGTGATGCCCTTTATTCTGATCGTGCAGCTGGTGATGTCGGGGATGATTTTCGCTCTGGAAGGCGCATCAAAAATGATTGCCAATTTCACCATCAGCAAATGGGGGGTCAACGCCATCTGTGTGACGGCGGATGTCAACAGTCTGCTGGGAGCGCTGCCGGATTATGAGGCGGATTACGAATTCAGTCAGCCCCATTTGCTGCAGCTTTGGCTGACCCTGATTGGATTCGCCATTTTATATGGAATCTTGAGCATTATTGTATTGGAATTTGTGGATCGGGATAAACGATAATGATTGATTTTAAATATCTTCGCAAATACAGGGAAAACAACCGAATAGAGGCGAAACGGGCCACCGGTGGTCTGCCGGAGAGTATTTGGGAGACTTATTCTGCCTTTGCCAATACCATGGGCGGAGTGATCCTGCTGGGGGTAGCGGAAAAGAAAGACAAATCTTTTGAGGCGGTGGATCTTCCGGATCCGGACAGTCTGGCGGGAGAATTCTGGAGTCTGGTCAACGACACGAAGAAAGCCAGCGTAAATATTCTGACGAAACATGATATTGCCGTTCACCGGGTGGAGGGGAAGCGGATTCTTGCCATCACCGTACCAAGAGCCGACCGCCGGGACCGACCGGTCTACGTAAATGGAGATCCTTATACGGGAACCTACCGGCGGGACGGGGAAGGAGATTACCACTGTTCCAGGGAAACGGTAAAGGGGATGATGCTGGACGCTCTGGAGCGAAGCCGGGATTCCCGCATTCTGACCTATATGGGAATGGACGCCCTTGATATGGCCTCGGTTAAAAGTTATCGGCGGCGGATGCAGTCTCTGCGGCCTGGCCATGTATGGGAAAAACTGGAAGACCGGGAATTTCTCCGCCGCATTGAGGCGGTGAGAAAAACGGGAAAAGATGAGTTCCATCCCACGGCGGCAGGGCTTTTGATGTTTGGAAAAGAAGGATATATCCTCATGGAATTTCCGGAATTTTCCCTGACCTTTCAACATGCCGGCGCCTGGGGCAATAACCTGTTTCAATTCTATCTGGCCGTGTGGAATGAGATGACCAGGGAGATGAAACTGGAAAAAGAAAAAGTGAAGGAAGAGATGACCCTGGAGAGGGCCATTCAAGACGCCTTGGCCAACTGTCTGATTAACGGAGATTATCTGGGGGCGGGCGGAATTGTCATCGAAGTGAGCCAAAAGGAAATCTCTATGGCTAATCCAGGCAGCTTTCCCATGGATGTGGAAAAGGCAAAATTGGGAGGAGAGTCCGATCCCAGAAACACGGGACTGAATCGGATGTTCCAGTTGATTCAGGTCAGTGCAGGAATGGGGGAAGGACTGGCCAGAATCTATTCCGTCTGGCAGCGCCTGGGACTTTCTGATCCGGTGATCGAAGAGCAATTTAAGCCAGATCGGATCATCCTTCACCTGCCTTTGGAAAAGCATAGTCTTCTGCCCTCGGATTCCAGAAGAAATGTTTCATTGCGAAACATTTTTTCGGAAAAACAGCTGCAGAAGCAGACAGTGATCGACTGGGTGACGCGGCAGGTTGCCCTTTCGGAAGATCAGCTTGCCCGTCTGCCGGAACTGGAAACCTGCGATCTTTCCCGGCTGCTGGAAGAAATGTGCAAAGATAATATTCTGATTCGGGACGTAAAAGAGGGGAAGGTTATATATTCATTAAAAGCATAAATGAGCGCAGCAAAGACAGAAGGTATTCTCAGGCACGATGTACAAAGTAAAATCTGTCTAAAAAGTGAATCTGCAGAAAGTAAAATGTAAGATTCAGGAAAAAACAATTGTTGAATAAAAGAATCGTTTGATGTATAATTATACACATTGCAGGAATACCGTAAAAAGAAGCTGGTGAAAAATGGCATAACTGGGAATTTTTTGCAAAAATACTGGCATACATTGGATTATTACCATATGTATGGTATAATGGGAAAAGGTTTTAGCGTATGTAGGAGGAGAGGGTAATGCGTAAGATGGTTTGCCGGTGTTTCGGCATAGTGATTGGCGCTGGGATAGCGACGGTACTGGGGCTTAAAGGAATGGATCTGTGGATGTTTACTGCTGAGACAGTAAATACAGGCATGGCTGTTCTGTCGGCTCTGCTGGCGTCGCTGGCCGGCGTTATTATTTTTGCCAAAAGGAGCAAAGACAGTATAAAGATCAGAGAGGATATTCATAAACAGGTATATTATGGAAAAGACAGATGAAAAGAGCAGACGGATAGCACTGCAGTTTTGGAGCAGAGCGCTGGTGCTGGTTTTCCTGGATGTCGTTTTGATTTCGGTGTCCTATTTTATGGCTCTGATCCTTCGGTTCGATTTTATATTTTCCAATATACCCAGGGAATACATACAGGGATTTATCTGGTCGCTTCCCTATTGGCTGATTGTCACAGTGGTGACTTTCTATGTTTTGCGGCTGTATCACAGTGTATGGAGCTTTGCGGGAGTATCAGAACTGATTCGCATGGTGGCGGCTTATCTGATTTTGATTCCTCTGTACCTGGGCGGTGTTTTGGTTATGGATCTCCATATGCCAAGATCTTATTATTTTATTGGATATATTTTAAGTTTTTGCTTCACCACAGGCGTTCGTTTTTCTTACCGTCTGCTTCGAATATACAGGGAGCGATACCGGAGAAATGAGGCTAAGGGCAGTCAGAAGGAACACGTGATGATCATCGGAGCGGGAAGCGCCGGGCAGGTTCTGATCCGTGAACTTTTGGAAAGCCATTGGCTGAATACGAAGGTTTGCTGTGTGATCGACGATAATCCATATAAAAAGGGAAAGCTGCTCAACGGGATCTCAATCGAAGGCGATCGATACGATATTCCCTATCTGGTGAAAAAATACCATATCGATCGGATTATCTATGCCATTCCAAGCTCCAAGGTGCAGGACAGAAAAGAGATTTTAAATATCTGCAAGGAATGCGGATGTAAGCTGCAGACGCTTCCCGGTATTTATCAGCTGGTCAACGAAGAAGTCAGCGTCAGCAAGCTTCGGGATGTGGAGATTACCGATTTGCTGGGAAGAGAGCAGCTGAAGGTTAATAATGAGGAAATCCTGCAGATGATCGGCGGAGAGACCGTTTTGGTTACAGGGGGAGGCGGTTCTATCGGAAGCGAACTGTGCCGTCAGATAGCCTCGGCCAATCCCAAATGCCTTGTGATCTTTGATATATATGAAAATAACGCATATGAAATACAGCAGGAGCTGAAACGGAACTATCCGGATCTTCATCTGGTGACGCTGATCGGTTCCGTGAGAAATAAAAACCGTATCCGGTGGGTGATGAAAACTTACCGGCCTGACGTGGTGTTCCATGCGGCGGCTCACAAACATGTACCGCTGATGGAGGACAGCCCCAATGAGGCCATCAAAAACAATGTGATGGGTACATATAAGACGGCGGTGGCCGCGGCTAAATACGGGGTGAAGAAATTTGTGCTGATTTCCACTGATAAAGCCGTCAATCCCACCAACATCATGGGAGCAAGCAAACGGCTCTGCGAGATGGTGGTGCAGATGATGAACCGAAAATACGAACAGACAGATTTCGTAGCCGTCCGTTTCGGCAATGTGCTGGGCAGCAACGGCAGCGTAATTCCCCTGTTCAAAAAGCAGATTGCAAACGGCGGTCCGGTGACGGTGACCGACAAACGGATTATCCGGTATTTCATGACCATACCGGAGGCGGTTTCCCTGGTGCTGCAGGCTTCCTACTATGCCCAAGGCGGGGAAATTTTCGTGCTGGATATGGGAGAACCGGTGAAGATCGACGATATGGCGAGAAACCTGATCCGTCTGTCCGGTTATACGCCAGATGTGGATATCAAAATTGAATACACCGGTCTGCGTCCGGGAGAGAAGCTTTACGAAGAACTTCTGATGGACGAGGAAGGGCTTCAGGATACAGAAAACAAGCTGATCCACATTGGAAAACCCATCAAAATGGATGATGAATGGTTTGAAAGAAAGTTAAAAGAGCTGGATGAAGCCAGCTACGAAGAAATTTCGGATATGAAAAGAATCGTGGCAGAGATCGTACCCACATATCACCCGGATCTTAGCCGGTGATTGGATGACAAGCTGCCGGGAAGAAAAAGTTTCAGGGATAAACGGGCTGAAAAAGGGATATGTGGTACTGGCCGGTAAAAAGATAACTATATATAATGGAAGAGTGCTGATCAGAAGCAAAAGACAGGATTCCGGTTTCTGCGAAATCGTCGCCTTGCCGCGTTTCCCAGGGCCGGATGAAATAGAGTGTGCGATATGAGATACGGACAAATAAAAATAATTGAGGTAAAGGAAGGGTAAAAAAACAGGAGAGCAAACACGTGATATGTTGCGTAGGAGTGTTCCGACACCGAAGAAAACATCCTACTCTAATGTCGCCGCAAGATTTCTGCTGATAACGGAGCGCGGTTTTTTCATTTGTTTTGAGAAAGCTTAGAAGAAATGGACTGGGAAAACTGATCGGCTTATGACAGGAGAATGTTCCTCTTACAGAAAAGGAGAAATCTTTTCTACTGGGATCTAGTAGAAGGGGATAGTTAAGGAAGAAGTCACAATATTTCATCGAAGAAGTTTTCATCCGGCTTACCTCCCGCTCACTTATAGAAAATAAAATGGAATGGTTGGTTTGTGAAAAAAATCGGATCTCAGCATATAGTGGCATTGTCAGTAGTAATGGCAGTTCTATATATGTTGGTAAAGTATGCGAAAGCCACAATGCAGTTATAATAGAGAAGACAGTGGATATAAGAAAATACAGACAGAAAATTTGGCTCATTGTATATAATGTAGTTTCTTTTAAATTGAAATAACGTCTTTGAGACGGTTGTGCAGGAAAGTGATTGTAAGGAATCGACAAAAATAGCGGCTTAAAAAGGCGATATGGACATCTACAGGCGGAAATGCCGGGTACATAACCGCCTATACATCTTGTTAATGGTTTTATTGGAAAGAGTCATACATAACCGTCTCAAAGAGACATTGTACATTGAACGAAAATGTAACTGTATCAAAGAGGTAATAGCCCGTTGGACGAGATGATAGATGGAAATAGCATAAGTGTTTTGAAGAGATGATCTTGTGAGGATTATTTGCTCCCCTAAAAAGGAGCAGTAAAGATAGACAATTTTAGAAACTATATGGGAGATAGTATTGATGAGTGAAAGAAAAATTGCTGTTGCTGGAACAGGATATGTCGGGTTGTCGCTGGCTGTTCTTTTAGCACAGCATAATCAGGTGACGGCTGTGGATATTATTCCGGAAAAGGTGGAGATGATTAATGATCGCCTCTCCCCGATTCAGGATGATTATATTGAAAAGTACTTAAAAGAGAAGAGACTGAATCTTACTGCCACATTGGACGGTGCCTCAGCTTATAAAGATGCTGAGTTTGTAGTCATTGCTGCGCCGACCAATTATGACAGCAATAAAAATTTCTTTGATACCTCTGCTGTGGAAGCAGTGATTGAGCTGGTTGTCAAATCGAGTCCGAATGCCATCATGGTAATCAAATCTACGATTCCGGTTGGATATACGAAATCTGTGCGTGAGAAGTATAACTGTGACAATATCATTTTCAGTCCGGAGTTTTTGCGTGAGTCCAAAGCTTTGTATGATAACTTATATCCGTCCCGGATTATCGTTGGGACAGATGAGAGTGATGAAAGATTAGTTAGTGCTGCACACGAGTTTGCAGGATTGCTGCAGGAGGGTGCAATTAAAGAGAATATCGACACCTTGTTTATGGGATTCACAGAGGCAGAAGCTGTGAAGCTTTTTGCTAATACATATCTGGCGTTAAGAGTTAGTTACTTTAATGAACTGGACACATACGCAGAAATGAAAGGCTTAGACACACAGGCAATCATTAACGGTGTATGTCTGGACCCCAGAATTGGCAGCCACTACAACAATCCGAGTTTCGGCTATGGCGGATATTGCCTGCCGAAAGATACGAAGCAACTTTTGGCTAATTATGCAGATGTGCCGGAAAACCTCATTGAGGCGATTGTCGAGAGCAACCGGACGAGGAAGGACTTTATTGCAGATCAGGTTCTCCGCAAAGCAGGATATTACTCGTATAGCGAGGCTAGTGATTATGTAGCGGATCGAGAGAAAGAGGTAGTTGTTGGTGTTTATCGTCTGACTATGAAGAGTAATTCAGATAATTTTCGTCAAAGCAGTATTCAGGGAGTTATGAAGCGAATCAAGGCGAAAGGTGCTGTGGTGGTGATTTACGAGCCGACGTTGGAGGATGGATCGACGTTCTTCGGAAGTCGGGTTATGAATGATCTGGAGGAGTTTAAGAAGATTAGTCAGGCGATCATTGCTAACAGGTATGACAGCTGCCTGGATGATGTCGCTGAGAAGGTTTATACACGTGATGTATATCGGAGAGATTAACTAAAGGAGCTAAGGACTATGTTTAACAAGGATCAGGACCTGAAACTGTTTGAATCAAAAGTCTGGCTTTCTTCCCCAACAATGCATGGAGAAGAACTGAAATATATGAGTGAGGCCTATGAGACGAACTGGATGTCCACAGTTGGAGCGAATATTAATGAAGTCGAGCGTATGGCGGCGGAGAAAATTGGCTGCAAGTATGCAGTTGCCTTATCTGCCGGAACTGCATCTTTGCATTTGGCTATGAAGCTGGCAGGCGAGAGATTATACGGTCAGACAGATTTGGGAAAAGGTTCCTTAGCCGGCCACCGGGTGTTCTGCTCTGATATGACATTTGACGCTACGGTGAACCCAGTGGTTTATGAGGGTGGAATCCCTGTGTTTATTGACACAGAATACGATTCCTGGAATATGGATCCGGACATTTGTACGGTACTCCGGGAAAGATCGATGAGATCAGGGCGATTGCTGTTAAGCACGGTGCATTGATTGTGGAAGATGCGGCAGAGTCTCTTGGCGCTACATATAGAGGTAAACAAACTGGAAATTTTGGGGATTACTGCTGCATTAGCTTTAACGGGAACAAGATTATTACTGGGTCATCCGGAGGAATGTTTCTCACAGATTCGAAAGATGATGCTGACAAAGTTCGTAAGTGGTCCACACAGAGCCGCGAGGATGCTTCTTGGTACCAGCATGAGGAACTAGGATACAACTATCGGATGAGTAATGTGATCGCCGGAGTGGTGCGTGGTCAGTTCCCGTATCTGGAGGAACATATTAAACAGAAGAAAGAAATCTACTATAGATATAAAGAAGGGTTGAAGGACTTACCGGTTGCAATGAATCCGATACCGGTTGACTGCGAACCGAACTACTGGCTGAGTTGTCTTTTGATTGACAAGGATGCAATGTGCCAGCAGGTGAGAGGAGAAAAGGAAGCCCTGTATATACCAGAACACGGTAAGAGTTGCCCTACGGAAATCCTGGAAGCAATAAGTTCTATTAATGCAGAAGGACGTCCGATCTGGAAGCCCATGCATATGCAGCCTGTTTATCGAATGAATGGGTTTGTTACCAGAAATGGTAATGGTCGCGGCAGGAGCAACGCTTACATAAAGGATATGGGTTCGGCTGACGTTGGAATGGATATCTTTGAGCGTGGTCTGTGTTTGCCGTCTGATAATAAGATGACTGCTGAGGCGCAGGATAGGATTATTGAAGTTATTAGAGGGTGTTTTGCGTGATAGGAGAGAATAATGAAGCAAGAGCATAGTGGCGATTTAGGCACGCATATTCGATTAGAAAGAAAATGTGGGTTTTATGAGTTATATATTAAACGATTGATGGATATTGTCTGTTCATTGGCAGCAATCATCGTGTTTAGTTGGCTTTATATAATTGTTGCGGTTCTAGTTCGTGTGAAACTAGGTTTACCTGTTCTGTTTAAACAACCCCGTCCTGGTAGGATTGACCCTCAAACAGGACAGGAAAAAATCTTTTATATGTATAAATTTCGCTCAATGTCTGATGAACGAGATGAGAACGGCAATCTTCTACCAGATGATGTTCGTTTAGGTAAATTTGGGAAAGCACTTAGAGCTACTTCTTTGGATGAACTGCCGGAGGCTCTTAATATCCTGAAAGGAGTCGGCGGTATAATAGAGCCAACCGAGAAAAAGCTTGATTTTACAGGATTTTCGTTGGCTTAGCTAGGTTCCTTAGTATGATTCTTATGATTTTTCATTAAAGGAAACCAATCGCATTTCCAGCGGAAATATATAATAAAGTGGTTTCCTGGATGCTTATTTTGACCCAATTATAAATAAGTAAATGAGAATCATAAATAATAGGAGGTAATGGCTGAGCCTGCGGATGTCCCTCGAAAGACGTTCACAGGTTATCTGTCGTTGGAGAAAAATATAAGAAATAAATGAGAAAAAAGAGATAAGGAAGTAGCCCTCGATTTTGTCGGGGGGAGACTGTCCGAAAACTCGGATAATCTAATCTGATGAGAAAAAGATTGATATGCTCTTGTGAGCGTTCAATATAAATTAAAATTGCACATTGAAAACTGAATAAAGTACACAGAAATCGTGCATCTATGTTTCAGATATAGTATAATGAAACCAGAGAAAAATTGTTCTGAGGTGAATTGAGATGCCATATGTTTCAGGTTTTGACCGTGACCAGCTGATGTGCTGTTCATGGGACGCATTTGTAGATAAAGAAAGTATTGCAAGGATAATTGATGCGTTTGTGAACCATCTTGATATAGGGAAATACGGTGTAAAACCTGTGGCAGCAGAAGGCCGTCCATCTTACGATCCTAAGAGCCTTTATAAGATATATATTTACGGAAGCAGGAAAGGTATCCGTTCTTCACGGAAACTGGCTGAAAGCTGTAAAGTAAATCTTGAAGTGAAATGGATGATCGGAGGTGTAGAACCGGATTTTCGCACCATTGCAGATTTCAGGAAAAACAACATAGACAGCCTGAAAGAGATTTTTTATGAATTCAACCGCCGGATCTCCGGTGCAGTGGAATGGGGATTTTCTTCCGTGGATGGAACAAAGATCCAGGCGGATAACGCAAAAGATAACAACTTCACCAAAAACAAACTGGATGACAGGATCAAATGGCTGAATGGCCATACAGATGAGTATCTAAGGATCCTGAATGAAATGGACAAGCAGGAAGAAACAGACGTGATTTCAGGAGAACTGACAAGAGAAAGTCTTGAAGCCAAGTTAAAAGAAGCACAGGAGAGACTTGCCAGATACGAAGGTTATCAGAAGCTGATGGAAGAAACCGGGGTATCCCAGCTTTCGATCACAGATGCGGATGCAAAACTCATGAAAAATAAAAATGGGTTTACAGTAGCATATAACCCACAGACGGCGGTAGATTCTGAAACACATCTGATCCGAGATTTTCAGATGACCAATCAGGTAACCGACCATGGATTGCTGAAAAGTACGATGCAGGGGATAAAGAGCTCTGAACCGGAAAAGATCATAGAAGTAGTAGCAGATAAAGGTTATGAAGCTGTGGAAGATATGGTGGAGTGTCTGGAGAACGGTATTATCCCACATGTCATAACAGATGATGGAAAAGACGGTTATGACATAGAAATCCCTTATGAAGAGGCAGAAACGGATACTGCCAGCACAGAGCCAGAAGAACTGAAGAAAGCACTGCATGCAGGTAAGATACCGGAAGTTTATGCAGAAGTGATACAGGATATGAAGGTAGAAACAGTCCGTCGTAAAGTGGTGGATGAAAAACGGGAAAACAGCAGTGTTTATGGAAGTCCTGAGGAAATGCAGGAAAAAGCAAAAGAAGGTTATTTTGTCAGAGATCCTGAGAGAAACCTGGTATACTGTCCGGCTGGGGAAATCCTGAGACAGAAGAGCATAAAGAAAAACGGGAATATCCGCTATGCCAATAAAAATGCGTGTAAACATTGCCCGAACCGCAATAAGTGTTACAAGGGAAAAGGCGAATGGAAAGAGAGCGACTTTACCAAAGATCAGCTGGTAAAACCATGTAAGGGCTGGCTGGAAGCCGAAGGAAAGAAGCCGGAGGAAACGAAAACAGGTGAAAAATGGCATTATGAAAAAAGAAAGGTTGTGAAGTTTTTCCTGAAACCGGATAAAGAAAAGATGAGCCGGAGGATGTGCCTGTCGGAGCATCCGTTTGGAACAATAAAACGAGCAATGGGAGCCACTTATTTTCTTTTAAGGGGAATACGGAAAGTGGCTGGAGAGTTTGCGCTCTTTTGTCTGGGTTATAACCTGGAACGGGCGAAGAATCTCCTTGGATTTCAAAAAATGATGGAATTGATGGAACAGGCATAAGCCTCTTTCTTCATCCTGTGTATTTTATTCAGTTTTCAATGTTACAGATGAAGGAAAGGGCTAAATTTATGCCTGAAAATAAGGTTTTCGGACAGGCTGGGGGGGGTACAGTAAGGGAGATATGAAATGTTAGGAATATCAAAACGAAAGTGTACGATGGATACCCCAGTACATATTAATGAGAATGAAAAGAAAACTGAATATCGAAACTCTTATATCACATATCTAAATATTCAAAATGTGATTCCCATGTGCTGATTACTTGTGTTCGGGGGTATGGCTATGGACGGAATTACATATCTCAACAAATCTTAACATATTCTGGATTAATGCTCTTCTTTGTGTAGCAATAATCCTATCTAGTTTTAAATCACTCAAATTTGAAGGCAATTTCTACAATTGTGGGGACGATTGTAGATTAACAGATAGATTACAAAAAAATGGAAGGGGAAAGAAAGAAATCTATGTATAGAAAAGATTCTGAAGGATGGTTAAAACACGCAGATTTTATAATCTTAGACATGATCTGTTTGCAATTAGCGTATGTTCTGGCATATGCAATTAGCGGATATGGATTTAATCCATATGAAACCATTATTTATCGCAATATGGCAGTTTTCCTTGAACTGGCAGATCTCGTTATGATTTTTGCGTATGGCACCATGAGAAGTGTATTAAAAAGAGGATACTATCGTGATTTTGTAATTACGTTAAATCATGCGATTATGGTAGGTGCATTGGCAGTGTTATATTTATTCCTGCTTCAGCAGGGACAGGACTTTTCAAGATTAACATTGATGCTGACCATAATAATTTATTTAGTAATGACGTATATTGTCAGAGAACTTTGGAAAAAACTGCTGCGAAAACAGATGAAGGATGGCGGGGAACGCAAACTACTGATTGTAACATCAGAAGATGTGGCTGAACAAGTAGTATTAAGTATGCAGGAAAACAATTATGCCAGATTCTCATTGGCTGGTGTAGCTGTAATTGATGCGGACTGGACTGGAAGAGAAATTCATGGAGTTCCGGTAGTTGCCAACGAAGAGACTGCAGCAATGTATGTATGTCAGGAATGGATTGATGAAGTTTTGATTGTTGTTTCAGAAGTTCTTCCATATCCGTCAGAGTTAATTGAGCAATTATCAGAGACGGGAATAACCATTCATCTTAATCTTGCAAAGATTACAAGCGTGCCAGGGAAAAAACAGTTTGTGGAAAAGGTTGGTAATTACACAGTCCTTACGACAAGTATCAATTATGCATCAACCAGACAGTTAATGTTAAAACGCTTAATGGATATTGCGGGTGGATTAGTTGGATGTATTTTTACCGGAATCATTTGTATTTTTGTCGGACCGGCAATTTATATTGCATCACCGGGACCAATCTTCTTTGCTCAGGAGCGAGTTGGAAAGAATGGAAAGAAATTTAAAATGTACAAGTTCCGCAGTATGTATATGGATGCAGAAGAACGTAAGGCAGAGCTTATGAAAGATAACAAACTTGGAGATGGAAAGATGTTTAAACTGGACTTTGATCCTCGTGTTATCGGAAATAAGATACTTCCAGATGGGACACATAAGACAGGAATCGGTGATTTTATCAGACGAACAAGTTTAGATGAATTTCCGCAATTCTTTAACGTATTACGTGGCGATATGTCGATTATAGGTACTCGCCCACCCCTTATTTCAGAAACGAATCTGTATGAGCTTCACCATCGTGCAAGATTGGCAATTAAGCCTGGAATCACTGGCATGTGGCAGGTAAGTGGACGAAGTGATATTACCGATTTTGAAGAAGTAGTTCGTCTTGATAAAGAGTATATCACAAACTGGAATATTGGGCTAGATATAAAAATATTGTTTAAAACGATATTGGTAGTCTTTAAGAAAGATGGTTCAATGTAAATCCTACAAGCAGCTTATTTTATAGAGAGAATAAGCTGTAAAAGGATAACTATAGATAATTTATAAATATAAGCAAAAGCTGAGGAGGTTAGCGAATTTATGAAAGGAATTATTTTAGCAGGTGGATCAGGAACAAGATTATATCCACTTACCATGGTTACATCAAAACAGTTATTACCGATATATGATAAGCCAATGATTTATTATCCTATGTCTGTATTGATGAACGCAGGTATCAGAGATATTTTAATTATCTCTACACCGGCAGATACACCAAGATTTCAGGATTTATTAGGGGATGGACACCAATTTGGTGTGAATCTTCAATATGCTATACAGCCTAGTCCGGATGGACTTGCTCAGGCGTTTATCATTGGGGAAGAGTTTATTGGTGATGAGCCAGTGGCAATGGTTCTTGGTGATAATATTTTTGCAGGTCATGGATTAAAGAAGAGATTACAGGCAGCGGTTGAAAATGCAGAAACAGGAAAGGGTGCTACAGTATTTGGTTACTATGTAGATGATCCGGAGCGTTTTGGAATCGTAGAGTTCGACCATGATGGAAAGGCTATTTCTATTGAGGAGAAGCCAGAACATCCAAAGAGCAATTATTGTGTGACTGGTCTGTATTTCTATGATAACCGTGTAGTGGAGTATGCAAAGAATTTAAAGCCAAGTGCCAGAGGCGAACTTGAGATTACAGATTTAAACCGTATCTATTTAGAAGATAACAGCTTAAATGTAGAACTTCTTGGACAGGGATTTACATGGTTAGATACTGGAACACACGAATCTTTAGTGGATGCAACGAACTTTATCAAGACAGTAGAGCAGCATCAGCACAGAAAGATTGCTTGCTTAGAAGAAATTGCCTACTTAAATGGATGGATCTCTAAAGAAGAAGTTCTGAAAGTTTATGAAGTTTTAAAGAAAAACCAGTATGGACAATATCTGAAAGACGTACTGGATGGGAAATATCAGGAACATTTGTATTAAGAAAGAAGAGGATAGAATAATGACAATTATCGTAACCGGAGGAGCCGGATTTATTGGAAGTAACTTTGTATTTCATATGTTAGATAAATATCCTGATTATAGGATTGTATGCGTGGACAAGCTTACATATGCAGGAAACTTATCTACTTTAGCACCAGTAATGGATAACCCCAATTTCCGTTTCTGTAAGATTGATATTTGCGACAGAGAAGCAATCTATAAATTATTTGAAGAAGAGCATCCAGACATGGTTGTGAACTTTGCAGCAGAGTCTCATGTAGACCGTTCTATTGAAAATCCTGAGATTTTCTTAGACACAAATATTAAAGGAACTGCTGTTATGATGGATGCCTGCCGTAAATACGGTATCAAGAGATACCATCAGGTAAGCACTGACGAAGTTTACGGAGATCTTCCATTAGACAGACCGGACTTATTCTTTACAGAGGAGACACCAATTCATACAAGTTCTCCATACAGCAGCTCAAAGGCAGGAGCAGACTTATTAGTTCTTGCTTACCACAGAACTTACGGACTGCCTGTAACAATCAGCCGCTGCTCTAACAACTATGGACCATATCATTTCCCAGAGAAGTTAATCCCGTTAATGATCGCCAATGCGTTAGCAGATAAGCCATTACCTGTTTATGGCGAAGGATTAAATGTTCGTGACTGGTTATATGTAGAGGATCATTGCCGTGCGATTGATTTAATCATCCATAACGGACGTGTTGGAGAAGTTTATAACGTTGGTGGTCATAATGAGATGAAGAACATTGACATTGTAAAAATTATCTGTAAAGAACTTGGAAAGCCGGAAAGCCTGATTACTCATGTAACAGACCGTAAAGGTCATGATATGCGTTACGCCATTGACCCAACAAAGATTCATAACGAATTAGGCTGGTTACCAGAAACAAAATTTGAAGACGGAATTAAGAAGACAATTCAGTGGTATTTAGATAACAAGGAATGGTGGGAGACAATCATCTCCGGTGAATATCAGAATTACTACGAAAAAATGTACGGAAACAGATAAGAATATTAGGAGCGATAAGAAATGAAAGTATTTGTAACAGGTGTGGCAGGCCAGCTTGGTCATGATGTCATGAATGAATTAAGTAAAAGAGGTTATGAAGGAATCGGCTCAGACATCGCTCCAGAATATTCTGGAGTGCAGGACGGAAGTGCCGTTACAACAATGCCTTATGTTTCTTTAGACATCACAGATAAAGAAGCAGTAGAAAAAGTTCTCACAGAACAGAAACCAGATGTTGTTGTCCACTGTGCAGCATGGACGGCAGTAGACCTCGCAGAAGATGATGATAAAGTAGAAAAAGTTCGTGCTATCAATGCTGGTGGAACAGAAAACATCGCTAAAGTCTGCAAAAAACTTGACTCCAAAATGGTTTACATTTCTACAGACTATGTATTTGACGGACAGGGTACAGAACCGTGGTTACCAGACTGTACTGACTACAAACCATTAAACGTCTACGGTCAGACTAAATTAGAAGGTGAACAGGCAGTAAGCGGTAATCTTGATCAATACTTTATCGTTCGTATTGCATGGGTATTTGGAGTAAATGGAAAGAACTTCATTAAAACAATGCTTAACGTAGGAAAAACACACGATACCGTTCGTGTCGTATCCGACCAGATTGGAACACCAACCTATACTTACGATTTAGCAAGACTTCTTGTGGATATGATTGAAACCGACAAATACGGTTATTACCATGCCACAAACGAAGGTGGCTATATTTCCTGGTATGACTTCACTTGCGAAATCTTTAAACAGGCAGGCTATACCACAAATGTAGTACCTGTAACAACAGAAGAATATGGCTTATCCAAAGCAGCCCGACCATTCAACAGCAGATTAGATAAATCTAAACTCGTAGAGGCTGGTTTTACCCCATTACCGACATGGCAGGATGCGTTAAGTAGATATTTAAAAGAAATTGAATACTAGAAAATTGAGATAGATAAAGAAGGAAGTAATAAAAATGGGACAGATAAAAGTAACAAAAGCACCAATTGAAGGATTATATGTAATCGAGCCAACCGTTCACGGAGATGACCGTGGCTATTTCATGGAAACCTATAACCTTAACGACATGAAAGAAGCCGGACTTGATATGAACTTCGTACAGGATAACCAGAGCATGAGTACAAAAGGTGTGTTACGAGGACTTCATTTCCAGAAACAGTACCCACAGGGCAAGCTCGTAAGAGCCATTAAGGGACGTGTATTTGATGTGGCTGTAGATTTACGTTCTGATAGTAAAACATATGGACAGTGGTATGGGGTAGAACTTACAGAAGAGAACAAGAAACAGTTCTATATCTCTGAAGGATTTGCTCATGGCTTCTTAGTATTAAGTGATACAGCAGAGTTCTGTTATAAATGCACGGACTTTTATCATCCAGGAGATGAAGGTGGACTTGCTTGGAATGATCCTGAAATCGGTATTGAGTGGCCAGAATTAGTTGGAGAATATAATGGTACAGCTTCCGCCGAGGGATATACATTAAAAGATGGAACAAAACTTAATTTATCTGATAAAGATCAGAAATGGGTCGGAGTGAAAGATACTTTTAAATTTTAAACTTAGAGAGAGTAGGAAGCAATATGCAGCAAGAAAGAAAGGTACAGCATGTTTTTTTAGTAGGTGCTAAAAGTCTGGGTGCTTACGGTGGATACGAAACATTTGTATATAAATTAACCGAATATCATCAGAATAATAAAAATATTAAATATCATGTAGCATGTAAAGCAAATGGTGATGGATGTATGGATGAAAGCAAATTAGATGGAGTAAGAAAAATATCCGATACAGAATTTGAATTTCATAATGCACGATGCTTTAAAATTCATGTTCCTCAGGTTGGTGCTGCACAAGCTATTTATTATGATGTTGCAGCATTAAATGAATGTTGCAAATACATAGAAAAAAATGGTATTAAGAATCCGATAGTATATATTATGGCTTGTAGAATTGGACCATTTGCGAAACACTTTTATAAAAAAATCCATAAACTAGGTGGAAGAGTATATTTGAATCCTGATGGACATGAGTGGATGAGAGCAAAATGGTCTGCACCAATACGAAAGTATTGGAAAATATCTGAACAGATGATGATTAAATGGTCAGACTTGGATATTTGTGATTCTGTTAATATTGAAAAATATATTCATGAATGCTATGACCGAAAAGGAATAAAAGGAAGAGATCCTAAAACTACTTTTATTGCCTATGGAGCAGATCTTACATTAAGTAAGTTGTCTGATGACGATAAAAGACTTTTAAATTGGTATAAAGAAAAAGGACTCTCAAAGAAAGATTATTATCTTGTAGTAGGTCGTTTTGTCCCAGAAAATTCATTCGAAATTATGATAAGAGAATTTATGGCATCTAATTCAAAACGAGATTTTGCAATTATTACGAATGTAAATGAAAAGTTTTTAGATGAATTGGAACGTAAATTGCATTTTAAGCAAGATAAAAGAATTAAGTTTGTTGGAACAGTATATGATCAAGAATTATTAAAAAAGATAAGAGAAAATGCGTATGCGTATTTTCACGGACATACAGTTGGAGGAACAAATCCAAGCTTGATTGAAGCATTGGGAAGTACCGATTTAAATTTATTGGTTGATGTTGGATTTAATAAAGAAGTTGCTCAAGAGTGTGCTTTATATTGGAGTCGTGATTTAAATAGTCTTGCAAAGCTAATAAATAAAGTAGAAAAAATGGAAAAATGTGAAATAGAAAATTTGGGTATAAAAGCAAAAAAAAGAGTTGCAGAAGAATATACCTGGGAAAAAATATGTAAAAAGTATGAAAGGGTTTTTTCATAAAATAGAATTAAAGAAAGTTGGATTTATAAATGAAAAAGGCATTAATTGTAACTGCTTTTGCACGATTTGTAAAGAGCTTTTTAACAAATGATATTCTTATTTTACAGAGTATGGGATATGAAGTTCATTGTGCTGCTAATATACATCATGCAGGTGCAGAGTGTATGGATGAATATTTTAAAGAAATGAATGTTGTATTTCATCAAATAGATTTTTCTTCAAGTAAGCCTATTTCAAAGGAAACTTATATATCATATAGGGAAATGAAAAAATTATTTAATGAAATACAATTTGATGTTGTGCATTGCCATACTCCTATTGCGGGTGCAATTGCAAGAATGGCAGGTAAAAAACAAAGAAAACAAGGCTGTAAAATGTTATACACAACACATGGATTCTATTTTCATAAATATTCAAGCAAGAAAACTTGGTTAATATTCCATACAATAGAAGATTTTATGTCAAAATACACAGATGCAATGATAACAATTAATCATGAAGATTATAAAAATGCAAAAGATATGCATTGTAAAAATGTTTATTATATACCGGGTGTAGGTGTTGATACGAAAAAGTTTAAGGATGTAGATATAGATCGAAAAGCATATCGTAAAAAAATAGGAATAAGAGATGAAGAACTATTAGTTTTAGCAGTAGGAGAATTATCTCATAGGAAAAATCATCAAATTGTGGTTAAGGCATTGGCTGAGGCTAATATTCCTAATGCGGTATTTATGATTTGTGGGAATGCAATGACAAGTGCAAATACAAAAATAGAATTGGAAGAACTGGCAGATAAATTAGGCGTTGATTTACGACTAATGGGATTGAGAGATGATATTCCACAGATTTGCAATTGTGCAGATGTAGGTGTAATGCCATCCACTAGAGAAGGATTGGGGTTATCTGGAATTGAAATGCTTGCAGCGGGACTTCCAGTTGTTGCCTCACGTGTTCATGGAATTGTAGACTATATTTCAGATGGAGTTGATGGATATTTGTGTGATCCGTATAATGAACACGAATTTGCAAGTGCAATTAAAGAACTGTCATCAGAAGATATAAGAAGTTCCATGAAGGAAAATTGTAGAAAATATGCAGAAAAATTTGATAAAAAATTTTCATATAAAAAAATGCGAGAGATTTATAATGAAGTTTTAAAATAATAAAGGATGTAAGTATGAGAATAGTACATTATTCACTTGGATTTCCTCCATATAGAACAGGGGGAATGACTAAATATTGTTTAGATATTATGGAGGAACAAATAAAAGCAGGACACGATGTTGCAATGCTTTGGCCAGGGAAAATTAAGCAGTATGGAGATGAATGTAAAATAGTAAAAGGGAAAAAATATAAATTAAACAATGGAATTATGTGTGAAAATTATGAGTTAAGGAATCCATTGCCTATTTCTTTATTGAATGGTATAAAAGATGTTTCGGCTTATACTGCATATAGAGATATAGATACCTTTATTACATTTTTTCAATTACATGAAGTGAATGCTTTTCATATACATACTTTAATGGGGTTGCCGAAAGAAGCATTAATAGCAGCGAAAGAAGCCAAAGTAAGAATAGTATATACATCACATGACTATTTTGGTATATGTCCGAGAGCTAGTTTGGTTTTTGGAAATCATATATGTAGGCATAGCTTAGATTGTGAGAATTGTACATATTGCAATGAAGGAGCTCTTTCTCTAAGAAAAATTCAACTGATACAGAATCCTGTATATAGAGTGATTAAGGATAATTTTTTAGTTAAAAAGATTAGAAAATATGCAATCAAAAAGCAAAGAGAAAGAAGTAACCAAATTGATAAGATTATTGAATTAGGAGATAATACATACGATAAAAGCGGAATAAAAAAATATGAAAAATTGAGGGCATATTATTATAGTATTTTTGAATTAATTGACATGATTCACTTTAATAGTAGTGTTACCGCAGAAGTTTATCATGCCCATGAGGTTCCTATTAATTCTGAAAAGATTTTATTAATAACTCATAAGGGAATAAAAAATCAACATATAGAAAAACATTTTGAAAAAACAATTAGATTTTCCTATTTAGGGGCTTTTTCTACAAGAAAAGGTTGTGAACTTTTAATTGAGACATTAGATAAAATACAGCAAAAAGGTTATGATAATTTTAAATTAAATGTTTTTGCTACATTTCCATATGAGCGAACATATATTGAAAAGGGACAACCATATAAATATGATCAAATTGAATCAGTATTTCAAAAAACAGATGTATTAATTTTACCTAGTATTTGGAATGAAACTTTTGGATTTACAGTTTTAGAGGCATTGAGTTACGGGGTACCTGCTATAGTATCATCTCATGCAGGTTCGAAGGACTTAATAGAACCAGGTAAAAATGGATGGATTGCTCAACCGAATGTAAATGAGCTTGAGAATGTCATAGAAAGTATTTTAAAGACTGATTATACTGAACTTGAAAAAATGAATAAGTATATATGTGATAAGGTTGTCATTAAAACAATGGAAGAACACGTAGATGAAATAACAAAGTTATATAATTAAAAAATTTACGAAATGATTTT
>JBMNRB010000014.1:0-77280 GCA_050944435.1 Ruminococcus sp.
CAGTCACTGCACATCAACTATTGAAAGCGCCGTATACGAGAACCGTACGTACGGTGCTGTGAGAGGACGGCGGCTAATCACCGCCTCCTACTCGATTTTGGGCTATGCTTTTTTCACAGCCCCTTATTTTATACAGATTGGTTTTTACTGTATGGTGTATAGAATCTCTACCATAATGGCGGTAAGATAAGAAAAAGACATAAGAAAGCTGTATGGAAACATAAAGTGATTGAAGAAAAGGAGCGTTTCTATATCGGAATTTTGAGATCAGACGGAACGTATCATTCTTATCATGGAGTGAATAAAAATGGAAATGTTGGAACGTTGTTATATGTACATGGAAACCCTGCCGGAACATATCAAGACAGCCCAAACTGTATGACGATTGCAGATTTGACGGAGCAGTTTATCAAAGCACAGCTTTCTTTTGATGAAGCGCTTCAAATTGTAAAGTCAAAGAAAATTACCTATGCGCCGGATGCCACGATGCAGGCAATGCTATCAGATGTTCATGGACACGTGTTAATAATTGAGCCGGGGATTGGATATTGGGAAGAACATAAAAGATATTCCTTAATAACGAATTACTCTTTGATGAATCCGGAAAGTACAAAAAAATTTATTGTACAGGGTGATAACCGATACGAAAGAGCTTTGCAATTATTAGACAGCTATAAAAATGATTTTTCAATCTCTGACGCATTTGCATTGCTTTATACTGTTCGGCAAGAAGGTGAATGGGCTACCAGAGTTTCATTTGTTTACTCTGCAAAAGAACAGGCGGTATATTATGCAGAGAATAATCACTTTGAACATATTGTAAAATTTATGTTTCCGTCAGCGAAGCAGGAAAGGAGTAGTCATGCAGCAGAAAATCTATCCTCGTTCAAAGGATAAAGAAACGGTTTATTTGAAAAATGTTATTACCAATCCTAATATCACAGTTGGTGATTATACGATATATAACGATTTTGTCAGAGAACCAAAAGATTTTGAAAAGAACAATGTTTTGTACCAATATCCGGTTAATAAAGATAAACTGATAATTGGGAAATTTTGTTCCATAGCATGCGGAGCAAAATTTATTTTCAATAGCGCAAATCATACGTTAACTTCTTTGTCAACCTATCCATTTCCTATCTTTTTTGAAGAATGGGGATTAGATGTAAGGAATATTACAAAAGCATGGGATAATAAGGGGGATATTGTTATCGGAAATGATGTTTGGCTTCCGTGATTGCGATGATAGCAATAAAACACTTACCACGCTGATGGAAATGATATTAAGTGACGAAGATATCCCAGATGATTGCTTTATTCAGCATTCAGAGGAAGGTGTTGATATTATCTGCTCCAATATCGGAATGGCGGGGACCGATGTTCAGCTTGTTAATGCCATGAGTCGGGAATTTGTACTTAAACAAATATTAAGCAGAGTAAAGGATAAGTATGATGTGATCTTACTTGATTGTATGCCTTCCTTGGGAATGCTTCCAAGCTGCGACTGAGTGTCGAGACGAAAGATTCTATATAAGGATGAAAGCTATACTGCCTTAAGGATAGCCCGAGGTCTGAGCTAACCATCTCAACAACGAAAAGGAAGATGATACGTTGGTGTTTCGGCAAATCGTATTTAGTGTGTCTGCGATTTGTGAGATATTCGAAACAGACCATCCATAAGTAATGGAAAAGAGCAAAAGTCCCATCCGAGAATAGAATGAATCTCATCTTTATGACCTAAACGGGGATTACCTAAACTGAAATGCCAAAGTGGCTATGAGTAATGCCAAAAGGTGATAAATCTCAAGTGTAAAAAGCAAGAGAGATGACTCTGAATATTCAGCATGGTAACGGAGCCGTCGTAGTAGTCCGAGGACCTTGAATTGACAAGGATAGCCGTAAAAACGGAAGCGAATAATGACGCCCACATGGCGAAGGACGGCAGTTTATCGTTCAATACTAAAACGAGGAAGGATGTGTGAGACATGCGAAAGGTTTTGAGGTGGCAATGGATGACTTCGGAAGCGGATACTCTTCCCTGAACATGCTTGCCCAGATCAGCATCGATGAGCTGAAGCTGGACCGGGGATTTTTGAGAAATGGTTGTGAGGGGAAGGATTCCAACAACCGGATCATTCTGGAGCAGATTCTTTCGCTGGCGCATAAGCTTGGAATTTCGACGGTGGCGGAAGGGATTGAAACGGAAGAAGATGAGAGTCTCTTAAAACAGCTGGGCTGCGAATGCGGACAGGGATATCTGTACAGCCGTCCGATCAGCGCACAGGAATTCCATGAAAGATATATGAAAAAGGAAGAAGATTAACACTGCTCAAGGTGCGGGGATGTGCTGCGGCACATTCCCGTTTTTTTACGGGCTGCCGGATTTTTAAAGCCCGGAGAAGTTTGACAAAGCAATCAGAGAAAGCATATAATGAACGTGGTTCATGGAGGTGTATATGAATAAGACAGTGACATCAAGAGAGGACATTCTGGCGGCGGGAAAAGCCATCGCGGCCCGCAGGGGACTTGTGGCGATCAATATGCGGGAAGTGGCGTCCGAATGCGGTGTGGCGGTTGGTTCGATATATAATTATTTCCCTTCTAAAAATGATCTGATGATTGCGACGGTTGAGGCAATCTGGATTGAGATTATTCAGGAAATTGCAGACAGCCCTGATACGGAAGGTTTTCTGGAGACTGTGGAGAAACTTTTTTATTGCGTAAAAAGCGGAGGAGAGAAATATCCGTATTTTTTCAGCGCGCATTCCATGAGTGTCGAAAAAAGCGGGCTTGATCAGGGACGGGAAGTGATGGGACAGTATTTTGACTATATTAAGATAAAATTATTGTCTTCCCTTGAGGCGGATCAGAGAGTGAAAAAGGAATTTTTCAGTGAAAGGTGCACCCGGACAGAATTTGTAGAATTTGTTTTTTCCAATCTTCTGTCTCTGCTGATGCAGAAGCAGCAATCCTGCAGGGTGCTGACGGAAGTGATAAGAGGCGCCGTTTACGGCGCGTGCGGCGAAGAGGCGGGATGTTTCCCGCACAGTGAGAGCAAAGGTTAAAGATACGAGAGGTGGTTGTCATGAAACAGTCAACGAAAGACAGACAAAAGCTATTCCGGCAGGTTTTTTCCTTTCTGCACAGAAAACAGAGAATACAGTTTGCGGCGGTTCTCGTGATTCTGGCGGTGTCTGCGGCCCTGACGCAGTTTACGCCGCTGGCGGTCGGATATCTGACAGATCATGTCCTGGCGGAGCAGGGAATAAGGTTTCGGAAGGTGATTCCGATTCTTGTGTTTATTCTGGCTGTGAATGTAGTTAATGAGGTGATTAAGGTTGTGCGGAGACTGATGGTGGAAGATACCGCGACCTATGTAGAGAAGACCGGCAGGCAGAAGGCGGCGGATTCTCTTCTGAGAGCGCCACTTGCGTATTTCAGGGGAAATATGACCGGAAACATACACGGCCGTCTGAACCGGAGCCTGGAGGGGACAACCAAATTGATCAAACTGATCTTTATGGATTTTGCTCCGGCGGTAGCAACAGGCGTTGCGGCCGTCATAACGATTTTTGTAAAGCTGCCGCTTCCGATCGCGTTTCTGACGATTCTTGTCATACCGGTCGGCACAGGGATTGTTCTGCGCCAGATCTCTACACAGAAAGGAATCCGTGTGGAGCTGATGAATACAAAGGCAGAGCTGGATGGGACGATGGTGGAGCTTCTGGGAGGGATTGAGACGATCCGTTCCCTGGACAGCGCTCATGTGGAGAGCGCCCGGATTTCAGACCGTTCGGAGCATCTGCGGAAAAAAGAGATGCGCCATCACAAGGCGATGGCCTTTTATGATTGCCTGAAGTTTATCAATGAGGCAGTTTTTCACGTGCTTGTGATCGCTATGTCGGTATTACTGGCAGCCCGTGGGATTATTACGATTGGAACGGTTCTTACGGCGTATCTCTGTTTTATGCAGCTGACAGGACCGCTGCGGGAACTGCACAGGATTCTTGATGAATTTTCGGAATGTGTGGTTCTGGCGGAAGACTATTTCCGGATGGTGGAGATCACACCGGATTTTTCCTATGCAGAGGATACAGAAAAAAACGTTTTAGCGCTCCCGGAAGGAAATGGAGTCGTGCTCGAGGATGTCTGTTTTGCCTATGCGGAAAAGAAAGACCGGGAAATTTTAAAGCGGCTCAGCCTTACCGTACGGCCCGGAGAATTTCTCGGGATTGCGGGTCCCAGTGGCTGCGGCAAGTCCAGTCTGATCAAAGTGCTTGACAAGCTGGAACCGGCGGAGGGAAATGTGCGCCTTGGGGGAAAAAGCCTTGCGGTATTTTCCCGTCCGGAACTGGCGGAGTTTGTGACACTTGTACCGCAGACGCCGTTTCTTATTGCGGATACGGTCTTTAACAATATCCGTTACGGTATGACACGGGAGGTTGCGCTGAAAGAAGTAAAAGAGGCTGCGCGCAAAGCATGTCTGGATCAGGTGATTGAAAATCTTCCGGGGAAATACCAGTTCCAGATTTCCGAAGGAGGAAGGAATCTTTCCGGGGGACAGAGACAGCGGATCGCTCTTGCGAGAGTATTTTTGAGGAATCCGCGGATTCTGATTCTGGATGAGGCGACTTCCGCGCTGGACAATACTTCGGAGAAGATCATACAGACGGAGATTGAGAAGATGATCCGGGAACAGGGAACGACCGTAATCTCGATTGCTCACCGGCTTTCCACACTGGAAAACTGTGATGAGATCATCGTTATGGACAAAGGGGAGATTGTTCAGAGAGGAAGTTTTGCGCAGCTAAAGGAGATTCCGGGAATCTTCCGGGACATGGAGAGAGGAATCCTGAAATAAACAGCGCAGAAGGAGAGAGAAAAATTGAGCGAGTGGACAGAAAAAGACAGAGAACTGGTGGAAAGTGCCAGAGAGGTAATCCGGAAAAACTATGATGACAGAGACTGTAATCATACCGTCGGAGCGGCTATCCGGTGTAAAAATGGAAAGATCTATACCGGGGTCAATGTATATTCTCTCCATGGCGCCTGCGCGGAGCAGGTGGCCATAGGAGCGGCCATCACTGCCGGGGAGCGGGAGTTTGAAACGATCGTAGCGGTGCGGGGCAGACAGGGCGAAGAGGTGATCCCGCCGTGCGGGAACTGCCGGCAGATACTGTGTGATTATATGCCGGAGTGCGCTGTGCTTCTTGCGGTAGGAGGAAAGCCATGCAAAGTCCGGGCGAAGGAACTGCTTCCCTTTGCGTATTGTTTTGAAGGATAGATAATTCATCATAAGTGAATAGAAAAATAGGAAAGCTGATATACCAGAAGATTTAAAGGTATTTCAGCTTTTTCATTTTTGGAAGCATTAGTATTTGAAAAGAAGGAAAAACTAATCAGAAAAAAGTCAGGAGGAACAAAAATGTATCAGATAGAAACAAAGGCGTTGATAGAACTGAAAGAAAAAGATATTGAAAGATTTGCAGATTATCTGCGGGAAAAAGAATGTGCGCAGGCAACTATTCGAAAATATCTGACAGATGTGAGAACTTTTTACCGTTATCTTGGAAAAGAACGTCAGGTGAGTAAAGAGAAAGTAGTAAAATACCGGCAGGCATTGACAGAAGATTACCAATACAGCAGTGTGAACTCTATGTTGGCAGCCTTGAACCAGTTTTTTTCTGCTATGGATTTGCAGCATCTGAAAGTGAAGCGTCTGCGTATTCAAAATCAAATGTTTCAAAAGGAAGAAAAAAGTCTGTCGAAACAAGAATATCTGAAATTATTGCAGACTGCTCGAAAAGAAAAGAAAGAAGAGCTTGCACTTCTGATGGAAACAATCTGTTCTACTGGAATTCGCATCAGTGAGCTCCAGTTTATTACGGTACAGAGTATAAAAAGAGGAAGTGTTAAAGTGTGGAACAAAGGGAAGTGTCGTATTGTGATGATTCCTAGAGAGACAAAAAAAAGACTTGCTCGGTATGTAAAAGCCAAACAGTATAAATCTGGACCGATTTTTCGGACAAAAAGTGGAAAACCCAAGGATCGGAGCAATATTTGGAGGGAAATGAAAACGTTGGCGAAAGGGGCACAGATTCATGAAGAAAAAATATTTCCTCATAATCTGCGACATTTATTTGCCAGGACATTTTATGAAAAAACAAAAAATATAGTGCATCTGGCCGACATTCTTGGACACAGTAGTGTAGAAGTGACACGGATTTATACCTGTGGGAAACTGGAAGAGTGGAGAAGAAATATCGAACGACTGGATTTGTTGGGAAAAAAAATCACAACATAATGCTAGTTATGTTGTGGAAAAAATGTACATAATTTAGAAAATTTATACTATTTTTATGTTACATATGGAAACAGAAAAAGTCAAGCATAAAATATTGTATAATTCGTTGCTTTTCTTTGCTTATTGTTACTTTGGAGCCGGAGTTTTTTGCATCAAAAAAATGCCTGAAAGTACGTTTCGACATAATTTGATAAAAAATTATAAAAAAATACATTTCAAAGCGAAAAGGTTCCCTATTTAATCATAAATATACTCTGCAAATTGTGCTTTTCTTTGCAAATTACAACATAACTAACATTATGATGTTAAATCAATCACTAATAAGAAGTTAGATTATGTAGATGGAAATAGAAAGAAAGGAGTAAAAATGGGCGATAAAAGAAATAGGAAGCGCTCGATGATTTCAAAGGGAGTGGCATGTATTTTGATAACGGCAATGCTGATGACAATGTGTGTTGGTACGACATATGCGTCTGAAGAAGTCAATGCTGGGTCGGAAGAATCAACAGAAATCATCCCACAGGAAAACACACAGAAGGAGCTTGCGGAGCCTGTAGAGAAAAATCAGGATGAGGAGCAGGCGACAGACAAGAAAGAGAATATCCAGTCAGAGAATCAGACCGGAGAGAGCAAAGACTCAACTGCAGAGGCTTTTCTGAAAAAGAGTAATGTGTCAAAATCACAGGAGCTGAAACAGACACATCAGGCCAGAGCGGGGATTCTGGGAGAAACGTCTGAAGTTGATTATACAAAAGAACAATCTAAGGGCGTGGTTTATGACAGATATGAAAAGGATGAAAGCGGGGTATACAAATTTTACTACGTAATCAATGAAGATGCAGGTGAAAATATCGTTATTGATTTATCCAAATGTGCATTGGAAATGTGGGAAAATGATACCCAAATGCCTGGTGATCATTATAAGTTTCGGATTATAATCCAAAATAAATCTGGAAAAACATATCGCTACAAAGACAACAGCTTTGTCCTTGCACCGGGAGATACAAGTAATTTTGGCAGTATGGAAGATGGGAGTATGCTGCCCGTTCTTACTTATGACGGGCAATATATGCCAATTAAATTAGCTGGTGCGATGCTTCCCTTTTATTTTTATGAGGATATTTTCGAAGTGAACAGTAGTGCAGCTATAACTTTTGAGATGATGTGTCAGATTTATGATTATTTGGAAAAAGCTGGTTATACAGGAGATACCGCTATTACAGATTATATGCTCCAATACTATAATGAAAAAAGAAATGTAAACTACACTTCGCTCAAACAGCTTTTTGCAGATCATCCAGATTGGGTTGATGGTGAACTTGTTACATCTAACGGGATTTGGACTATGACGGAAGAACAGTTGCAGGAGTATATTCAACAGTATCCATGGATTGCGGATTGTAGTAGATCCGTGACCGGTAATCCTATGAACTGCCGGAGCTGAAAGAACTAATTTTTTTGGTTGTGGTCCGATGTATGCAATCGGACAGGTTGTTATTCCCTTCCTGCAAAAGCAGGATAAACGATTCGGGGTATCGAGGATAAATAGAATCGAGCGAGCACTGTTTAATAATCGAAAATTGGCTATAGAGGTTGTACGGCAGAGGATTACTCTGCCGTATTCCTGTGCAGCCAAACGGGAGAGGAGGGAAAGGTTGATCCTGATAAAGATGTATGGACTGTTTTTTGTGTTAATAACAGTTTATTCATGGGTAAATTGTTATTTTACAGAATATAACAAACAGACTGTAATAATACTTCCTTAATTTGGGAATGACTATATCAAAAAGAGGTGATTTTATGTTTAAGGTAGATGAATTAGAACGATTAAAAGAAGTAAACATACAAGATGTTGCAAGAGAAAATCTTGTCAGTTATTCTTCATTGATTGATAATGATGGAAAAACATATGAGGATAGAATACGATACTATATGGAACATGCGGGTGAAAATCCATATTTCTATGAGGATAATGGATATGTGGTAAAAAGTGTTCTAAAAAGTCATGAGGCTCTGTCTTTTGCTGATTGTACAAAACAATTAGTGGCAAGAAGAGCAGGAAAGAACTTCATTTAATATTAGAGAAGAAGATGTCAAAAAAAGAAATAATTTCATATTTTCACAGAAAGAGAAGTGTGCTATAATACAAGCAGGACTAAATTGAGAATAGAGCGCTTCTATTTAAGGGTACTGCTTTGAGCAGAATTTTTAGATAGGAGTGTTTTTTATGCAAAAAAATATGTGGCTTGCATGTAAGTATCTGCGATTAAGCATTGATGATGGAGATAAGGAAGAAAGTGAATCTATTGTTAATCAAGCAATTCTTATAGATTCATACTTTAAAAGTACTGAAGATATGGCAATTATTGAGACTTTTAAGGATGATGGATATACCGGAACGGATTTTAATCGGCCTGGTTTTCAAGCAATGATGAAGGAAATTGAGAAAAAGTCAATTAACTGTATTATTGTAAAAGACTTATCACGCTTTGGAAGAGATCATATTGAGGTCGACAGGTATATTCAAAAGGTATTTCCTCAGATGGGGGTAAGATTTATTGCCATAAACGATAACTACGATTCACTTACTGCAAACATGACAGATACACATCTTGTAGTTCCTGTCAAGACCTTGGTTAATGAAACTTATAGCAGAGAAAACTCTAAAAAAATCAGAAGTCATTTGGAAGCGAAAAGAAGTGTTCTGAAACTGGCAGATAAATACTCTGCTGAGCGTTTGGAAGCAGCGTGCCGGAAGGCGCTTTCCTATACAGCGAGTACCAGCTACAAGAGTATCAAAAACATCTTGGCAGCCGGGCAGGAAAAGATTGAACCGGAGTTACAGACTCCCGACTCTGCATCAACTCAGAACAAACACGCCATCACTCGTGGTGCTGACTACTACAGGAGGTAAGAAGTATAACATGTAACAACAGGTAGAGAAAGCCTACTTGTTTCATTTATGGTTGTGCCACGCAGCTTTCGGGGCATAGGAGTTTAGGGAGACGTATTCAGGTAAAAGAAAAATACTGTATAAGTTGTGTTAAGAACATAAAGGAAATTGTTAAAAAATTGAATTCAGATATTTAAAGAATATCAAAAAAGAGAGAACCGCAATCCAATAGCAGCTCTCTCTTTTTAGCTTTCTGCCTGTCGGCATTATAGTATATTAGCGTAAATGCTTTGTTATCACCGTAAATACAAAACTTTACGGATCTTTTTGATGGTCAGGGAACGACCGCCGGGGTGATTTCACCGCAGGCAATTTTCGCCCCGGAGTTTCCCGAAGGCTGGGAGGTGAAATCGTCCGGCATATCGTGAATGACTGCTGTTTTTCCGATCACTTCCTCAGGATAAAACCGTCCGGTATAAAACATGGAAAGGGCGTAACCCTCATCGGCAAAGAGAGGAGGCAGATCTCCGGCATGAGAGGGGTGGAGACAGTTATCAGGGTTGAAATGGCTTCCTGTCGTTCCGAAGGGGCCGTCGCCATTATCCAGGCACTGGCTTCCGGCGTGAATGTGGAAACCAAAAATTTTCCCGTCACATATCTGAGAGGACAGGGGAAGATTTTCTATTTCCGCAATGATAAAGGTACCGTTCCAGAGGGGATAAAAATATACGTTTCCGGTGAGATCAGGATGGGTCTGACTTCCGTGAATCAGCGCCTGGGCCTGCAGGGGCATTCTTAACAGGGAACTGAGAATTTCAAAAAATGCTCCTTCCATGGGTTCAGCAGTCGCTGCAGCTGCATTTGGCAGGCATATCAAAACTGGGGTTGAAGGCGTAGAAGTTATTGGCGTCCAGATCTTCCTGCACAGTGCGGAGCGCTTCGCCGAAACGCTGGAAGTGGACAATTTCCCGTTCGCGAAGGAATTTGATGGGATCAGCTATTTCAGGACAATCCTTTACCAGACGAAGAATATTGTCGTAGGTGGATCGGGCCTTTTGTTCTGCGGCCATATCTTCAAAAAGATCCGTGATGGGATCGCCCTTGGACTGAAACTCGCAGGCGTTAAAGGGAATGCCGCCTGCGGCCTGGGGCCAGAGGGCCAGCGTGTGATCCACATAGTATTTATCAAATCCGGAACGTTCGATTTCTTCCATGGATAAGTCGCAGGTGAGCTGATAGATAATGGTTCCGATCATTTCAAGGTGGCCCAGCTCCTCGGTAGCGATATCTGTCAGCATTCCCATGCAGGTTCGGTTGGGCATGGTGTAGCGCTGAGACAGATATCGCATGGAAGCGGCCAGCTCACCATCAGGACCTCCCAATGGCAAAAGGATATGGTATCAGGGCTTCCAGTTCCTTGAGACGATCCGGGGAAAGTTCCGGAGTATTGGCCAGGGGAAAGGGGATGCCCATACTGTTGTACTTTTCCAGACATAACTTCCTAAAGGGCAGCAGCTCTATCTTTTCCACATTGGGAAAATCCTTTAAAAAATGAAGAAGATCACCAAGATGCTGTTGGGTATCGTTCAGTTCAGGGACGACTACCCTGCGTATCCAAAGGGGGACGTTTTTTCTCGCTGTAAGAGCCAGAAATTCTTTTACCTGGGAGAAACTGCCGCGGCAGTATTTCTGGTATTCTTCTGATGATAAAAACTTTACGTCGGCCAGCACAAGGTCTGTATAATCCAGTATTTTCTCCGCCTGGTTAAGGCTGCCTATACAGCTGGTGTCAAGGGCGGTGTGAAAACCGGCTTCTTTCAGCGCTGCCAGAAGTTCCGCCGTAAAAGCGGGCTGGGAAAGAGGTTCGCCGCCGGTGATGGTGACTCCTTTCTGCTTCAAATAAGGTGCGAAGCGGAGCGCTTTCTGGACAATCTGGGAAGGGAGAAATTTTTCTCCCTTCCCAAACTCCCAGGTATCCGGATTGTGACAGTAAACGCACCGCAGAGGGCAGCCCTGCAGAAAAATTACATACCGAAGGCCGGGGCCGTCCACCGCTCCCATGGACTGAAAGGAGTGGATATATCCTGATGTTTCCATTATCATACCGCCTCGTGGAACGTACGGGAGATAACTTCTCTTTGCTGTTCGCGGCTGAGCTTGTAAAAGTTTACGGCGTAGCCGGATACCCGGATGGTCAGATTGGGATATTTTTCCGGATTATGGTAGGCATCGATTAAAGTTTCCCGGTTCATAACGTTTACGTTTAAATGATGGGCGTTCTGTTTGAAGTAACCGTCCAAAATGGAGACCAGATTGTCGTATCGTTCTTCATTGGTTTTTCCCAGGGCCTGGGGAACAATGGAGAAAGTATTGGAAATTCCATCCTTGCAGTAACGGTAGGAAAGTTTGGCTACCGAATTCAAAGCGGCCAGAGCGCCGTTCTTTTCCCGGCCGTGCATGGGGTTGGCGCCTGGAGCGAAGGGTTCGCCGGCTTTTCGGCCGTCGGGTGTGGAGCCGGTTTTTTTGCCGTAAACCACGTTGGAGGTAATGGTCAGAATGGACAGCGTATGTTCTGCATTCCGGTATAAAGGAGTCTTTTTCAGTTCGTTGAAAAACAGTTCCACCTGTTCGCAGGCGATGGAATCCACCCGGTCGTCATCATTTCCAAAGGCGGGATAACTGCCGGTGATTTCAAAGTCGGTGATCAGTCCGGTTTCTTTGTCGCGGATGCATTTTACCTTTGCATATTTAATGGCGGAAAGAGAGTCGGCCAGTACGCTCATCCCGGCGACGCCAAAAGACATATACCGATGAACCTTCGTGTCGTGGAGGGCCATCTGAGTTTTTTCATAGGCGTATTTATCATGCATGTAGTGGATTACATTCATCGTGTTGGCATACATTTTTGCCACCCAGGGGCGATAAAAATCCAGAAGTTTCAGCACTTCCTCGTAATCCAGATGTTCTCCCTGATAAGGTTCGTGTACGGGGCCAAGCTGGATATTCAGCTTTTCGTCCCGTCCGCCGTTTAATGACATCAGGAGCATTTTGGCCAGATTGGCGCGGGCGCCGAAGAACTGCATTTCCTTTCCGATCCGCATGGCGGATACACAGCAGGCGATGGCATAATCATCGCCGAACTGGGGTCGCATCAGATCGTCATTTTCATACTGAAGGGCGTCTGTATCACAGGAAACTTTTGCGCAGAATGTTTTAAAGTTTTCCGGCAGGTTCTCTGACCAGAGCACGGTGAGATTGGGTTCCGCCGCCGGCTTTAAGTTATACAGTGTGTGCATCATCCGGAAAGTATTCTTTGTTACGAGAGTTCTTCCGTCTTCGCCCATGCCGCCGAGAGATTCTGTAATCCACATGGGATCCCCGCCGAACAGTTCATTGTATTCCGGAGTGCGCAGATGGCGCGCCATACGCAGTTTCATCACGAAATCATCCATCAGTTCCTGGGCCTGGGCTTCCGTCAGACGGCCGGAGGCAAGGTCTCTCTCCATATAAATATCCAGGAAAGTGGATACTCTGCCCAGACTCATGGCAGCGCCGTTCTGTTCTTTGATGGAGCCAAGATAACCAAAATACAGCCATTGAATGGCTTCCTGGGCTGTGCCGGCGGGTTTTGAAATATCAAAGCCATAAAGGGCGGCCATATCTTTGAGTTTTCCGAGAAAATTAATCTGCTGGTAGAGTTCTTCCAGCTGCCGTATGTGATCCACATCCATCAGCTCCATGCCGAGGAGGTCTTTATCCTTTTGTTTCTCTTCAATCAGACGGTCAATTCCGTAGAGGGCAACGCGGCGGTAATCACCGATGATGCGGCCGCGGCCATAGGCGTCGGGAAGACCGGTGATCAGCCCGCAGTGCCGGGCAGCTTTCGTCTCTTTGTTATAGACACGGAAAACTCCGTCATTGTGGGTGGTGCGATACTGAAATTCATCTTCCACTTTCTGGGATAATTCATACCCGTAGGCTTTGCAGGCGTCTCTCGTCATGCGAAGACCGCCGAAGGGATTGACACCCCGCTTTAACGGACGGTCTGTCTGAAGACCTACGATCAGCTCCCGTTCCTTGTCCAGGTATCCTGGCTTATAGTTCAAAAGTGAAGTGACAGTTTGTGTGTCGATATCCAGCACGCCGCCGAATTCCCGTTCCAGAGCCAGCAGATTTTCCAGCTTATGTAAAAGCTGTTCCGTCCGCGGGGTGGATGAGGTCAGAAAAGAATCGTCGCCCTCATAGGGGGTATAGTTTTTCTGAATAAAATCCCGGACATCGATGGATGTCTGCCAGTTGCCGCCATTGAACCCATTCCATTGTGTAAACATGTAAATTTCCTCCTGTATTATGTGTGACATCTTCCGGATGCTGCCTTTTTGCCGGCGAAAACAAAAAGGACAGCATCAAAAAAAGATGCTGCCCAGACGGTCGGCTGTCCAGGTACTCCATTCCCTCGTGGTACTCCACGTTATCCGTCAGTCATGAAGTCCTTTTAATTTACGAGAGAAGTATACCATCTTTCCAAAAGAACTGTCAATATTTTTATAAAAAACATAAGATAATCATAAAGTGTAATGAATGGAAAGATAATAAATTAACGAACAAGAGAACAAAAACTCAAACGGGAAGCTATATTCTGAAAAATCTGCTGTTTTTGATTTTTTTGTTCTTCTTCTGACAATGATAAAAGGCAGATTATTCTGCCGTCGGACAGAACAATCTGTGAAGGAAGAAAGGATAAAGTCTGGCGCTCGGTCATGGAAACCTCTTTTTTTACAGTGTATGCATGATTGCCTGGTCATCTTTCCATCAGCGGAATTCATACAATGGAAATAATCATACAGGAGATCTTTAATCATGAAGACAGGAGCTGCATATATCCGCGTGTCTACAGAAGATCAGTTGGAATATTCACCGGAAAGTCAACTGAAAAAAATACAGGAATACGGCAGACAGCATCAGATTACCTTGGAGAATTCCTTTGTTTTCTGCGATGAGGGAATCAGCGGCAGAAATGCCGGCAACCGTCCGGAGTTCATGCGCATGATACGTATGGCCAAAAAGAAACCGCGGCCCTTCGATGTGATTCTGGTGTGGAAGTTTTCCAGATTTGCCAGAAACCGGCAGGACAGTATCTTTTACAAATCCATGCTGCGCAAAGACTGCGGGATTGATGTGATTTCCGTAACGGAACAATTGGGAAACGATCCCACTGCGATTTTGATAGAAGCCCTTTTGGAAGCCATGGATGAATATTATTCTGTCAATTTGGCCCAGGAGGTGCGCAGGGGGATGAATGAAAAATTTTCCAGGGGAGGAGTGGTTTCGGCGCCGCCCTTTGGATATCATATGGGAAAGGGAAAATTTGTCGTGGACGGAGAAAAAGGCGCGGCTGTCCGGATGATTTTCGAAGATTATCTGAGGGGATTTTCTTTTCGAAAGATTTCAGCCAGACTGAATGAAATGGGGATTTGTACCAACCGGGGAAATCCTTTCGGGGGAAGGACGGTTGCCTATATTTTGTCGAATCCTGTATACATGGGGAAAATGCGCAGAAATGTGGAAAAGGAGGGGGAGGTAAAGACGGTGCTGGCGGACGGAGACCATGAGCCGTTAATTGGGGAAGACACTTTTTATGCGGTACAGCAGCTCATGGGAAAAAATAAAAGAGCAAGGAAAGAAAGTTCCGGGGGATGCAGAAAGGAGTTTATGCTCCAGGGACTGGTGCGGTGTTCATGCTGCGGCAGTACGCTGACCCGGACTGCCGCAGGAAAGGCGATACAGTGCTGCCGGTATGCAAGGGGACTTTGTTTGGAAAGTCATTATATTACCCTGGATAAATTGAATCAGGCAGTGATGCAGAAAATTGAAGAAGATCTGGAAGGGGCGGAAGCGGTTATCCCGGAATTGAAAAAGAAAGAAGTCATGGAAGAAAAAGATGTGGAAATGCTGCTGAAAGCGGAGAGAAGACGAAGGCGGCGAATTGAGGAAGCTTATGAGAAAGGAATTGATACGCTGGAAGAATATGGAAGGAAGAAAGCGGCGGTGCTGAACAGTATCCGGGATCTGGAGAAAAGAGGAACAGAACAGCAGAGCGGGAAAGTATGGCAGAAGAAAATTAAGGCCGGCGATCTGATCCGGATGCTTTCTTGGCATTCCCTCAGTGAGGGCGATAAAAACCGGATACTGAGATCTTTTATTTCGGAAATTGTTTTCTGGAGAAAGGAAGGGCAGCTCCAAATCCGTTATTATGTCTGATTTTACAATTGTGAAAAAGAGCGGTTTGTGGCATAATAAAAACGGAATAAAGGTTAAGTTTTGATACGTACCATATCTTATTGCAGTCCGGACCTCCAAACTGGCTGATAATCGTCTGGGCCAGCTTAGCGTTGGTGCCGGTAATATTTACGGGATATTGAAGTCGTTTTTCATAATTCCACATAGATTAACAACGGCCTCCTTTCTTTTCCCATGGCCAGGGAGCGGAAATCCACTGCCAGCGGGAGCTTTGTGCATCGTTGGCGGTATCAATGGTCAGAGGAGCGAAACGGCGGGCATATTCCGCCAGAGCTTCATTTCTGTTTTTCAAGTTTTCCCGGAGGCAGGCCATAGCCTGCTGGTTATTGGGATGGCTGTTGAGAAACAGCACAAGATCGTTGACGGCAAAACTGAACTCGTCAATCCACTGTAAGAGCTGAGCTTCGCTTGGGGATTTTGACATCATCTTCTGACACCTCGCTTTCCGCAGAATGGTTTGCAGAGTTCCGGAAATACAGTGCCCATTTTCAGTGCGCGGCAGGAGTCGAAAGTGGTATTGAATTCCTGCATAGGTACGTATGCCATGGCCGGAATCATCTGATCAACGTGACGATACATGTTGTCTTGGGAACAGAACTGATTGACGGTGCGCTGGCTGGAGATCTGTGGCATCTGGTTCTGGCCCGCCGGATTTTTCTGATACCGTGACCGGGGATCCGGCCGATTCATGGTGTATCTATCCATAAGAACTGCCTTTCTTGGTTTCATATTTCATTATATATTATGACGGCAGGTATAAAATGTGAGCACGCCGCATAGAAGAGGAGAAACGGTGAATACAAAATTGATTATGCTGGGAACCGGCAATGCGCTGGTGACTCAATGTTACAATACATGTTTTGCGATAAAACAGGAAACAGAGTACTTTCTGGTGGACGCAGGGGGCGGGAATGGAATTCTCACTCAGATGGAGAAGGCGAAAATCCCCTTTGAAAAGGTGAGAGCCATGTTCATTTCTCATGCCCATACCGATCATGTCCTGGGAACTATCTGGGTGATCAGGATCATTGCCTCCAGAATAAGAAGCGGTCAGTACGATAAAACGTTTCATGTATATTGTCATGAAGAGCTGGCTGCTCTGGTTCAATCCTTCTGCCGTGAACTGCTTCCGGCAAAACTGGTGAAACTGTTTCAGGATAAGATTAAGTTTCATGTGATTGAAGATGGACAGGAAGTGAAAAAAATGGGAATACAATTTCGTTTTTTTGATATCGGATCGGTTAAAGCGAAACAGTTTGGGTTCCGGGCGCAGCTTCCTGATGGGCAGAGTCTTACTTTCTTGGGGGATGAACCCTTTCACCGACAGAATTATGACCAGGCGGTGAAAAGCGACTGGCTGATGAGCGAGGCCTTTTGTCTGTATGAGGAGAGAGAACGGTTTAACCCTTATGAAAAATCCCACAGCACGGCAAGGGATGCAGGAAAATCGGCGGCTGCTCTTAAGGCGGGCAGACTGATTCTGTTCCACACAGAGGACAGCGATTTGCAGCGCCGGAAGGAGCGCTATACCCGGGAAGCGGCTTTGGAATTTTCCGGTCCGGTATATGTGCCCGATGATCTTGAAGAAATTGAATTGAAATAGGGACAGAGCAAAGGATATGTGATCATTCATGAAAGGTATCTTAAAAAGTGTTTGGCAGATTGGAAAAAAGAATGGAATCAGCTTGGTCCTTTTTGAAATACTTTACCGATCGGCGGTAACGGCGGCCATTTGGCTGCTGGCAAACTGGCTGATTCGGGTACTCCTGAAAAGACAGGGGTTCAGTTATCTGACGGCGGAAAATTACAGCAGATTCATCCTTCATCCGCTGACCTTGGTCTGTCTGGCTCTTATGACTGTGCTGCTGGCCTTTTTTATGCTTATTGAGATATCTGCCGTCTTCTGGGCGGTTCAGTGCTCGGTAAACGATCAAAAGGTACACGCCCTTGCCATGGCAAAACAGGGAATCGTAAAGGGAGTTGGGTTTATCCGGCGTCATCCATTTTTCTGGCCGGTATATATCCTTGGCACCCTTCCTTTTCTTGGACTGCACTTTATTATTTGGGAAATTATAAACGTCAGGATATTGGAATTTACAGCGCTGCAGATTTACAAAGCATTTCCCTGGAAATGGGTGCTGTTTTTGCTCTGTGCGTTGGTGCTGGCAGGTTCTGTGGTGATTTCATTTTCCCTGCCCTACTGCATAGCGGAAGGAAAAAGAATCCGTACGGGACTGAAAATAGCGGCCGCAAGGCTGAAAAGGCGTGCGGGCCGGTATGCGGCGGGAGTTCTGGCGATGCAGGGACTGACTCTTCTTATCACTGCGGCGGCATATCTGATCCTTTCCCTGATTGTGGTTGTTGTAATCTATATTTTTATGAAACCTTCTGCACGGGTCAGCGGAGTTCTTGTCTATGGCGCTCAGGCCCAGAATTTTGTGGCCATATTTGCAGGCTCCGCCGGTATTGTAACCGGTCTGTTAAGTGTGGGAGCCATCTACTTTCCAGGGCGGGGACGGCGATATCTGAAGGAGGAAGACGCCGACAGATTTTTTTCCAAGCGAATACCGGTGTATCTGCTGACGGCGGTTCTGGTCGGGGCGGAAGCAGCGGTTTTTTCCTACTATACTTTTTTTGTGGGGCAGATAAACAATACGGTTCTGGATTCTTTTAAGGTGACGGCTCACCGGGGAGGAGCGCTTATGGCGCCGGAAAATACCATGAGTGCGGTGAAATATGCAGTGGAATCCATGTCGGATTATGCGGAAATCGATGTGCAGGAAACGGAAGACGACGTGCTGGTTCTCCTTCATGATTCCAGTTTGAAAAGAACAACAGGATATAACGGGAATATATGGGAGATGACATACCAGGAAGTGGCTCAGTTGGATGCGGGGGTAAAATTCAACAGCCGATTTCTGGGAGAGCAGGTTCCTACGCTGGATGAAATCATTGAGTACAGCCGGGGAAAAATCGGACTGAATATTGAAGTGAAAAATAACGGTCATAATCAGAACATTGTCAGCAAGGTAGTTCAGTGCCTGGAGGAACATGATTTTGTGGATCAGTGCGTACTGACTTCCATGAATTATTCTTTCCTGCAGCAGGCCAAGGAACTGAATCCGGACATTCGGACGGGATATATTATGACCATGACTTACGGGGGCGTCAGCGATATTGAGGCGGCTGATTTTTTCAGTGTGAAATATACGTATGTGACGGGAGCATTTGTGCAGGAGGCCCATAGCTGCGGAAAAGAAGTGCACGCATGGACAGTAAATTATCCCGGAGATATCAAAAGGATGATTACCTACGGGGTGGATGGAATCATCACAGACGATCCGGCCCTGGCTCATGAAATTTATCTGGATGAAGGGGAGAGTCAGACAGGATTCGGAAGTTTGCTGCAGTATGCCATAAAATAAAAAGTTTGATTTCTGAAAAAATCATGCTATACTAACAGATAAAGTTGGTAAAAGGATTGTGATTGAAATGCGAAAAGCAATTGGAAAATTTATCAGCCAGATGCGGAAAAAAACAGATTATTATGATTATAACCTGCTGGCCGTGGTAATCCTGCTGATCTGCTTCGGTCTGGTCATGCTGTACAGCACCAGCGCCTATGAAGCGGAGACAAGGTTCGGGGATGATATGTATTATTTTGGCCGGCAGGCGCTGATCAGTCTGGCAGCCGTTATCATAGCCGTCATTATTTCAAAATTTGATTACCATATTCTGATCAAACTGTCAGGTTTTATTTTCCTGGTGGCTTTCGTGCTTATGGCCATGGTAAAATGGTCGCCGCTGGGCGTTGAAGTCAACGGCGCGAGGCGTTGGCTGAAGCTGGGAATGCAGTTCCAGCCTTCTGAGATTGCTAAAATCGCCATCATTACATATCTTCCTGTGGTGATCATCAGTATGGGCAGGAAAATGAAAAGCTTAAAGGGAGTTCTCTTTTTGCTGTTTTTAGGGGTGATACAGGCGGGCGGAGCTTATCTGCTGACCGACAACTTAAGTACGGGTCTGATTATCGGAGGGATTACCGTAATTCTGATCTTTATTTCCCATCCGAAAACGAAGCCTTTTTTAATTACCCTGGGAGTAGGGAGCGTTATAATTGCGGCGGCGGTGGCTTACCTGGCGCTTACCGTCGACAGCAGCAGCAGTTTCCGTATCCAGAGGGTTCTGGTGTGGTTAAGGCCGGAAGAGTATACCTCATCGGGAGGCTATCAGGTAATGCAGGCGCTCTACGCTATCGGTTCCGGAGGTATTTTTGGAAAGGGTCTGGGAAACAGTACCCAGAAGCTGGGTCCGGTTCCGGAGGCGCAGAACGATATGATCTTTTCCATTGTCTGTGAGGAGCTGGGAATTTTTGGCGGAGTGATGCTGCTGCTTTTGTTCTGTTATCTGCTGTATCGACTGTTCTTCATTGCCCAGAATGCGCCGGATCTTTATGGATCTTTGCTGGTGACGGGCATTTTTGCCCACATCGCCCTTCAGGTTATTTTGAATATTGCCGTTGTGATTAACCTCATTCCCACGACTGGAATCACCTTGCCCTTCATCAGTTACGGGGGTACTTCGGTACTGTTTTTGATGGTGGAGATGGGGATTGCCTTAAGCGTATCGCGGCAGATTAAATTTCAGGATAAAATTGAGGAATGATTTTGGCAAAATAGGTTGACAAATATTAGAAATATGAGTATGCTTTGAGCATATAGGGTACATGTTGTGTTGGATATCAGCGGCATGACATATTTTGGATGTATAAAGGAGAGAAGGATATGTTTGAGAAAATGAAAGAGATTATTGCAGAGCAGTTGAACTGCGATGCCAATACGATTTTCCCGGATACTTCATTTAAGGATGATCTGGGGGCTGATTCCCTGGATTTGTTTGAGCTGGTGATGGCTTTGGAAGAAGAATATTCCATTGAGATCCCGTCGGATGATCTGGCTGATCTCCAGACAGTGGGCGATGTGGTAGAGTATTTGAAGACAAAAGGTGTGGAGGAATAATCCACGCCTTTATTATCGTTATCATTTTTTATGATGAAGGAGGAACTTATGACAAAAGTAAAAACCAGGTTTGCGCCCAGCCCCACAGGCAGAATGCATGTGGGAAATTTAAGAACGGCGCTGTATGCTTATCTGATTGCAAAACATGCAGGCGGAGATTTTATGCTGCGGATTGAGGATACGGATCAGGAACGTTTTCAGGAAGAAGCCCTGGGCATTATTTACCGGACCCTGGAGAAAACCGGCCTGACTCCAGATGAGGGACCGGGCAGGGAAAAAGACTGCGGCCCCTACGTACAGAGTGAACGGTGTGCCAAGGGAATCTACATGAAGTATGCAAAACAGCTGATTGAGCAGGGGGACGCCTATTATTGTTTCTGCGACAAAGAGAGGCTGGAATCCCTGAGAACCAATATTTCTGACAAGGAAATAGTGGTGTATGACAAGCATTGTCTTCATCTTTCAAAGGAAGAAGTACAGGCCAACCTGGATAAAGGGATGCCCTATGTAATCCGGATCAATATGCCGACGGAGGGCACCACCACTTTCCACGATGAAATTTACGGGGATATCTCCGTTCCCAATGAGGAGCTGGACGATATGATTCTGATTAAATCAGATGGATATCCCACCTACAATTTTGCCAACGTGGTGGACGACCATCTGATGGGAATCACTCATGTGGTAAGGGGAAATGAATATCTTTCCTCGGCGCCGAAATACAATCGCCTGTATGAAGCCTTTGGCTGGGAGGTGCCCGTTTATGTCCACTGCCCGCTGATCACCAATGAGGAACATCAGAAACTGAGCAAACGCAGCGGCCATTCTTCCTATGAAGATTTGATTGACCAGGGATTTTTAAGTGAAGCCGTTGTCAACTATGTGGCGCTGCTGGGCTGGAGCGCTCCGGATAACCGGGAAATCTTTTCGCTGGAGGAGCTGGTGAAAGCTTTTGACTATCATCATATGAGCAAATCGCCGGCGGTGTTTGACCTGGTGAAATTGAAATGGATGAACGGGGAATACTTAAAGAAAATGGATGGGGATGCCTTTTATGAGATGGCCCTTCCCTATATAAAGGAAGTGATCACCAAAGATTATGATCTGCGGAAAATTTCCGATATGGTGAAAACCAGAATCGAAGTTTTGCCGGATATCAAAGATCATATTGACTTTTTTGAAGAGGTTCCCGAATACGACATTTCCATGTATGCCCATAAGAAGAGCAAGACTACGGTGCAGTCTTCCCTCCAGGTATTGAAAGAGGTGCTGCCTATTCTGGAAAAACAGGAGGACTACAGCAATGACGCCCTGTATGATGTCCTGTCCGCATATCTGAAAGAAAAAGAATATAAGGTAAATTACGTAATGTGGCCCATACGTACGGCGGTTTCCGGGAAACAGATGACACCGGCGGGAGCTACCGGCATTATGGAAGTGCTGGGAAAAGAAGAATCGCTGAAACGTATCCGTCAGGCAATTGAGAAATTAAGCGCATGAATTTAAATCAGGAACAAAAGAAAGCGGTCCGTCATCAGAAAGGGCCGATGCTGGTTCTGGCCGGTCCCGGTTCCGGGAAAACAGCGGTGATTACGGCCAGAACCGCTTACTTAATTGAAAAGTGTAATGTTGCTCCTTCATCCATCCTGGTGGTGACTTTTACGAGAGCCGCCGCCGGAGAGATGAAGGAGCGTTTTTTATCCAGGTCCGGGAAAAAGTATACTCAGGTGCAGTTTGGAACTTTTCATGGAATTTTTTACGGGATTTTAAAACAGGCTTACGGACTGAATTCCGGAAACATCATTGGTGAAGGCGACAGGAAGAAACTCCTTGCCCATCTGCTGGCAGACAGCGGGATGGATGTGGAGGATGAGAAAGAAACGCTGGACTTTCTTGGACAAGAGATCAGTATGGTGAAAACAGAGCAGATTTCACTGGAGCATTTTTATTCCGGAAGCTGTCCGGAAGAAGTATTTCGGGAGATTTACCGCAGCTATCAGAAGGAACTTGGGAAGAAAAGGCTGCTGGATTTTGATGATTTGATGGTCTGCTGTTATGAACTGTTTGTAAAACGGCCGGATATTCTGAAAAAGTGGCAGGAACGGTTTCGGTATATTCTGGTGGATGAATTCCAGGATGTTAATCTGCTGCAGTATAAGATTGTCCGTATGCTGGCGTCGCCGGAGGATAATTTTTTTGCAGTGGGAGATGATGATCAGTCCATTTACCGTTTCCGCGGCGCGAAACCGGAGATTATGTTTTCTTTTCAGAAAGATTATCCCGGAGGGGAGCAGGTGATTTTGCGGAAAAATTATCGCTGTACAAAGGCCATCGTAAACTGTTCCCAGAGGCTGATCCGGGAGAATGGAAAACGGTTTGAAAAAAAGCTGGAAACGGATAATGAACAGGGAGAGGCGGTGGAGATCCATCCCTTTTCCGATGAAGAGGCCCAGAATCTGTATCTGGTACAGTCTCTTCAGGAAAAAATAAAAGAAGGATGCCGGCCGGAAGAGATGGCAGTGCTGTTTCGAACCAATACCGAGAGCAGACAGACGGTGTCCCGTCTTATGGAGTACAATATCCCCTTTGTGATGCGAGACTCCCTTCCCAATTTATATGAACACTGGATTGCCAGGCAGATTCTTGCTTACCTGCGTTTGTCCAAGGGCGGCAGACAAAGAAGCGATTTTCTGATGATTATGAATAAGCCCAACCGCTACATATCCAGAGAAGCCCTTTATGAGAGTAAAGTATCCTTCGAATCTCTTTATCAGTTTTATGAGGAAAAAGAGTGGATGTGTGAGCGGATAGAAAAACTGGAGGAAGACTTAAAAAGGATGGGGAGAATGGCGCCTTTTGCCGCCATCAACTATCTTTGCTGCGGAATGGAATACCGGGAATATATTATAGAGTATGCCAGAAAGAGGAAGATAAGGGAGGAAGAACTGTTGGAAATACTGGATGAAATCCAGGAAAGCAGCCGAAATTTCCGTACTTTCGAAGAGTGGTGCGCTCACATCCAGGAGTACACCCTTATGCTGCAGAGACAGAAGAATTCCAGGGATGCCGCCGGCGTTGTTCTTTCGACGCTTCACGGTGCAAAGGGACTGGAATATGATCACGTCTATATTCTGAATGTCAATGAGGGAATCATACCCTATCATAAAGCAGTGCTGGAGGAAGAACTGGAAGAGGAAAGACGTCTTCTCTATGTGGGGATGACCAGAGCCAGGAAGAGCCTTCATCTTTTTTATCCCGAGAAACGATACCGGAAAAACCGGAAACCGTCCAGATTTCTGGAGGAAATACTGGGGGAGGAAATTTCATGATTCATATCTATGCAGACAGGACGAAAAAAGGAGAAGAGCATGAGGCGGGCAGGCGTCTTCTGAAAGCAGGACTGAAGGAGCAGTTCGGCGTAGAAGTAAGGGAGGAGGAAATCGGCCGTTCCGGTAAAGGGAAGCCCTATCTGAAGAAACAGCCCGGGATCTTCTTCAATATCAGTCATTCTGGAGAATTTGCAGTCTGTGCTCTGGCACATGCCCCCCTGGGGGTGGATATTGAGCGTCACAGAGAGATTCGTTTTGAACGGGTGGGAAGGAAATTTCTGACGGAAGAAGAGTGGAAGATCTGGGAGAAAAGTTCCGATGCTCAGCGATATTTTTTTGATCAATGGGTGAAAAGGGAGGCATATCTGAAATGGAAGGGGACAGGGATTGACCGGGATTTAAGAACGCTGGAATTCGACGGCTTCGGTGAATTCTTCCCTCTGGCGGATAATTACAGCGCCGCTGTATGGACCGAAAAGCCTGCCTGCCTTTGCCTTCATTTTCTATTCTAAAATTAAAATCTTCTCATATATTGTTTTAAGAGGTGAATGGTATGAGAGAAGAGATATTGAAATTGTTTGCGGGTGAAGTCAGGGATCTCCTGGAGAAGGCGGATCTGAGACAGGAATGTCTCCAGGAAATTCGTCTCCGCGTAAATGCGCCTCTGATGATTGTTTATGACGGAGAGGAGTATTTCCTTGGGGCTGACGGAGGGAGAAGGAAAACCCCTGTGTCCTCCTATTTGATCTCACCGAAATGTATCAGGGAGACGCTGGAATTTATTTCCGGGTATTCCCTTTATGCATATGAAGAAGAGATACGGCAGGGTTATCTTACGATTCAGGGCGGCCATCGGGTGGGCCTGGCCGGGAAGACAGTGCTGGAAGGGGAAAAAATAAAAAGTATTCATCACATATCCTTTATCAATGTCCGTTTCTCCCATCAGATCGTGGGATGTGCCGGAAAAGTTCTGCCCTTTGTGACAGACGGGGACAGGATTCGCCATACCCTGATCATCTCGCCGCCCAGATGCGGAAAGACTACGCTGCTGAGAGATCTGATCCGGCAGATTTCCAACGGTGATGAAAAGAGGGCGGGGCACTGTGTGGGAGTTGTGGACGAGCGTTCGGAGATCGGAGGATGTTATCAGGGAATTCCTCAGAACGATGTGGGAATCCGTACGGATGTGCTGGACGGATGTCCGAAGGCAGAAGGGATGATGATGCTGATCCGTTCCATGTCTCCGGAAGTGGTCGCCGTGGACGAAATCGGAAGCTATGAAGATATTCATGCCATTGAAACGGTGATTAACTGCGGCTGTAAACTGCTGGCCACAGTTCACGGCAGTTCCATTGAGGAGATCAGACGTAAGCCCCTGTTGGACCGAATGGTAAAGGAAAGAGTTTTTGAGCGCTATATTCTTCTGGACGGCCGTCAGGGAATCGGAAGAATTCATCAGATATTTGACGAGAGGGGCACCTGCCTGTTTCAGGGAGAATCCATATGATAATGAAACTGGCGGGAATTGCCATGATTGTCTTTTCGTGTTTCGGCCTGGGCATCATAAAAAGTATGGAAATCCAGAAACGTTACCGATTATTGAAAGAATGGGAACGGCTGCTGTTATTCCTGGAGCAGGAAATTTCTTATCACGTTCCCCTGCCGGAGGCATACAGGCGGGTGGGAGACAGGACGCAGCCTCCCTTCGATGGATTTTTAAAAAGTCTTGCCCGGCGTCTGCAAAACGGCAAAGGGGAAAGTTTCGGGAATATCCTGGAAGAGGAGAGCAGGCGCTGTCTGGGGTCAAGCTGCCTGTCGGAAGAGGATTTGCAGAATATTTCCATGATGGGACAGATGCTGGGATTTGGCGACAGACAGGCCCAGGGTGTGATGCTGAAACGGTATGAAAAGGAGCTGGAGGGAAAGCTGGAGGAGTTGAAAGAACAGCTTCCGGGAAAACAGAAATTGTATCGCAGCCTTGGTTTCCTGGGCGGAGCATTTCTTGGCATACTGCTGCTGTGACAAAGGGGGGAGAGAAAAGTTGGAAGTCAGTATTATCTTCAAAATCGGCGCAGTGGGAATCCTGGTCTCTGTGCTGAACCAGGTGTTGAAACACAGCGGGAGGGAGGAACAGGCATTTCTGGCCAGCCTGGCGGGACTGATTCTTGTACTTTTCTGGATCCTCCCTTATATCAATGAGCTGTTCGAGAGTGTTCGCCAACTGTTTATGTTGTAGGAGGAATTTGATGGATGTGATCAGAATCGCTGTTCTTGGTTTCACCGGCGTTTTGCTGGGACTGCTCTTAAAACAATGCAGGCCGGAATACTCCTTTTATATCAGTCTGGCCTGCGGAGTCTGTATTCTGCTTCTGGCTTCTTCCAAAGTACGGTATCTGATAGAATCGATACAGTCCATCCGAACCAGTCTGCCGGTGGATACGGCTTATCTGGACGTACTGCTGAAAATGATAGGAATCACTTATGTGGGCCATTTTTCTTCCAGCCTGTGCAAGGACGCCGGGTATGCTTCCATCGCCGCCCAGATTGAAATCTTCTGTAAAATGTCCATGATGGCTATGGCAATGCCGGTGCTGCTGACGCTTCTGAAAGTGATACAGGAATTTCTGGGATGACAGAAAAACGAAAAAGGCGGCGGATTTTTCTGACGGGAATATGGCTTCTGATTTTTCTGTGGACCGTGCCGGTATGGGCGGAAGAGGAAGAACTGGAGAAATATGAAGAAAAGCTGCTGGATGACCTGGATACCCGGGATATGCAGGCTCTTATGGACGAGCTGCTGAAGGAAAACAGTTTTTCCTTTATCGACGCCGTAAAAGAGATGATGAAGGGCGAAGAGGGGATTACGAGGGAGGCCCTGGGGGAAGCGGTGAAGACCAGCCTATTTGGTCAGTTTGAGGAAAGCAGAGCGGTGTTTGGACAGGTTCTTCTTCTTGCTTTTGCAGGCGCGGTACTGGGAAGCTTTGTGCAGATCTTTGATCAGGAAAAAATGGGGGATGTCTGTTTTTACATTATTTACCTTTTGGTTTTCGTTTTGCTTTTAAAAGAATTTAAAGGGATGAGTGAGGAACTCCATGAAACCATGAAGAATATCGTGGGATTTATGCAGGCGCTGGCTCCCTCCTATTACATTGTGGTGACGGCCGCCGCGGGAGTGACCACGGCGGCCATGTTTTATCAGATTATCCTGATTGTGATTTTCTGTGTGGAATATGTTCTGGTCACCGTCATGTTTCCTGCGGTTCATATCTATGTGCTTTTGGAATTTATCAATCTTATGACGAAGGAGGCGATGCTTTCCAAAATATCGGAGCTTTTGAAAAATGTGATTCTCTGGGTTCAGAAAACCATGCTGGCCGTCATTGTAGGCATGCAGGTGATTCAAAGTCTGATTGCTCCTGCGGTGGACTCTCTGAAACGTTCCCTGCTGGGAAAGACAGTAAGCGTGATACCGGGAGTGGGGAATGCGGTGAATGCGGTGACAGAAATTATTTTCGGCTCTGCGGTGCTGATCCGGAACTGTTTCGGCGTGGCGGCGTTGATTGCCCTGCTTTTGATGGGAATCGCTCCGGTTTTGAAATTGGGGATGAACGCCCTGGTCTATAAATTTACGGGAGCGCTGGTTCAGCCAGTCTGTGACGAGAGACTGGTGGGATGTTTTCAGGCCATGGGAGAAGGGTGCATTCTGCTTTTGAAACTTTTGTTTACCACCCAGGTGCTGTTTATGCTGACCATTGTGATTCTGGCCAATTCACTGTGAGGGAGGAGAGATGACAGAAACCTTTTACCAATGGATTGGAAGTCTGGCCTGCTATTATCTGGTATATTCCATTGTAATGAATGTGATTCCCAAGAAAGAATATCAGGTTTATGTGAAAAGTTTTATGGGTATGCTGCTGGTTATCATTCTGCTGACGCCGGTGATGAAAGTGATGCGCTCAGATTACGATCTGTCGGAAATATTTCACCTGGAGGAGATGAAAAGGGCATGGATGGGGATACAGGGACAGGAAGAGGCGGGACTGGCGATGGAAAAGGATACGTATTTTCTGTATGCCTGCCAGGAAGAGATAGCCGGGCAGATCCGCAGTCTGGCCCAGGAGAAGGGGTTTCAGGTTGTCCGCGTGCAGGTGGAACTGGAACAGGGAGAGCAGATTCAGATAAAGGAAATAGAAGCAGTTCTAGAAAGAGAGGATGAAGACAGCAGGGCAAAAGAGGAACTGATTGAGGAACTGGCACAGGTGTATGAAATCAGTGAGGGTGATGTGCATGTCTATCTCAGTAATTCATAAGATGACAGAGAAACTGAAGAAGCTGAAAAAGGAACAGCTTATGGTGTTTTTTCTGCTGCTGGGGCTGTTGATTGTGGTGATGCTGCCGGTGAGAAGTGAGGAAAAGACAGAGACGGTACAGCCGGAAGAAGCCCTCCCGACATCTCAGCCGGAAGAACAGGAGACTTTGGCGGGGCAGTTGGAACAGCAGTTGGTGGATACTCTTTCACAGGTGGAAGGAGTGGGAAGGGTAAAGGCCGCGGTTACCCTGGAAACTTCGGGGAGAAAAGTGGTGGAAAAGGATGTGCCGGTCAGTGATTCCAGCAGCAGTCAGACGGATCAGGACGGAGGAACACAGGATTCCCAAAGCAGCAGTTCCGAGGAGGAGACGGTGTATCAGCGGGACAGTGAAGGGAACGAAGTGCCCTATGTGGTACAGGAGACGACGCCGGAAATCAGAGGCGTTGTGGTGGTTGCCCAGGGCGGGGGTGATCCGGTGGTGGAAAGGCAGATTCAGGAGGCGGTGATGGCATTATTTCATGTGGACGCTCATAAAATAAAAGTGATGAAAATGAAATAAAGGAGAGAGTCATTGAAAAAGAAGTTGTTCAGGAAGAATCAGGTGATTATCACAGCGCTGGCGGTCATGATTGCGGTTGCCGGATATATCAATTATTCGGATTCCAGGCTGAAAACACAGAGCGATGGAAGCAAAGAGCAGGCGGAAGAGACGGCGGATATGGGAGAAATCACGGAAGATATTGAAAGTCTGGACTACGATTTGACAGATGAGATTGCCGAGGCTGCCGAAGCGGAAAACGCCCAGACTCAGACGGGAGAAACTGACAGTCAGACGGATGAGACAGCCTTGGAGGAAGAAAGCGATCAGACGCAGGCGGAAGACAGTACGTCGGAGGAGGGGACAGATACAGAAACAGCCGACGCGTCCACGGAAACCCCGGGAGAGGCAGTCCTGACAGGCGCTTCTACATACGTGGCTCAGGCGAGAATCAGCAGAGAACAGATTCGTTCTCAGAATAAAGAAACCCTTCTTGAGATTATCAATAACGAAGAGTTAAGCCAGGAAGAAAAACAGTCGGCGGTGGACAGCATGGTGAGCATGACAGACATGATCGAAAAGGAAGCGGCGGCAGAATCCCTGCTGGAAGCCAAAGGTTTTGAGAGCGTTGTGGTGAATCTGGACGGCGATACGGCAGACGTGATGGTGCCCACCGGGGATCTTGACGCTTCTCAGCTGGCTCAGATTGAGGATGCGGTAAAAAGAAAAACCGGGGTGGAGGCGTCAAATATTGTTATCACACCTATGGATGAATCGGTGGCGGAATAAGGGAATGCCAAGGTGGAAGAGACTGTCTTTTCGGCGGTCTCTTTTCTTTTCCGACGCTGGACAGGCAAGCCCCTTGACACTGTTTGTACGATATACTAAAATGGTCTACATGTGAAATTTGAAAGAATCAGGAGGAGTCTTCGTGACTGATTATACGAAAGAAATAGAAAAAAGACGGACCTTTGCCATTATCTCCCACCCGGATGCGGGAAAGACGACACTGACGGAAAAATTCCTGCTCTATGGAGGAGCCATCAACCTGGCCGGTTCCGTAAAGGGAAAAGCTACCGCAAGACATGCGGTGTCGGACTGGATGGAAATCGAGAAGGAGAGGGGAATTTCTGTAACCTCATCGGTGCTTCAGTTTAATTACGGCGGATACTGCATCAACATTCTGGACACACCGGGACATCAGGATTTCTCGGAGGATACTTACCGAACGCTGATGGCTGCGGATTCGGCAGTGATGGTCATCGACGGATCTAAGGGCGTGGAGGCGCAGACCAGAAAACTTTTTAAGGTCTGTGTGATGCGTCATATCCCCATCTTTACCTTTATCAATAAGATGGACCGGGATGCCAACGACAGTTTCGACTTGCTGGATGAAATTGAAAAAGAACTGGGAATTGCCACCTGCCCCATTAACTGGCCCATTGGTTCCGGAAAAGCCTTCAAAGGCGTATACGACAGAAATACGGAAAAGGTTCTGGTCTTTTCCGATACCATGAAAGGAACCAAGGAAGGTGTGGAGGAAGTGATCGGCGTGGAAGACGATCGCCTGGATGAGGTGCTCAATCCGGGACAGAAAGAGCAGCTTATGGAGGAAATTGAGCTGCTGGACGGCGCCAGCGCCCCCTTTGATATGGAAAAGGTGGCCAAGGGAGAGCTGTCTCCGGTATTTTTTGGATCTGCCCTTACCAATTTCGGTGTGGAAACGTTTTTGCAGCATTTTCTTCAGATGACATCTTCTCCGCTGCCCAGAAATTCCAACGAGGGCATGATCGATCCGATGAAGGAACCTTTTTCCGCCTTTGTATTTAAAATCCAGGCCAATATGAATAAGGCGCACAGGGATCGGATTGCATTTATGCGGATCTGCTCCGGAAAGTTTGAGGCCTCCGCGGAGGTTTACCATGTACAGGGCGATAAAAAAATGAGACTTTCCCAGCCCCAGCAGATGATGGCTTCGGACCGTCATGTGGTGGAAGAGGCATATGCTGGAGACATCATCGGCGTGTTCGATCCGGGCATCTTTTCCATTGGCGATACGGTCTGCGCCCCGGGGAAAAAATTCATGTTTGAGGGAATTCCCACCTTCGCGCCGGAGCACTTTGCCCGGGTCCGTCAGGTGGATACTATGAAACGTAAGCAGTTTATCAAGGGGATCAATCAGATTGCTCAGGAAGGCGCCATTCAGATTTTTCAGGAATTCAATACGGGAATGGAAGAGATCATCGTAGGCGTGGTAGGCGTTCTGCAGTTTGACGTGCTGAAATACCGGCTGGAAAATGAATATAAAGTGGACATCCGGCTGGAAACATTGCCCTATGAACACATCCGCTGGATTGAAAACAAAGAAGAGGTGGATGTGGAAAAACTGACGGGAACGTCGGATATGAAAAAAGTGAAGGATTTAAAAGGAAATCCTCTGCTGCTCTTTGTCAACGCATGGAGTGTGGGGATGACTCTGGAGCGGAACGAAGGACTGGTTCTTTCAGAATTTGGAAAGAATTAAAAACCCCTTTTATTTTTAGAAAGTGTTTGTTATAATAAGAAAAAGGACGAACAGCGGGAGGTTGCGCTATGGCGGAAAATAAAAATGAGATGAAAGATTCCTACACGGCATACGATGCCGGACAGATTGGAACGGTGCAGATAGCCGATGAAGTAGTTGCGATTATCGCAGGGCTGGCGGCCACAGAGGTGGAAGGCGTTAATTCCATGGCTGGCAATATTACCAATGAGCTGGTGGGAAAGCTGGGCATGAAAAATCTTTCCAAGGGTGTGAAAGTAAGCGTGCAGGACGGTATGGTCAGTGTGGATCTGAACCTGAATATTAAGTATGGATATGCTATTCCGGAAGTCTGCAGCAAAGTGCAGGACAAAGTGAAATCTGCGATTGAAAATATGACGGGGCTTTCTGTTTCGGGAATTAATATTGGTATTGCAGGCGTGAACCTTGAAAATATAAAGTGAGTGTAAAAGGGAAAAAGGGGGTCTGTACAAGACCTCCTTTTTTAGGATAAAAGGAAAAGAAAGATGCGGAGGGAAAGATGAGCAGAAGAGAACTGCGGGAAAATATTTTTAAATTGCTTTTTTTACGGGGATTTCATCAGGAAGAGGAGATGCCTGAACAGATGGCTCTGTATTTCGGCGAGATGGATGAACTGGAAGAAAAGGACAGAGTCTATATGGAAGAGAAATTCACAAAGACGGCAGAACTGACGGAAGAGCTGGATCAGGTGATCAACGGGGTTTCCTCCGGCTGGAAAACTACCAGGATGAGTAAAGTGGATCTGACTATTTTGAGACTGGCGGTATATGAGCTGAAGTATGACGAGGAGGTGCCCGTTAAAGTGGCAATCAATGAGGCGGTGGAGTTGGCAAAGAAATTCGGGCAGGACGAGTCGCCTTCTTTTATCAACGGGATATTGGGTGCGGTCGCCAGGGAGCTGTAATCTATGGGACAGAGTATTTATTCTGTAAAGCAAGTGAATACTTATATCAAAAACATGTTTACCCAGGATTTCCTCCTCCCGAAGATTCTGATTAAAGGCGAGGTCAGCAACTGTAAATATCACACATCAGGCCATATTTATTTTTCGCTTAAAGATGAAAGTGGTTCCATTGCCTGCGTGATGTTTGCTGGCCAGAGAAAAGGCCTGGCCTTTTCCATGAAAAACGGAGATCAGGTGATAGCCGGCGGCAGCGTCAGCGTGTATGAAAGAGACGGAAGATATCAGCTTTATGCAAAAGAGATCAGGCTGGCGGGGGCGGGGATTCTGTTTGAACGTTTCCAGGAATTGAAACGAAGGCTGGGAGAAATGGGGATGTTTGCTCCGGAATATAAACAGCCCATACCCAGAGGAATTCGGGTGTTGGGCGTGGTGACTGCTCCCACGGGAGCTGCTATCCGGGATATCTGCAATGTGGCAAAAAGGAGAAATCCCGGCATACAGATCATTCTGTATCCGGCCCTGGTACAGGGAGAGGGAGCGGCGAACAGTATCGTAAAAGGAATAGAAATGCTGGATCGCTGTCAGGTGGATACGATGATCGTGGGAAGAGGCGGCGGTTCCATGGAGGATCTGTGGGCGTTTAATGAAGAAAAAGTGGCCCGGGCTATTTTTGAATGCAGCGTTCCTGTGATTTCGGCAGTGGGTCATGAGACGGATGTGACCATAGCCGATTATGTGGCGGATATGAGGGCGCCCACGCCGTCGGCAGCGGCGGAGCTGGCAGTGGATGATGTGGCTGCGGTGATAAGGCGGACAGAGGATTACAGAAAGCGGCTTTCCTTTCTCATGGGAGGCAGAGTGGCTTTGATGAAGCAGAAATTGTCCGGCTATCAGGTGCGGTTTGGATACTTGAGTCCCTGGCAGCAGATTCGGGAAAAAAGACAGTATCTGGCGGAGCTGGAAGAGAGACTCCGGGAGGGAATCCGCCGTGATGTCGCGGACAGACGCCATAGGATGATGCTTTATATTGAGCGGATGAAAGGGCTGTCCCCGCTGGATAAACTGAATCAGGGGTATTCGTATACGGAGACCTCCGGCGGAAAAGCAGTTACGAGAATCAGCCAGGTGGAGGAACAGGAGCTTGTAAAGATTCACGTAAGCGACGGAAGCATTCTGGCTCAGGTGAAGGAGAAGAGAAGCAGAAATGAGTGAAAATGATAAAAAGCAGGAAATGACGGTGGAAGAGTCTTTTCAGATTCTGGATTCCATTGTGGAACGTCTGGAATCAGGTGAACTCACTCTGGAAGAGTCCTTTCAGACTTATCAGAAAGGAATGGCTATTTTAAAAGAGTGCAGTCAGAAAATTGATCTGGTGGAAAAGAAAGTGCTGCAGATGGATGAAGAAGGAGAACTTCATGAATTTTAAAGAAGAGTTAAGACGCAGGACGGAGGAGGTTCAAAAAAGGGTGCTTTCCTTCCTTCCCAAGGAGGAAGGATTTCCGGCAAAACTGGCGGAAGCGGTGAATTATAACATGGAAGCGCCGGGTAAACGGCTGAGACCCCTCCTGATGCAGGAAATATACCGGATGTATGGGGGAGAAGGAACGGTTGTTTATCCCTTTATGGCCGCCATGGAGATGATACATACCCATTCGCTGATCCATGATGATCTGCCGGCTCTGGACAATGATGATTACCGCAGAGGACGGAAAACTACCCATAAGGTTTACGGAGAAGCGCTGGCTGTACTATGCGGAGACGCCCTGCTGAATTTGGCTTATGAGACGGCCTTTCTGGCATTTTCCATGGATGAGGACGCCGCAAAGACGGCGAAAGCGCTTCGAATATTAGGCAGAAAAGCCGGTATTTACGGAATGCTGGGCGGGCAGAGCGTGGATGTGATGAATGAGGGAAAAGAGCTGTCCCGTCAGACGCTGGATTATATCTATGAAAATAAAACGGCGGCTTTGCTGGAAGGTTCACTGATGATCGGCGCCGTTCTGGCAGGAGCTTCAGATCAGGAAGTGGAAAAAATGGAAAGGGCCGGAAGCTGCCTGGGGCTGGCCTTTCAGATACAGGATGATATCCTGGATGTGACTGGAAGTGAGGAAGAGTTGGGAAAACCGGTTCACAGTGATGAAAAGAATAAAAAAACCACCTATGTGACCCTGGAAGGCGTCATACAGGCGGAAAAAACGGCCCAAAAACTGACGCAGGACGCAAAGGAGCTTCTGACGGGAGAAAGAGATGAATTCCTGCAGGCGCTTCTCGATTATCTGATGGTCCGTAAAAAATAGAAGGTTTGAGATATATGATACTGGATAGAATAAAAAAAGCAAATGATGTAAAACAGTTGGATACAGAAGAACTGAAGCTGCTGGCAGAAGAAATCCGTACGTTTTTGATTGATCATTTGAGTAAGAGCGGCGGTCATCTGGCTTCCAATCTGGGAGTGGTGGAGCTGACCATTGCCCTTCATCTGGTACTGGATTTTCCCCAGGACAGGCTGATCTGGGATGTGGGCCATCAGTGCTACACCCATAAAATCCTTACCGGAAGGAAAGAAGGGTTCGACCATCTCAGGCAGGCGGGCGGCATGAGCGGATTTCCTAAACGGTGCGAAAGCGGCTGTGATTCTTTCGATACGGGACACAGCTCCACATCAATTTCGGCAGGGCTGGGATATGTCCATGCCAGAGATTTGCTGGGCCAGGGATATAAAGTGATGTCTGTCATCGGAGACGGGGCGCTCACCGGAGGGATGGCTTATGAGGCGCTGAACAATGCAGCGGAGCTGAAAAAAAATTTTGTCATTGTGCTGAATGATAATAACATGTCCATTTCCAACAATGTAGGGGGCATGTCGGCTTATCTGGGCAATTTGAGGACGGCGGCTTCCTACGCAGATCTGAAGTTGAATGTGACCAACGCCCTGAAAAAGATTCCCAGAGTGGGAGACGGAATGGTACAGGCTATTCACAAAACAAAAAGCAGCATCAAACAGTTTGTGATTCCAGGAATGCTCTTTGAGAACATGGGCCTGACTTATCTGGGACCGGTGGACGGACACAATATATCGCAGATGAGGAAGATCTTTCTTGACGCTTTCCGGGTGGAAGGACCGGTGCTGGTCCATGTACTGACGAAAAAGGGCATGGGGTATGAGCCTGCAATGCGCCATCCGGCCAGATTTCACGGAACGGCGCCCTTTGAAATCGAGACGGGAATTCCGGCTAAAAAGTCAAGGCCGGCTTATACGGATATTTTTTCTACCGTTATGCGAAAATTCGGAGACCGGGATGATAAAGTGGTGGCGGTGACGGCGGCTATGCCGACGGGAACCGGACTGAATCGTTTTGCCCATATGTTTCCGGAACGGTTTTTTGATGTGGGAATAGCAGAAGAGCATGCGGTTACTTTTGCAGCGGGTCTGGCGCTGGGAGGATTAAAGCCAGTGGTGGCCATTTATTCTTCGTTCCTCCAAAGAGCGGTGGATCAGGTGCTTCATGATGTATGTATGCAGAAGCTTCACGTGGTATTTGCCATTGACCGCGCAGGTCTGGTGGGAAGCGACGGTGAAACTCACCACGGCTGTTTTGACCTGACTTATCTGTCCATGATGCCGGGAATGACCGTAATGGCGCCGAAAAACAAGTGGGAACTCTCAGATATGATGAAATTTGCCGTAGCTTTTGACGGCCCTGTAGCCCTCAGGTATCCCAGAGGAGAGGCGTACGAGGGATTTGAAGAGAACAGGGATCCCATAGTCTGGGGGAAGGGAGAGATTCTGGAAAAGGGAGAAGGAATCGCCCTCCTGGCAGTGGGAAGCATGGTGAAGACGGCGGAACAGGTAAGACGGAGGCTGGAAGAAGAAGGGATAAAGGCCACTCTGGTGAACATGAGATTCGTGAAACCCTTCGACACTCAGCTTTTGAAAAAGCTGGCGAAGACTCACGATAAGTTTGTCACACTGGAAGAAAACGTAAAGACCGGCGGTTTCGGGGAAAGACTGTCCGCATGGGCAGCCGGCCATCTGCCGGGAGTCAGCGTAATGACTGTGGCGATACCGGATCAGTTTGTAACCCACGGCAGTGTGGATTACCTGTATAAAGAGCTGGAGATGGACGAAGAATCGGCAACAGAACGGATTTTGAAAAAGTGGTACGGGAAATAATAAGATGAAAGAACGATTAGATGTATTGATGGTGAAACGTAATCTGGCGCCTTCCAGGGAAAAGGCAAAGGCAGTGATCATGTCGGGCAATGTCTTTGTGGAAGGCCAGAAGGAAGATAAGGCCGGTTCCATGTTTCCGGATACGGTGAAAATTACCGTAAGGGAATATGAGATGCCTTACGTAAGCAGAGGCGGACTGAAACTGGAAAAGGCCATGAAAGAATTTACGGTTTCTCTGCAGGATAAAATCTGTATGGATGTGGGGGCTTCCACGGGAGGATTTACAGACTGCATGCTGAAAAACGGAGCAGCAAAAGTCTATGCAGTAGACGTGGGACATGGTCAGCTGGACTGGAAACTGAGAAATAACGAACAAGTAGTCTGCATGGAGCGCACCAATATCCGTTACGTGCAGCCGGAGGACATTGGGGAGAAAATCCAGTTTGCCTCCATCGATGTTTCCTTTATTTCTTTGACGAAAGTGCTGCAGCCGGTGAAAGAATTGCTGGAGGAAGAAGGGGAGATTGTCTGTCTGATCAAACCCCAGTTTGAAGCGGGACGGGAGAAAGTAGGAAAAAAGGGCGTGGTGCGGGATGCCAAAGTGCATCATGAAGTTATCGTCAAGGTAATGGAATATGCGCAAAGTATTGGATTTACGGCGCTGCATCTGGATTTTTCTCCCATAAAAGGCCCGGAGGGTAATATAGAATACCTGCTGCATCTGAAGAAAGATGTTGAAGGAGACAAGGTGAAAACCGATGTGCCGGATGTATCCCAGGTGGTGCAGAGAGCGCATCAGCAGCTGGATAAAGGGGCCTGAAGATGAACCATTTTTATATTATTACCAATAGTATAAAGGATAAAGACCTGCTTGTGACGAAAAAGATCGCCAATTATCTGAAAGAGCATGGAAAAAAGTGTGCTGTTCAGCAGGAAAATCACACGAAAAACGGGAAGGAATTCCATTATACAGACGCAGCTCAGATACCGGATGAGGCGGAGTGCGCCCTGGTTCTCGGCGGAGACGGAACTTTGCTCCAGGCGGCTCGGGATGTAGTAGACCGGGAGCTTCCCCTTTTTGGCATTAATCTGGGGACTTTGGGGTATCTGGCGGAGATTGATCAGCATTCCATTTACCCGGCGCTGGATCATCTGATGAATGATGAGTTCGAGGTGGAGCGGCGGATGATGCTCTGCGGCAGCGTCTTCCATAACGGAGAACTTCTGGAAGAAGACATTGCGTTGAATGATATTGTGATCAGCCGGGAAGGTTCTCTTTGCGTGGTGAAATTTCATAATTTTGTCAATGACGAATTTTTAAATTCCTACAATGCAGACGGGATTATTATTTCCACTCCCACCGGCTCCACCGGCTACAGCCTTTCAGCAGGCGGCCCCATCGTTTCCCCCAATGCGTCTATGATACTGATGACGCCGCTGGCGCCCCATACATTAAATACCAGGAGTATTATCTTTCCTGATCAGGACAAGATAACGGTAGAAATCGGTCCGGGAAGGGACGCTCAGGTGGAACACGGAATTGCATCCTTTGACGGAGACACCATTGTTCCTATGGTGACGGGCGACAGAATTGTTATACGAAAATCCCGGAAGGATACCAGAATCATCAAAGTAAATAATGTCAGCTTTCTGGAAACGCTGCGGAACAAGATGAGTACCAACTGACCGGAGGAAAAGATAGATGAAGATTGCCAGACATAGCCAGATAATAAAACTGATTCACGAGTATGACATTGAGACCCAGGAAGAACTGGCCGAAAGACTGAATGAGAGCGGTTTTCGGGTGACCCAGGCCACGGTATCCAGGGATATCCGGGAACTGCGGCTGATGAAAATTTCCACAAAGGAAGGCCACTCCAAATATGCGGTGGCTCAGAATCCGAATCAGGAACTGGGATCGAAATATATTCATGTGCTGAAAACCGCTTTTGTTTCCATGGATACGGCCCAGAATCTTCTGGTCATTAAAACGGTGTCCGGCATGGCTATGGCTGCCGCCGCCGCTTTGGATGAGATGAACTGGAACGAAATAGTGGGCTGCATTGCCGGAGACAATACGATTATGTGTGCGGCCAGAAGCGCCGACGAGGCGGTTTTGGCCATGACAAAGTTAAAAAAAATGCTGGATGAAGATTCCTTAAGATGAGGATAAAAATATGTTAACGAATTTACATGTGAAAAATCTTGCGCTGATTGATGAGACGGAAGTGGAATTTGAACCGGGGCTTAATATTCTCACCGGAGAGACGGGGGCCGGGAAATCTCTGCTGCTGGGTTCCATCAATCTGGCTCTGGGAAAGAAAATGGCCAGCGGCAGTATTGGAAAATTTGGGAAATATGCCTTGGTGGAACTGATTTTTACTGTGGAAAATCCTAAGATTGCAGAAGCCTTTGAACAGATGGGAATCATCCTGGAGGAAAATCAGGTGGTGCTCAGCAGAAAGATCATGGAGGGGCGAAGTATCAGCCGGATCAACGGAGAAACCTGCACGGTGGGGCAGATGAAAGAAGCGGCGTCTTTGCTGCTGGATATTCACGGCCAGCACGAGCACCAGTCTCTTCTTTACCCGGAGCGTCAGTTGGACATTTTGGATGAGTTCGGAGGAAAAAAGATCCTGGAACAGAAAAAACAGGTGGAAAGCTGCTATGGGAGTTATAAAAAAATCGAAAAAGAACTGAAGGAATGTCAGATAGACGAGGAGCAAAGACAGCGGGAAATAGATTTCCTTCAATTTGAGATACAGGAGATTGATGATGCGTCTCTGGTGCCGGGGGAAGACGAGGAGCTGGAACGGAAGTTCCGCAGAATGTATCATTCCAGAAAAATCGCAGAAGTGCTGGGAAGGGTACATGGTTACCTGGGCTATGACAACGGTCAGTCTGCGGGAGAAGTGCTGGGACAGGCGGTACGGGAACTGAGTTCCCTGGAAGGACTGGATGATGGGCTCGACCAGATTTATCAGACACTTTTGGATATTGAGAGTATGTTAAATGACTGCAACCGGGACATCAGCGGATATCTGGATGACATGACCTTTTCAGAGGAAACGTTTCAGGAGGTGCAGAACCGTCTGGATGAGATCAATCGTCTGAAAGGGAAATACGGAGATACGCTGGAAAAAATTCTGAAGTACCGGGACAATCAGCAGGAGAAGCTGGAAAGTCTGATGCACCTGGAAGAACGAAAGGAGAAACTGGAACAAGAGTTCCAAAATGCAGAAAGGGAGCTGGGACAGGCTGCCGGCCGGCTTTCCAATCTTCGAAAAGCCGCGGCAAAAGAGCTGGAGCAGGCTATCGTGGCGTCTTTAAAGGAACTGAATTTTCTTCAGGTGGAATTTCAGATTGCATTTGAACCTTTGAACCATTATACGAAAAACGGAAATGATGGGATTCGGTTCATGATTTCCACAAATCCCGGGGAACCCCTTTGGCCACTTGACAAGGTGGTTTCCGGAGGAGAACTTTCCAGAATCATGCTGGCAGTGAAAACGCTGATGGCGGATAAAGACGATAAAGAAGTTTTGATTTTTGATGAAATTGATACCGGAATCAGCGGAAGAACAGCGCAGAAAGTATCAGAGAAAATGGCGGTAATTGCCGGGAAGAGACAGGTTCTTTGCATAACCCATCTTCCGCAGATAGCGGCCATGGCGGACGCCCATTTTTTAATTGAAAAACAGGTAAAGGATACATTTACCACTACAGGGGTGAAAAAACTTAGCGAAAAAGAGTCGGTGAAAGAAATTGCCCGGATTCTGGGCGGAACGGAAGTGACGGAAAGAATCCTGGAAAGCGCCGCTGAAATGAAAGAAATGGCACAGGTAGTTAAAAATACAAGATTGAAAAAGTAAAATCATCGCATACTAAAGAAGGATATACGAAAATGTATATCCTTCTTTGCAGCTTTAGGAAAAGGATGTGATGATGTGTGAGCAATGTCAGGAAATACCGCCGGTTTTTGTGGATTCTTCTGGGATGTTCCCTGCTGCTCTGTGCAGTGTATTCCTACTATTTGGCCAGAAACTCCATACCGGATGAAATCTCTGTATATGAGGGCCAGGAGGCTCAGTTGGATGAAGTACTTCCCTCGGCCCTTTTTACCTACGACGATGATATCGCTGTTCTGGGCAGCAACCAGTATCAGCTGAAATGCAAACTTTTTGGAATGGTTCCGGTAAAGACGGTAAAAGTCCAAAGCATTCCCAAACAGACCGTTTTTGTCAGCGGAGAGACAATCGGCATTTACATGGAGACAGAGGGAGTGATGATCATCGATGCAGGGGAGATAGAGGCGGCAGACGAGATGCAGCGGAAACCGGCGGAACATATTGTGAAGCCGGGGGATTATATTTTGGAGGTAAACGGAAAAGAAATTGAGAACAAAAAGGAACTGATGGAACTGGTGGAAAAAAGCGGCGGTGAGGAAATGGAGCTCCTGATCAAAAGGGGATTGGAAAAGATCACCGTGGCGCTTAAACCGGTAATGACAAAGGAAGGTTCTTATAAGCTGGGAATCTGGGTCAGAGATAATATACAGGGGATCGGAACATTGACATTTATGAAACCCGACGGTACTTATGGAGCTTTGGGCCATGGCATCAGCGACATTGATACAGGCGAACTGCTTCAGCTGTCAGAAGGCCAGCTGTACAGTGCAAAAATTCTTTCTGTTTCCAAGGGAGCCAGCGGAAACCCAGGGGAATTAAAGGGAGTGATTACCTATCAGGAAGAAGAGAAACTGGGCAGCATTACGGTAAATCAGTATAATGGGATCAGCGGGCAGTTAAACGAAAAGGGAAAGCAGGATCTCTTCCGCCGGCAGATGGAGATTGGATTAAAGCAGGAAGTCGCTGTGGGGCCGGCTGCCATTCTGTGCAATGTTGACGGGGAAGTAAAAGAGTATCAGGTGGAAATTACGGAAATTAATTATGATGAAGGAAACAGCAATAAAAATTTTGTCATTCATGTTGTCGACGACCGGCTGCTGGGAAGTACCGGAGGAATTGTCCAGGGGATGTCCGGCTCTCCGGTCATACAGAAGGGAAAACTGGTGGGGGCGGTGACTCATGTGTTTGTGCAGGATGCGACCAGGGGATATGGAATCTTTGTGGAAAACATGTTTCAATGACAAAAAAGCAGTTCAGGTATGATACAATAATGCCAGAATAAAAAATACAGATAAAGAGGGAATGGCATGAGTATTGAGGAGAAAATAACAGGATGCCTTCTGGGAGGCGCCGTTGGCGACGCCTTGGGGTATCCTGTAGAATTTATGAACTGGAAAAAAATACGGAAAATTTATGGTTCTTCCGGCATTACCTCACTGGAAAGCCATGGAAGCAAAGTTGAGATTTCCGACGATACGCAGATGACGCTTTTTACCGGGGAAGGGCTGCTGAATTGGCTTTCCTCAGAGAGCAAAGAAGACGGTCCGGAGGTATATTTAAATCAGGCTTATCTGGATTGGTATGCAACTCAGAGACAGACGGCGGGATATAAACCTTATACTCAGTTGTATGGGATAAAGGAGCTGCATCAGCTCAGGGCGCCGGGCAATGCATGCCTGGCGGCTCTTCGCAGCCAGAAAAACGGAGAGTTCGGCACTGTGGAGAAACCGGTGAACAACAGCAAAGGGTGCGGAGGGATCATGCGTGCGGCGCCGGCCGGACTGATAGAGGAGAAAGAGGGATGGACGGCGGCTTCGCTGGGAGCTAAGGCCGCTGCGATTACCCACGGGCACCCTCTGGGATATCTCCCGGCCGCGTTGTTGGCCGAGACGGTCCATGAAATTGTATACAAAGATCCGAAGAAAGAAAGAGAGCTGACCGATCTTCTGAGGAGCGCGCTGCGCAAGGTAAAACTTCAGTTTCCTCAGGAAAGGGAGATGGAGACGCTGGAAGAACTGACGGAACAGGCGATCCAACTGGCCCGAAAGGACGAAGAAGACCATAAAGCTCTGCGTATTCTGGGCGAGGGATGGACAGGAGAGGAGACGTGGGCAGTTGCTGTTTTTGCCTGCGTAAAGTATTCAGAGGATTTTCAAAAGGCGTTGATCTGTTCAGTAAACCATGAGGGCGACAGTGATTCCACAGGAGCCGTTGCCGGCAATATACTGGGAGCTTATCTGGGAAAAACTATAGTGGAACAGGCTTTTTCCACGGAAAACCTGGAGTTGAAAGAAGTGATTGATCAAATGGGAGAGCGTCTGGCCCTGTATTCTTCCCGGAGGTCCCACGCGTAATGATACAGCCTGCTGTAAAATACCGCCAGTCAGAAATGACCGGCGGTATTTTTATGGAAAAAGGCAGAGATATAATCATCTCTTATTATCTTCAACAGATTAAAAACGGCGTATTTACAGGCTTTTTCCTCATCTTTCCCTGCAAATACGCCAGTGGAAGCAACGGGGCTCGAACCCGTGACCTCTCGCGTGTGAGGCGAACGCTCATCCCAGCTGAGCTATGCTTCCATATAATCTATTATAGCACGTTGAAATCCATATGCAACATGAAATTTAGTTTCATGGGGCAGTCCATGGTTTCTTTTTTTCTCATCTTATATTATAATAAAAAAGGCAAAAGAAAAGCAGGAGGAAAATATGGAGATTACTGGACTGATACAGGGAACAGGAGCACGGCCGGAATGGATGCTTATCGTCTGCATTGCAGCTGCGGCCCTTAACTGCTTCTTCGGTTATCGTCTGATTCGATTCTGGGTTTCACTTACCGGTTTTTTAATCGGCGGATTTATAGGTTATGTGGTATTGAATCAGTACGTAAATAACATAGGGTACGCAATACTGGCCGGTTTTCTGCTGGGGCTTCTCATCGGGTTCCTGGCATGGCGTTTTTATCTGGCCGGTATCTTTTTCATGGTGATCATTATGATCTTTTCTTTATTTCTCCGTATTTCTCCGGAAGAGACCTTATATCAGATACTGGTTTTGATTATAGGAATTATTGCGGCGCTGGCCGGCGCCATACTGGCGGTAAAGCTGGTTCGGCCGGCGGTGATTATTACCACTGCCGTCAGCGGAGGTTTTTCGGCGGCGGCTGATTTGTTTATTCTGCTGGGAATGCAAAATATTCTCTGGACTGGGGCAGCAGGAATTCTCATAGCCGCTGCAGGAGCGGGGATACAGTTTTTGACAACACGTGAAAAGAAAACAGGCTGAAGAACTACAGGAGGTGCTGAGAATGGAAGCTTTGAAAATTTTGGTAGTGGATGATGAAGCCAGGATGCGCAAGTTGGTAAAAGATTTTCTGGTAAAACAGGATTTTGCCGTCCTGGAGGCTGAGGATGGAGAACAGGCCCTGGACTTGTTTTTTGAACAGAAGGATATCGCTATGGTGATTCTGGATGTGATGATGCCCAAAATGGACGGGTGGTCGGTCTGCCGGGAAATTCGCAAGTATTCCAAAGTGCCCATTATTATGCTGACGGCAAAAGGAGAAGAGCAGGACGAGCTTCTGGGCTTTGAGCTGGGGGTGGACGAATATATTTCGAAACCTTTCAGTCCTAAAATTCTGGTGGCAAGGGTGGAAGCCATTCTGAGAAGAACCGGTAAGACGGATGCGGACTCAGTCCTCTCGGCGGGAGGCATCGTGATTGACAAAGCGGCTCATCAGGTCACCATAGACGGAAAACAGGTGGAATTGAGCTTTAAAGAGTTTGAGCTGCTGACTTATTTTTTGGAAAATGAGGGAATAGCGCTTTCACGGGAAAAGATTTTGAATAACGTATGGAATTACGATTATTTCGGGGATGCCAGAACCATTGACACCCATGTGAAAAAGCTGAGATCAAAAATGGGGAAGAAGGGTGAGATGATACGTACCATCTGGGGGATGGGGTATAAATTCGAGGTGAACGGATAACCATGGCGGTAAAACATTCAATTCGCAGACAGGTAGCCCTGATTTTTATCGGCTTGATGCTTCTGGCGCTGCTGACGGTGGCGCTGTGCAATCGTTTGTTTCTGGAAGATTATTACGTCGCTTCAAAGATGAAGATCCTGGTGGAAGGGATGGATTTCCTCAATGAAAACGATATCTCAGAAGGAAACAGCGATTTTTCTTTGTTCTGTTCCAACAATAATCTGAGTTATGCGGTGGCCAGCGTCAACTACAGCCATGTTTACACCAATATGGTGGAAGAAAACGGAGAGCTTCTGGCAGCCAGACTTTTCGGATACATGGCGGGCATCGACACCAGCGATCCCACGGTGCTGGAGAAGACAGATCAGTATACCATACAGAAAAATGAAGATATAAGAAGAGAGACCACTTATGTGGAAATATGGGGAGAGTTGGACAACAGACAGAGCTTTATCATCCGTACGCCGCTGGAAAGTATTCGGGAAAGCGTAGTCGTTTCCAGCAGATTTTATCTCTATATCGGCCTGAGTGTGGGAATTCTGGCCACCTTCATCATCTGGTTTGTGACAAAACGGCTGACGCGTCCGGTAATTGAATTAACAGAAATGTCTCAGAAAATGGCGGCGCTGGATTTTGATGTCCGTTATGAGAGCGGAGGCGACGATGAAATCGGCGTCCTGGGATATAATTTCAACGCGATGTCGGAGAAACTGGAACGAACAATCTCAGAGCTGAAAAGCGCCAATAACGAGCTGCAGAAAGATATAGAGAAGAAGACTCAGATTGATGAAATGCGTAAAGAATTTCTGTCCAATGTTTCCCATGAGCTGAAGACGCCCATTGCGTTAATTCAGGGTTATGCGGAAGGACTGCAGGATAATATCAATGAGGATGAGGAAAGCCGTCAGTTTTACTGTGAAGTTATCATAGACGAAGCGGTGAAAATGAATAAGATGGTGAAAAAACTGCTGACGCTGAATCAACTGGAGTTTGGCAATGATCAGATCACCATGGAAAGGTTTGACATTGCATCGCTGATCCGCGGGGTGATTCAGTCTTCCTCCATTTTAGTGGAGCAGAAGCAGGTACAGGTTATTTTCAATCAGAAGGATCCCGTCTATGTGTGGGGCGATGAATTCAAGGTGGAGGAAGTGGTCACCAATTATTTTACCAATGCCCTGAATCACGTGAAAAACGAGAATATTGTTGAGATCCGGTGTATTCTTCAGGAAGAAAAAGTCCGGGTAACGGTATTTAATACGGGAGATCCCATTCCGGAAGAAGATATTGACAAAATCTGGATTAAATTCTATAAAGTGGATAAAGCAAGAACCAGGGCCTATGGCGGCAGCGGGATTGGTCTGTCGATCGTGAAAGCCATTATGGAATCCATGAATCAGCAGTGCGGCGTGAAAAATTACGAAAACGGAGTAGAGTTCTGGTTTGAGCTGGAATCAAAAGCATAAGAAAACGAGGAGAAAATAAATGATCGCGATAATCGATTATGGTGCAGGCAATATAAAAAGTGTGGAAAAGGCACTGCAGAGACTGGGGGAGGAGGTAATACTCACCGGAGACAAAGAAAAAATTCTGGAAGCGGATGGGGTGATTCTGCCGGGAGTGGGAGCTTTCGGCCATGCCATGGACAATCTCCATCAGCGTGATCTGGTGAAGACGATCAGGGAAGCAGTAAGACGGGAAACCCCCTTTTTGGGAATCTGCCTGGGGCTGCAGCTTCTTTTTGAAAGGAGCGAAGAAAGTCCCGGCACGGCAGGGCTTGGTATTTTAAAAGGCGAAATTAAAAAGATTCCCCCAAAGCCGGGGCTTAAGATTCCTCACATGGGATGGAATTCTTTGGAGCTGAAACATGACGGCAGGCTGTTTCGGGGAATTACACGGACACCTTACGTATATTTTGTCCACTCCTATTATTTGAAAGCGTCAGAGGAAAACATCGTAACGGCAACCGCCGGTTACAGTACGACGATCGACGCCTCAGTGGAACAGGGAAATGTTTTTGCCTGTCAGTTCCATCCGGAAAAAAGTTCGGATACGGGACTTCAAATGCTGAAAAATTTTGCTGATATTGTAAGGGGGGAGGCATAACATGTTTACGAAACGGATTATTCCATGCCTGGATGTAAACGGGGGCCGTGTGGTAAAGGGAGTTAACTTTGTAAACCTGAAGGATGCCGGCGATCCGGTGGAAATTGCCAAAGCCTATGACAAGGCGGGGGCAGATGAAGTGGTCTTTCTTGACATTACAGCGTCATCGGACAACAGGGAAACCGTTGTGGATATGGTGAGGGATGTGGCGGCTAACGTTTTTATTCCCTTTACCGTAGGAGGAGGAATCCGGACGGTGGAAGACTTTAAAATGCTCCTTCGGGAAGGCGCGGATAAAATTTCGATCAACTCTTCGGCGATTAACCGGCCGGAGCTGATTTCAGAAGCGGCGGCCCAGTTTGGCAGCCAGTGTGTCGTTGTGGCCATAGATGCAAAACGGCGGCCGGATGGAAAAGGATGGAATATTTACAAAAACGGCGGCCGGATTGATGTGGGCATCGATGCGGTGGAATGGGCGAGAAAGGTGGAAAAACTTGGAGCCGGGGAGATTCTGCTGACCAGTATGGACTGTGACGGAACGAAAGCGGGATACGACATCGACTTAACCAGAACCATTGCAGATAATGTATCCATTCCCGTTATCGCCTCCGGCGGAGCCGGCAGCCTGGAGCATTTTTACGACGCGCTGACCGAGGGAAAAGCAGATGCAGCTTTGGCTGCGTCCCTGTTCCATTATAAAGAACTGGAGATAAAAGAAGTAAAAGAATACCTGGCGGACCGGGGAGTGCCGGTACGCCTGTAAGAGAAAGGAAATAGAAAAGATGCCGCCGATCAGTGGAGAGTGGGCAGAGGCGCTGGCCCCGGAATTTAAAAAGCCCTATTATAAAAAATTATTTCAGACAGTGTCGGAAGAATACCGGACCCACCGGATTTTTCCTCCGGGAGACGATATTTTCAATGCTTTTCATATGACACCCTTATCCCAGGTGAAGGTGGTGATCCTGGGACAGGATCCTTATCATGGAGAAGGGCAGGCCCACGGCCTGTGTTTTTCTGTCCGTCCCAATATGGAGATACCGCCGTCGCTGGTGAATATTTATAAAGAGCTGGAAGAGGATCTGGGGTGTTTCATCCCCAACAACGGTTATCTGGAAAAATGGGCCCGGCAGGGAGTACTGCTGCTGAACACAGTGCTGACCGTGCGGGCCCATCAGGCGAATTCCCATCGGGGAATCGGATGGGAAGAATTTACCGACGCAGCTATCCGCGTATTGGCCCGGCAGGACAGACCCATGGTATTTATTCTGTGGGGAAAGCCGGCGCAGGCAAAAAAAACGATGATTACCAATCCGGAACATCTGGTGCTTCAGTCGGCGCATCCCAGTCCGCTGTCTGCATACCGGGGATTTTTTGGAAGCAGAGTCTTCAGCAAAACCAATCAATATCTGGAAAGCCACGGTTTGGAACCGATAGACTGGCAGATTGAAAACAGATGACGGCGGAGGAAAACATGAGTAAAAAAAGTTCATCATTTGTGAAACAGGCTACCTTTTTGATGGTGGCAGGACTGATTGTGAGGATCATCGGACTTTTGTATCGCACGCCGATGAAGGCGACCATCGGCGGTCTGGGATACGGATATTACGGATATGCATATAATGTTTATAACATTCTGCTGCTGATTTCCGGATACAGTATTCCCGTGGCGGTATCCAAGCTGATGTCGGAGCGGATTGCGAAAAAGCAGTATCATAATGCCCAAAGGGTTTTCTGGGGAGCGGTGATCTACATCGTTGTTATCGGTTCACTGGCATCCCTTGTGGCGTTCGTATTTGCCAGACAACTGCTGCCGGCAGGGGCGGAGGGAGCAGTTCTTGCCCTTAGAATTTTAGCACCGGTGATTCTGCTGGCGGGGCTTTTGGGAGTACTGCGGGGATATTTTCAGGCAAACAATAACATGATGCCCACTTCAGTATCCCAGATTCTGGAACAGATCGTGAACGCGGTGATCAGCGTGGCAGCGGCGTGGTTTTTGGTCAATAACTTTGGAACCACTGAGGAGGCGCGGGCCAGCTACGGAGCGGCAGGAGGTACCCTGGGAACGGCGGCGGGAGTTCTGATGGGAATTCTGTTTATGCTGCTGGTTTTCGGCGTGAACAGGAAGGTCATCAAAAAGAGAATACGCCGGGATACCACCGATCATGTGGAGAGCGCATCTGAAATAGCCAAAGTGATTCTTTTGATGATGACTCCGGTTATTTTCAGCACCTTTATTTACAATGTCAGTTCCTACATTGACCAGTCTGTTTTTTCACCGCTGATGTTGGCAAAGGGAGCCAATGCCAACGATATCACGACGATATACGGTGTTTTCAGCGGACAGTATATGGTGCTGATTAATATTCCGGTGGCCCTGGCCAACGCCACGTCTACGGCGATGATGCCTCAGGTTACCACAAATTACGCTGTGGGTGATTATGAAGGGGCTACCCAGAAAATCCACGAAGCCATTCGGATGACCATGTTTATTGCCATTCCGGCAGCGGTGGGACTGGGAGTGCTGGCGTTCCCCATTATGAATATTCTGTTTCCAGGTTCTCCCGATGAGGCGGGCTATATGCTGATCCTGGGAGCAGTATCCGTGATTTTCTATTCTCTGTCCACCATCACCAACGGAGTTTTGCAGGGAATCGGAAAACAGCATTTGCCGCTGCGCAACGCGGCCATTTCTCTGGTGGTAAATGTGGCGATGCTGGCAGGTTTGACCTGGTTTACCGACTTAGGCATCTACAGCGTACTGCTGGCCACGATGGGATATTCTCTGTGCATGTGCATTCTGAATAACTTGTCTGTGAGAAAGTATCTGAAGTTTAAGAATGAGCTGGCAGATACTTATGGAAAACCTCTGGCGGCGGCGGCCGGCATGGGGATTGTAGCGTGGATGATGTATTACGGACTGAGCATCTTTGTTCCTTCAGAGCTGATCTGTCTGATACCGGCGGTATTGATTGCCATTTTGGTTTATCTGATTCTCTTTGTGGTGATAACCAAATCTACCGAGCAGCAGATGAGAGCTTACCCCATGGGAAATATCATCGTCAGGATGATGAAGTTGATGAAAGTGATGAAATAAAAGGACAGAAAAATCCCCTGCTTCCATTTTCAGGAGGCAGGGGATTTTTAGTTAAACCTGTTTACTGTTTCATGTTTTTCATAGCCGTTGACAGCATCAGTTTGATCCGGTTAAGCTGATTTACTTCGCTGGCACCGGGGTCATAGTCGATGGCTACGATGTTGGCGTCGGGATATTCCCGGCGGATTTCCTTGATTACGCCTTTGCCTACGATGTGATTGGGCAGACAGCCAAAGGGCTGGGTGCACACGATATTTTTAGCGTTATTGTGAATCAGCTCCATCATCTCGCCGGTCAGGAACCAGCCTTCACCGGTCTGATTTCCCATGGAGACGATGGGCGCGGCCATGCGGGCCAGATCTTCGATCCGTGCCGGCGGATCAAAATGAACGCTCTTTTCAAATTCTTTTGTGGCGGCGCTTCTCAGCCAGTCAATGGCTTTGATTGCCACATTGGCCCATTTGGCCGTGGATTTTTTCGTTCCCAGGTATTTCGCTTTGAAATTCTGATTATAGAAGCAGTAGCACATGAAGTCGATCAAATCGGGAACAACGGGCTCGGCGCCTTCTTTTTCCAGCAGTTCTGCCAGATGATTATTGGCGGCAGGCAGGAATTTTACCAGGATCTCTCCCACGATGCCAACCCTGGGTTTTTTCTCATCCGTAATGGGAAGACGGTCAAAATCCCGGATAATGGTGCGGCAGATTTGTTTGAACCGGGTGTGGCTTAAATGCTTTCCGGAAACATAATCGATGCAGATTTTTTCCCATTTTCTATGTAACCGGTTGGCGCTTCCCTTTTTCTTTTCATAGGGGCGCATCCGGTAAAGGCATTTCATGAAGATATCCCCAAATACGGCGGCGTAGGCCAGACGTCTGGCCAGATCCGGTGTGATCTTAAAGCCGGGATTACTTTCCAGTCCGCTTAAATTGATGGAAATCACGGGAATATGACTCATACCCGCCTTTTCCAGCGCCCGTCGGATGAAAGCGATATAATTTGAAGCACGGCATCCGCCTCCCGTCTGGGACATGATGATGGCTACATGATCCAGATCATATTTTCCGGACAAAAGTGCCTGCATAATCTGTCCAACCACCATCAGGGAAGGATAACAGGCGTCATTGTTGACGTATTTCAGTCCCACGTCCACCGCCTCTTTATTGTCGTTGGGCAATACCTCCAGATGGTAGCCGGAGGCGTTGAAAGCCGGTTCCAGAAGGCGGAAATGAATGGGTGACATCTGGGGACAGAGGATGGTGTGGGTTTTCCGCATCTCCTTGGTGAAGGGCACCTTCTTAATAGAAGAAGGCTGGATGGTACGGTTCAGGCACATCTTCTCTCTGGTACGAATGGCAGCCAGCAGGGAACGGACGCGAATACGGGCGGCCCCCAGGTTGTTTACTTCGTCTATTTTCAGACAGGTGTAAATTTTTCCGCTGTGGGACAAAATTTCACTGACCTCATCTGTGGTAACGGCGTCCAGACCGCAGCCAAAAGAATTTAACTGAATCAAATCCAAGTTGTCGTGTTCTTTGACAAAATTTGCGGCGGCATACAGCCTTGTATGGTACATCCACTGGTCATTGACACGGATAGGGCGTTCCAAAGGAGCCAGATGAGATACGGAATCCTCTGTCAGCACAGCCACGCCGTAGGAATTGATCAGATCCGGAATACCGTGATGGATTTCAGGATCGATATGGTAGGGACGGCCTGCCAGCACGATACCGTGACGGCCGGTCTTTTTCAGGTAATCCAAGGTCTCTTCGCCTTTGCGCATGATATCTTGTCTCTGCTGGGCCTGTTCCTGCCAGGCCAGATGAGCGGCCTTTCTGACCTCTTCATCGGGGATATCGGGGAATTCCGCAACCAGCCGTTCCGTCAGTATTTCTTCGCTGGTAAAGGCTACGAATGGATTCCGGAAGAGAATGGAATCGTCATTCAGTTCATCCACATTGTTTTTAATATTTTCCGCATAGGAGGTAACAATGGGACAGTTATAATGATTTACCGAATCCTCAAATTCCACCCGTTCATAGGGTACGCAGGGGTAGAAGATAAACTTTACGCCCTGACGAATCAGCCAGGTAACGTGACCGTGAGCCAGTTTGGCCGGATAACATTCCGACTCGCTGGGGATGGATTCAATACCCAGTTCGTAGATTTTTCTGGTGGAGGTGGGAGATAAAACCACCTGATATTTCAGCTCGGTAAAAAAGGTAAACCAGAATGGATAATTCTCAAACATGTTGAGGACTCTGGGGATACCCACCTGACCCCGGACCGCTTTGTCCGCCGGCAGGGGTTCATAGCCGAAAATTCTTTCATATTTATATTCAAATAAATTGGGAATGTGATCTTTGTTCTTTTCTTTTCCAATTCCCCGTTCACACCGGTTTCCGCTGATAAACTGACGGCCGCCGCTGAAACGATTGATGGTCAGACGGCAGTTGTTGGTACAGCCTTTGCAGTTTGCCATGGAAGTGGTGTACTGCAGCGTGTTGATCTTTTCAATGGGGAGCATAGTGGTGGTGCTGCCTTCCTCGTACCGTTCCCGGGCGATCAGCGCGGCGCCGAAAGCACCCATGATGCCGGCGATATCGGGACGAACTGCCTCGCAGTCTGCGATCTTTTCAAAACTGCGCAGCACAGCGTCATTATAGAAGGTGCCGCCCTGTACCACAATATGTTTTCCAAGTTCTGAAGCATCAGATACTTTAATCACCTTGTACAGCGCGTTTTTGATCACGGAGTAGGCCAGCCCGGCGGAGATATCGGCAACTTCAGCTCCCTCTTTCTGAGCCTGTTTTACTTTTGAATTCATAAACACTGTACAACGGGTTCCCAAATCAATGGGATTTTTGGCAAACAGCGCGGCTTTGGCGAAGTCCTCCACGGAATAATTCAAAGATTTGGCAAAAGTTTCGATGAAAGAACCGCAGCCGGAGGAGCAGGCCTCGTTTAACTGTACGCTGTCTACCACATGATTCTTGATTTTGATGCATTTCATATCCTGGCCGCCGATGTCCAGAATACAGTCCACTTCCGGATTAAAGAAAGCAGCCGCATAGTAATGAGATACCGTTTCCACTTCACCTTCGTCCAGCATCAGAGCCGCTTTGATCAGCGCTTCACCATAGCCGGTGGAACAGGACCAGGCGATATGGGCTTTGGAGGGAAGATGACGGTAAATTTCCTGAATCGCATGAATGGTGGTTGCCAGGGGGCTTCCGTTATTATTGGCGTAAAATGAATACAGCAGGGAACCGTCTTCCGCCACCAGAGCCGCCTTGGTTGTGGTGGAACCGGCGTCAATTCCCAGATAACAGTTGCCCTCGTAAGTATCCAGATCGGATGTTTTTACATTGTACTGACTTTGGCGCTGATTGAATTCTTCGTATTCCTCTTCAGAAGCAAACAGCGGTTCCATCCGGTCCACCTCGAATTCCAGTTTGACGTTGGATTCCAGGCGGCTTTGGAGACCGCTCATGAGAACAGATACTTCTTCCTTTGCGTTAAGAGCCGATCCAATGGCCGCAAAAAGATGAGAGTTTTCAGGAGCGATGGTATGTTCCTCATCCAGACGCAGGGTCCGGATAAAAGCCTGTTTCAGTTCTGATAAAAAGTGAAGGGGTCCTCCCAGAAAGGCGATATGGCCGCGGATGGGTTTTCCGCAGGCCAGTCCGCTGATGGTCTGATTGACAACCGCCTGGAAAATAGAGGCGGAAAGATCTTCTTTCGTAGCGCCTTCATTGATCAGCGGCTGGATATCAGATTTGGCGAACACACCGCATCGGGCGGCGATGGGATACAGCGCCTTATAGTTTTTGGCATACTCATTCAGGCCCACTGCGTCTGTCTGGAGCAGGGAAGCCATCTGATCGATGAAAGAACCGGTTCCTCCGGCACAGATTCCATTCATCCTCTGTTCAATATTCCCGCCTTCAAAGTAGATGATTTTGGCATCCTCCCCGCCCAGCTCTATGGCGACATCCGTTTTGGGCGCCAGTTTCTGGAGGGAAGAAGACACGGCGATTACTTCCTGAACGAAGGGAACCTGCAGATGATTGGCCAATGCAAGTCCGCCGGAACCCGTGATTACCGGGTGTACAGTCAGGTCACCGCAGGAGGCGCAGGCTTTTTTCAGCAAAGCCGCCAGTGTTTCCTGAATATTAGCGAAATGACGTTCATAGTCAGAAAAAAGCAGGTGCTGCTCCTGATCCAGAACAGCAATCTTGACTGTTGTGGAACCAATATCAATACCTAACGTATAGTGCATATAATTTCTCCTCATTGGTGATAAACGTGATTAACATAAGTAAAGTCGATGATATTATACGCTGAACCAGATGAAAATGCAATGAAAAAAAGGGCAGAACATTTTGGAAAAGTATGATATACTGAGTCTCAGATCAAAAAACAAATGAAAGAGGAATGGAAAAGGAATTAAAGAAATATGTATGAAATTTTGAAAAAAGACGGCTGTGCCAAAAGGGCCCGGTTCCATACGGTTCACGGCACCATTGAAACGCCGGTGTTTATGAACGTGGGTACGGCGGCGGCCATCAAGGGGGCTGTGGCCACCACAGATCTTAAAGAGATTAAAACACAGGTGGAGTTGTCCAACACCTATCATCTCCATGTAAGACCGGGGGATGAGGTGGTAAAAAGGCTGGGCGGTCTTCATCGCTTTATGAACTGGGACAGACCCATACTGACAGATTCCGGCGGGTTCCAGGTATTCTCTCTTGGCTCTTTAAGGAAGATCAAAGAGGAGGGCGTGTATTTCCGTTCCCATGTAGATGGACGAAAGATCTTTATGGGGCCGGAGGAAAGCATGCGGATTCAGTCCAATCTGGCGTCTACCATCGCCATGGCTTTCGACGAGTGCCCATCCAGTGTGGCATCCAGGGAATACGTACAGAATTCTGTGGATCGGACAGCCAGGTGGCTGGTTCGCTGTAAAGAGGAGATGGAAAGACTGAACAGTCTTGATGATACCCTCAATCCCCATCAGCTTCTGTTTGGCATTAATCAGGGCGCGGTCTACGAAGATATCCGGATTGCCCACGCCCAGAGAATAGCCCAGCTTGATTTGCCCGGATATGCCATAGGCGGGCTGGCTGTGGGCGAAAGCCATGAAGAAATGTATCGGATCCTGGATGCGGTAGTGCCCCATCTTCCGGAAAATAAACCTACGTATCTGATGGGGGTGGGCACTCCGGCCAATATCCTGGAGGCGGTGGAACGGGGAGTGGACTTTTTCGACTGCGTTTACCCCAGCCGGAACGGCCGCCACGGCCATGTTTATACCGACAGCGGCAAACTGAACCTGCTGAACGCCAGATTTGAGCTGGATACAAGACCGATTCAGGAAGGATGCGGATGTCCTGCATGCCGAAACTACAGCAGAGCTTATATCCGTCATCTTTTAAAAGCGAAAGAGATGCTGGGCATGCGCCTCTGCGTGCTCCATAATCTTTATTTCTATAACACGATGATGGAAGAAATCCGCGCAGCCATTGAAGAAGGCCGGTATGCTTCTTATAAAAAGAAGAAACTTGCAGGATTTATGGAAAACGACAAAAAGGCGGAATCATGAAAAAATCAGGAAAAAAAGCTTGATGGATTGACATATTTTGTGTATTATGGATTGTATTAGGGTATAACAGGAGGGAATAACTATGATAGTAGCTTCGGCATCGTCTTCGACTTCCGGAATGCTTGGCACCGGCTCTATGATTTTATGGATAGTAGTTTTATTCGCACTGATGTATTTTCTGATGATCCGTCCTCAGAAAAAAGAACAGAAGCGGTTAAGCGCCATGCTTTCCGATCTGGCGGTGGGAGATGCAGTTGTGACCACCAGCGGATTTTATGGCATCGTCATTGATTTGACGGAAGAAGATGTGATTGTGGAATTTGGTAATAATAAAAACTGCCGGATCCCCATGAGAAAATCAGCAATTGCGGAAGTGGAAAAACCGGAAGAGGTGAAAAGCGAGTAAAGACAAGGGACTGGGTGCGCAGGCATTCAGTCCCAGCTTTTTGTTGAAATATCGAAAAAAATGGATTATTATATTTCTAATAGGCTGATAACAGGGAGGAAAAGATATGAGTTATAAGATTGCACTGATACCTGGAGACGGAATCGGACCTGAAATCGTAAAGGAAGCAAAAAAGGTTCTGGATCGGGTATGTGAAAAATATCATCATGAATTTGCATATACAACATTGCTGCTGGGCGGCGCGTCCATTGACGCCCACGGTGTACCTTTGACGGAAGAAACGATTCAGAAAGCCAAAGAGTCCGACGCCGTGCTGATGGGATCCATCGGCGGAGATGCAGCTACGTCTCCCTGGTATCGTCTGGAGCCTTCCAAACGTCCGGAAGCGGGACTTCTGGGAATACGTAAAGCGCTGAATCTTTTTGCCAATTTGAGACCGGCTTATCTTTATGAAGAGCTGAAGGAGGCATGCCCTCTCAGGGACGAGATTATCGGGGAAGGCTTCGATATGATGATTATGCGGGAACTGACCGGCGGCCTCTATTTTGGCGAAAGAAAAACGGTGGAAGAAAACGGCGTCAGAAAGGCTGTGGACACCCTGACATATGATGAGAATGAGATTCGCAGGATTGCAAAAAGAGCGTTTGATATTGCCGGAAAAAGAAGAAAAAAAGTGACCAGCGTGGACAAAGCAAACGTACTTGACTCTTCCCGGCTCTGGAGAAGCGTAGTGGAAGAGGTGGCAAAGGATTATCCGGATGTGGAACTGTCCCACATGTTGGTGGACAACTGCGCCATGCAGCTGGTAAAAGATCCCGGCCAGTTTGACGTGATTTTGACGGAAAATATGTTTGGAGACATTCTTTCTGACGAAGCAAGCATGGTGACCGGTTCCATCGGAATGCTTTCTTCGGCCAGCCTGAATGAAACAAAATTTGGCCTGTATGAACCCAGCCACGGTTCAGCGCCGGATATCGCAGGAAAAAATATGGCAAATCCCATTGCGACTATCCTTTCCGCGGCTATGATGCTTCGCTATTCTTTGGATCTGGATAAAGAAGCCGATGCAGTGGAACAGGCGGTGAAAGATGTACTGGCACAAGGTTTCCGAACGGTGGATATTATGTCAGAAGGCTGTACCCAGCTTGGAACGGCGGAAATGGGAGATAAAATAGCGGAAGCAATCAAATAATCAAAGAGAAGTGAGGTAGGATTGATGAAAAGTGATGCAGTGAAAAAGGGAATCCAGCAGGCGCCCCACCGATCCCTGTTTAATGCGTTGGGATTTACGAAAGAGGAGATGGAGAAGCCTCTGGTTGGTATTGTAAGTTCTTATAATGAAATTGTGCCGGGTCATATGAACCTGGATAAAATTGTGGAAGCCGTAAAGATGGGCGTGGCCCTGGCAGGCGGCGTGCCCAGAGTATTTCCGGCCATCGCGGTGTGCGACGGAATTGCCATGGGCCATATCGGAATGAAGTATTCTCTGGTGACCAGGGATCTGATTGCGGATTCCACGGAAGCCATGGCGCTGGCTCATCAGTTTGACGCTCTGGTTATGGTTCCCAATTGTGATAAAAATGTACCCGGACTTCTGATGGCGGCGGCCAGAATCAATGTGCCGACGATTTTCGTCAGCGGCGGTCCTATGATGGCCGGCCATGTCCATGGACAGAAGAGAAGCCTCTCCAGCATGTTTGAGGCGGTGGGGGCTTACGCCGCTGGAAAGATGACGGAAGAAGATGTGCAGGAGTTTGAGAATAAGGCATGTCCCACCTGCGGTTCCTGTTCCGGTATGTACACCGCCAACAGTATGAACTGTCTGACAGAAGTTCTGGGGATGGGACTGCAGGGAAATGGAACGATTCCCGCCGTATATTCTGAGAGAATCCGTCTGGCTAAACATGCGGGAATGCAAGTGATGGAACTGCTGAGAAAGAATATTCGTCCCCGCGATATTATGACAAAAGAGGCGCTGATCAATGCGCTGACGGTGGATATGGCATTGGGATGCTCCACCAACAGTATGCTTCATTTGCCGGCCATAGCCCACGAAATCGGCATGGATTTCAAGATTCCCTATGCCAATGAAATCAGCGCCAGAACCCCCAATCTCTGTCATTTGGCTCCGGCAGGTCCCACTTATATGGAAGATCTCAACGAAGCCGGCGGCGTCTATGCGGTCATGAATGAATTAAATAAAAAAGGTCTGCTGCACACGGAATGCATGACGGTTACGGGAAAAACGGTGGGCGAGAATATCGCAGGCTGCGTCAATAAAAATCCGGAGGTAATCCGTCCCATTGATAATCCCTACAGTGAAACAGGCGGTCTTGCTGTTCTTCAGGGCAACCTGGCTCCCGACGGCAGCGTGGTAAAACGTTCTGCAGTTGTGGAGGAAATGCTGGTCCATGAAGGACCGGCCAGAGTATTTGACTGTGAAGAAGATGCCAGTGAAGCCATTCTTTCCGGAAAAATTAAGGAAGGGGATGTGGTGGTTATCCGCTATGAAGGTCCTAAAGGCGGGCCGGGTATGCGGGAGATGCTCAACCCCACCTCTCAGATTGCAGGCATGGGGCTGGGTTCATCCGTAGCTCTGATCACTGATGGACGTTTTTCCGGCGCTTCCAGGGGAGCTTCCATCGGTCATGTTTCTCCGGAAGCAGCGGTGGGAGGGCCCATTGCTTTGATTGAAGAAGGAGATATAATCCAGATAGATATTCCGGGTCATAAATTAAATGTGGCGGTCAGTGATGAAGAAATGGCCAGAAGAAAAGAAAACTGGAAGCCCAGACAGCCAAAGGTAACTTCTGGATATCTGGCCAGATATGCTTCTATGGTGACCTCCGGCGATCGGGGCGCAGTGTTGGAAATTCCAAAAAATTAGGAGGAGGAACCATGCAGTTAACAGGTTCAGAAATTATCATCAAATGTCTGGAAGAGCAGGGAGTGGATACTGTTTTTGGATATCCGGGCGGTTCCATTCTGAATATATATGACGAGTTGTACAAACATCAAAGTGAAATCCGCCATATCCTGACTTCCCATGAACAGGGCGCCGCCCATGCAGCGGACGGATATGCCAGGGCTACGGGAAAAGTAGGAGTCTGTATGGCGACTTCCGGCCCCGGAGCCACCAATCTGGTTACCGGGATTGCCACGGCCTATATGGATTCCATTCCCGTGGTGGCGATTACCGCCAATGTGGGAGTACCGCTTTTGGGAAAGGACAGCTTTCAGGAGGTAGATATTGCCGGCGTGACTATGCCTGTCACAAAGCACAGCATGATCGTAAAGGATGTGACCAAGCTGGCTGATACACTGCGGAGGGCCTTTACTATTGCAAAAAGCGGCCGGCCGGGTCCGGTGCTGGTGGATGTCACCAAGGATGTCACGGCAATGAAAGCGGAATATACTTATAAAGAACCGGAAGAGATTTTGCCCTATACGGAGAAGATAGGACATCTGGACATCGAAAAAGCCGTTGAGATGATTGCAAAGGCGAAAAGACCGTTTATCTTTGTGGGCGGCGGGGCCATTCTTTCCGGGGCGTCAGAGGAAATCAGAACCTTTGTCCATAAGGTAAACGCGCCGGTGGCAGTATCTTTGATGGGAAAGGGAGCCTTTCCTGAGACGGATGAGCTGTATACCGGTATGATCGGAATGCACGGTACGAAGACTTCTAATCTGGGCGTGATGCAGGCGGATTTGCTGATTACCCTGGGGGCCAGATTCAGTGACCGTGTAACGGGAGATACCGGCAGTTTTGCAAAAAATGCGAAAATTCTTCAGATTGATGTGGATGCCGCGGAGATTAACAAAAATATCGTTGTGGACGCCAGCATTGTGGGAGATGTAAAGGAAGTACTGAAAATTCTCAATCAGCAGATTCCTCAGCAGGGCCATGAAGAGTGGATGGAAACCATTCGTGAGCTGAAGCAGAAATATCCTATGCAGTATGATGAGAGCGGGTTAAGCGGTCCATATATCATGGAGGAGCTGTACCGGATTACCAAAGGCGACGCAATCATCACCACGGAGGTGGGACAGCATCAGATGTGGGCGGCGCAGTATTACAAATATACGAGGCCCAGAACCTTTATTACTTCCGGGGGACTGGGAACCATGGGTTACGGTCTGGGGGCGGCCATCGGTGCGAAAATTGCCCGGCCCGACAAGACGGTGATTAACGTGGCGGGAGACGGCTGTTTCAGAATGAATATGAATGAAATCGCCACGGCGGTGCGCAACAATCTTCCGCTGATCGAAGTGGTAATTAACAATCACGTACTGGGAATGGTGCGGCAGTGGCAGACGCTGTTCTATGGCAAAAGGTATTCTTATACGGTACTGCAGGATAAAACAGATTATGTAAAAGTGGCGGAGGCCATGGGAGCCGTTGGAATTCGTGTGACAAAGAAAGAAGAAGTGGCTCCGGCCATCGAAAAGGCCATCGCGCTGAATACCACGGTTCTGATTGACTGCCAAATTGACTGTGACGACAAAGTATTTCCCATGGTTGCCGCGGGAGCGTCCCTGGAGGAAAGTTTTGACGCAGAAGATCTGAAAAAAAGTGAACAGTCCATTTGATTCGGATATCTTGACATTAAAATAACAAAGAGTTATGATAGGAAAAGATTTTTATAATTAAGACTGTGAGGAGGATTTTAAAGTGAGTAGAGTGTACAATTTTTCAGCAGGTCCGGCAGTGCTGCCGGAAGAGGTATTGAAAGAAGCCCAGGCGGAGATGCTGGATTACCGTGGGACGGGGATGTCTGTAATGGAGATGAGTCATCGCTCGAAAGCTTTTGATGAAATCATCGACCAGGCGGAGGCGGATCTGCGCAAATTGATGCAGATCCCGGATAATTATAAAGTATTGTTCATGCAGGGCGGCGCGTCTTTGCAGTTCGCCATGATTCCCATGAACCTTATGAAGAATAAGACTGCAGATTATATCGTAACGGGTCAGTGGGCGAAAAAAGCGTACCAGGAAGCACAGAAATATGGAAAAGTAAATAAGATTGCTTCCTCTGAGGATAAAACTTTTTCCTACATCCCGGATTGTTCGGATCTTCCCATAAGCGAGGACGCCGATTACGTTTATATCTGCGAGAACAACACCATTTACGGAACCAAATTTAAAAAACTGCCGAACACAAAGGGAAAACTGCTGGTTTCAGACGTATCCTCCTGTTTTCTGTCAGAACCGGTGGATGTGACAAAGTACGGCATCCTTTACGGCGGAGTACAGAAAAATATCGGTCCGGCAGGTATGGTGATCGCAGTGGTTCGGGAAGCTCTGATTACGGAAGATGTGCTTCCGGGAACACCCACCATGATGCAGTATAAGACTTATGCCGACAATCGTTCCATGTATAATACTCCGAACTGCTACTGTATTTACATGTGCGGCAAAGTATTCCAGTGGATCATGAAAATGGGCGGACTGGAAGGAATGAAAGCCCACAATGAAAAGAAAGCGGCTATCCTTTATGATTTTCTGGATCAGAGTAAGCTGTTTAAAGGTACCGTCGTAAAGGAAGACCGGTCTTTGATGAACGTACCCTTCGTGACGGGAAACAGTGAAATGGACGCCAAGTTTGTGGCAGAAGCCAAAGCAGCAGGTTTTGAAAATCTGAAGGGCCACAGAACGGTGGGCGGAATGCGCGCCAGCATTTATAATGCAATGCCTCTGGAAGGCGTGGAAAAATTGGTTGATTTTATGAAAAAATTTGAAGAGGAGAATCTGTGACATGTATAAATATCATTGCCTGAATCCGATTTCGCCGGTAGGGCTGGAAAAATTTAGCGATGAATACCAGGAGACAGATAATATTCAGGAGGCGGACGCCGTCCTGGTGCGCAGCGCCGATATGAAGAACATGGAACTGCCCAAAGGGCTGAAAGCCATCGGCCGTGCAGGCGCGGGAGTGAACAATATTCCCCTGGGCAAATGTTCAGATGAAGGAATCGTAGTATTCAATACGCCGGGAGCAAACGCCAATGGCGTAAAGGAGCTGGTTATTGCAGGAATGCTGCTGGCATCCAGGGATATCGTGGGCGGTATCGAATGGGTGGAAAGCGAGCAGAATGTGGAAGAGATTGGCAAACTGGCTGAGAAAAAGAAAAAACAGTTTGCTGGCTGTGAGATCAGCGGAAAGAAGCTGGGAATTATCGGTCTGGGCGCTATCGGCGTGCTGGTAGCCAATGCAGCTACCCATCTGGGCATGGAAGTATACGGATATGATCCTTACATTTCCGTGGAAGCTGCATGGAATCTTTCCCGAACCATTAAACATATCAACGATTTAAATATTATCTATAAAGAGTGTGATTATATTACGATCCACGTACCCCTTTTGGAGGACACAAAAGGGATGATCAACGCAGAGGCCATCAGCCAGATGAAAGAAAATGTGGTTATCCTTAACTTTGCCAGAGATCTTCTGGTGGATGAAAAAGCTCTGGTGGAGGCGCTGGAAAACGGCAAAGTGAAGAAATATGTGACCGACTTTGCCAACCCCGTGGTTGCCGGAGCAAAAAATACTCTGGTTACGCCCCATTTGGGAGCTTCTACAGAAGAGGCGGAAGACAACTGTGCAAAGATGGCGGTAAAAGAGCTGAGAAATTATCTGGAAAATGGAAATATCAAAAACTCAGTAAATTATCCCAACTGCGATATGGGCACCTGTGTGACGGCAGGAAGAATCGCCATCAATCACAGAAATACGGTAAATATGATCAGCAGCTTCAGCAAGGTGCTGGGAGATGCGGGAATCAATATTTCAGATATGACCAATAAGAGTAAAGGCGAATATGCATATACGCTGCTGGACCTGCAGACCAGGCCCACACAGGAAGTTATTGAAAAACTTGGAAAAATAGATGGCGTATTGAGGGTTCGTATTGTAAAATAAAAGGGAGGGAGAATTTTAGCAATAAAATTCTCCGCCCTTTTTCAACATATGCGGATAAAGGAGATCGGGATGAAATCTATTGAAAAATATAGGCGGATGAAAAAGCGTCTGATACTGATCAGGTCCGCAGTGAGAAACCGGAAGAAGCTGATCCGGGCATGCCGGACAATGCTGAAATTATGGAGAGGAAACGAATGATATGGCGACAGTAAAACCTTTTAGGGGCGTTCGGCCTACGGCTGAACTGGCACCGCGCATTGCAGCGCTTCCCTATGATGTGTATAATCGAAAAGAAGCTTGCGAGGAAGTGGCCAGAGAACCATTTTCTTTTTTGAAAATTGACAGGGCGGAAACTCAGTTTCCGGATGATGTGGATACCTATGATCCGCAGGTTTATAAAAGGGCCAGAAAAACACTGGACGATATGATCAGATCGGGGTATTTCATAAAAGATCGTTGGAAAAGCTATTATTTATATGAGCTTACCATGGATCAGAGAAGTCAGACAGGAATCGTAGGATGCGCATCCATCGACGATTATGACAGCGAAGTTATCCGCAAACATGAAAATACCCGGGAAGAAAAAGAGATAGACAGAATCCGCCATGTGGATGCCTGCGACGCCCAGACCGGGCCCATCTTTCTTACCTATCACCGGGATGAAACCCTGCGTGAAATTATCGAAGGATGGAAAATGCACACTCCCAGTTATGATTTTGTAAGCAGCGACGGAATTCGCCATCGGGTTTGGACCATTGATGACGCAAAGACTGTGCAGGAAATTACAGAGGCTTTTGAGCGTATTGACAGACTTTATATCGCCGATGGTCATCATCGCTGCGCGTCAGCGGTGAAGGTTGGAAAAATGCGCCGGGAACAGAATCCGGGATACACTGGGGAAGAGGAATATAATTACTTTCTTTCCGTACTGTTTCAGGAAGATGAACTGAAAATTTACGATTATAACCGGGTAGTCAAAGATCTGGGCGGGTTATCGGCAGAAGAATTCCTGAAAAAAATACAGGAAAAATTCCAGGTGGAAAAAGTTGGCCGGGAACAGGTGCGGCCGCAGCAAAAAGGAGAATTCGGCATGTACATGGACGGTATCTGGTACCGTCTGCGCATTAAAGAAGAATATCTGTCTGAAGACGCAGTGGACGGCCTGGATGTTTCTTTGCTGCAGAACCATTTGCTGGCGCCGATTCTTGGCATTGAAAATCCGAAAACGGATAGCAGGATTGATTTTGTGGGAGGAATCCGCGGCCTGTCAGAGCTGGAACGGAGAGTAAACAGCGACTGCAAGGCAGCTTTTTCCATGTATCCCACTTCTATCGGGGAATTATTTGCAGTGGCGGACGAACACCGCCTGATGCCGCCGAAATCCACCTGGTTTGAGCCAAAACTGAGAAGTGGATTATTTATACATAAACTGTCGGAATGACAGAAAACAGGAGGATCTTTATGGCAGATAAATTATATGATTTGATGGACTGGGCTGCAATTGAGGCGATTGTATATTCGGAGGAGTTTCATCCCCGGAGTATCCTGGGTCCCCGTCTGGTGAAGGACGGAGTGCTGATTCAGTGTTTTTTTCCTGACAGAAAACAGGTAATGGTTAAAACAGTAAAGGACCAGAAAAAATATCGAATGACGATGGAAGACGAAGCCGGCTTTTTTGCAGTGCTGCTGCCGGGAAAGGAAATTCCGGAGTATGTGTTTGTTGTCCAGGAAGAAGGAAAATATAAAGAATATAAAGATCCTTATGGCTTTCCAGGAAGAATTACCAGGGAGGATGAGGTTCAGTTTTCCCACGGCATCGGTTATAAAATATACGAGAAGCTGGGAGCCCATCCGGTGAGATCCGGCCATACCAACGGCGTGCACTTTGCCGTATGGGCGCCCAATGCCCTTCGGGTTAGTGTGGTGGGAGACTTTAACGCCTGGGACGGGCGCATGTATCCCATGGAAAAACACGAGGAGTCGGGCATATTTGAGCTGTTTATTCCGCAGGTAAAGCCTGGAGATTTATATAAATACGAAATTAAACTGAAGGATGGCCTGACATATCTGAAGGCCGATCCCTTCGCCAATGCCGCTCAGCTGAGGCCCGATACGGCCTCTGTGGTGGTGAATCTGAAAAAACACCGCTGGCAGGACCGGGAATGGATGAAAAACAGAAAAAAAAGTCAGAGTGAAGAAAGCCCTATTTATATCTATGAAGTACATCTGGGCTCCTTTCAGAAGCCGGAAGACGGAAGACAATTTTATAATTACCGGGAAATTGCAGTTCTCCTGGCAGATTATGTCAAGGAAATGGGATATACCCATGTGGAGCTGATGCCGGTGATGGAACATCCCCTGGACGAGTCATGGGGATATCAGGTGACGGGATATTACGCGCCAACCAGCCGCTACGGAACTCCGGAAGACTTTATGGCGTTCATTGATTACATGCATGGAGCGGGAATTGGCGTAATCCTGGATTGGGTGCCGGCACACTTTCCAAAGGACGATTTTGGCCTGTCCTCCTTTGACGGGACAAAGCTTTTTGAACATCTGGATCCCAGACAGGGGATGCACCCCCACTGGGGAACGTTGATTTTTAACTATGGACGGCCCCAGGTGAGCAATTTTCTCATTGCCAACGCCATGTTCTGGGCGGACAAATATCATGCAGACGGAATCCGGATGGACGCGGTGGCATCCATGCTGTATCTGGATTACGGCAAGAAGGACGGAGAATGGGTTGCCAATATGTACGGCGGAAATGAAAATCTGGAAGCGATAGAATTTCTGAAGCATTTGAATTCCATGATGAAAAAACGTTATCCGGACGTATTGATGATCGCGGAAGAATCCACCGCATGGCCTTTGGTAACCGGGGATGTGAAGAAGGATGGTCTGGGTTTCGATTATAAATGGAATATGGGCTGGATGAATGATTTCCTGGGATACATGGAATACGATCCGGTTTTTCGCGGGGCTCATCATAATGAACTGACTTTCAGCATGATTTACGCATACAGTGAAAGATTCATGCTGAGTCTGTCCCATGACGAGTTTGTTCATGAGAAAGGTTCCATGATAGGGAAAATGCCGGGAGAGGAAAAGGATAAATATGCCAACATGCGCGCGGCTCTCACTTATATGGTCTGTCATCCGGGGAAAAAGCTTCTTTTTATGGGACAGGACTTTGCTCAGAATCAGGAATGGTCAGAATCCCGGGGACTGGACTGGGAACTTCTGAAAGAGAAGCCCCATGAAATTTTCCGGAAGTTTATGAAGGATGCGGTGCATTTTTATAAATCACAGCCGGCTCTCTATGAGCAGGACTACAGTGTGGAGGGATTTGAATGGATCAATGCCATGGAGTGGGAGAAAAATATTCTTTCCTTTATTCGGACAGATAAGAAGGGAGAACATCAGCTCCTGGTAGTGTGCAATTTTTCTGCCCTTCCCTTTGAAGAGTATTCGGTGGGAGTGCCAAGGGCAGGAAAATACAAAGAGATATTTAACAGTGATTCCAAAATTTACGGGGGCAAAGGCATGGTGAATCCCCGGGTGAAAATGTCCCGGGCGGTGGAGTGTGATGATCGGGAAAATTCCATCAAGATTAAGCTGGCGCCCCTTAGCGTGACGATTTTTGAATACAGAAAAGGATGAGATATGGAGTTTTTCATAAAGTTAAGGGAAGACAGTCTTCCTGTGCTGGGAACTTTTCTTTTGAAGGTTCTGCTGGCGATTATCGTATATATTGTCTGTTCGCGGGTTATAAAATGGGTTTGTGGCATTTTGAGAAAATCTATGACCAAGGCGGGTGTTCCGGCTGAAGCCGTCAGTTTTATTAACTCCCTTTCCAAAGTGGGCTTATATGCGCTGTTGATTTTTTCCATTGCCACCCAGTTCGGTGTGGAGGCTTCATCTGTGGCTGCGCTGCTGGCATCGGCGGGAGTCGGAATCAGTTTGGCGCTGCAGGGTGGACTTTCCAATTTGGCCGGAGGCGTGATCATCTTGATATTCAAGCCGTTTACTGTGGGAGATTATATCATTGAAGACACCGGCAATCATGAGGGAACTGTTCAGAAAATAGAGATGTACTATACCACACTGCTTACCATGGACAATCAGAGAGTCATGGTTCCTAATGCAACGCTCACCAACAATATTATTACCAATGTGACAGCTATGGATGAGCGGAAACTGGACATCAAAGTAGGAATTTCCTATGATTCAGATCTGAAAAAGGCCAAAAAAATTCTGATGGGGCTGATTGAAGCAGAGGATCGGATAGAAAAGAGTATGGAGATACAGGTGTTTGTTGATGGCCTGTGTGACAGCTTTGTCCGGTTGGGACTGCGAGCGTGGGTGAAAACGGATCAGTACTGGGCAGTTCGATGGAAGTTGAATGAAGATATTAAAATTTCTTTTGAGGAGGCGGGAATTAAAATTCCTTATCCTCAGATGGATATTCATATGATACATGAGGAAAAAGATCAGGAGATGACAGGGAATGAGAGCAAAAATATATGAAGATATGCTGAATGCAAAGTCAGTGATTCGTGAGACTTTTACTTATGGAGCGCAGCGGGCGGCGGAAATCGGATATGACAATGTATTTGACTATAGTCTGGGAAACCCGTCAGTGCCGGTTCCGGACAAATTTACAAGAAAAATGACGGAACTGCTGGAGACGAAAAGTCCCATGGAGCTTCACGGATACAGCCCTACGCTGGGAAATCAGGAAGCCAGAGAGGCAGTGGCAGCTTCCATAAAGAAAAGGTTCAATTTGGAGTATACGGCGGATCATATTTTTATGACCAGCGGAGCGGCCTCTTCTTTGGCACATGCCTTTCGTGCAGTTACGGTGCCGGGGGATACTATTCTTACTTTTGCCCCTTACTTTCCGGAATACGATCCCTACGTTAACCTGACGGGAGCAAAACTGAAAGTGGTTCCGGCGGATCTTTCTTCTTTTCAGATTGATTTTGAAAAATTTGAGGAGATGGTGACGGAAGACGTAACGGCGGTACTCATCAATTCTCCCAACAATCCTTCCGGGGTGGTATATACTGAGGAGACGCTGAGGACGATGGCGGAACTTCTTCGGAAAAAAAGCAGGGAATTTCAGCATGATATCTATGTGATTTCCGATGAACCTTACCGGGAGATTATTTTTGACGGAAAAGCGTCACCTTATATGGCGGCGATTTATGAGAAGACGATCACCTGTTATTCTTTCAGTAAATCTCTCTCGCTGCCGGGAGAGAGGATCGGCTATCTGGCCGCCTCGCCCCTGGATGAGGATGGAAGGAAGATCGTGGATATGTGCGGGCAGATTTCCAGAGGAATCGGTCACAATTGTCCTTCTTCTATAATTCAGATGGCAGTGATTGATCTGTTGGACGATACGTCAGATCTTGGTGTTTATGAGACGAATATGAATATTCTTTACGACAAACTGACCAGTCTGGGCTTTTCCTGCGCAAGACCGGGAGGAACTTTTTACATGTTTCCCAAGGCGCTGGAGGAAGACGCGGCAGCGTTTTGCCTGAAGGCAAGAAAATATGATCTTCTGCTGGTACCGGGGGATACCTTTGGCTGTCCGGGATATTTCCGGATCTCTTACTGTGTGGACACGGAAAAGGTGAAACGTTCTCTTTCTGCCTTTGAAAAACTGGCGGAGGAGTATAAAAAATAAAAGGAGGTAATAGATATGGCATTTCAAATCTGCGGGGCGCCCTGCTGCTGGGGCATTGAACTGCCCATCAGGCCTGAGCTTCCCGGTTGGAAGCGGGTACTGTCGGAAGCCGGACAGGCAGGCTACAGTGCTATCGAGCTGGGACCTTACGGTTATCTTCCTCTGGATGTGGATGTGGTGACGGAGGAACTGAATAAGAACCATATCTCTATTGTGGCGGGAACGATTTTTCACGATCTGATTGATCCTGCCAACCAGGATTATGTCCTGAAAGCGGTGGATGATATCTGTTCTCTGATTACAAAGCTTCCCCCGCTGAAGCGCCATGAAGGGCAGAAGTTTCCCACGCCTTACATGACGATTATGGATTGGGGACACGATGAAAGAGATTATGCTGCCGGCCATTATGATACGTCTCCCAGACTGTCGCCGGAGGAGTGGAAGCAGTTTATGAAACATCTGCGCGCCGTTTGTGACCGGGCCAATTCTTATGGGGTACGGCCGGTGATTCATCCCCATGCGGGAAGCTATATTGAGTTTTCCGACGAAATCGAAGCCGTAGTCAACGATATTCCCTATGAGACGGCTGGCCTCTGTCTGGACACCGGCCACCTGTACTATTCCGGCATGGATCCGGTGGAATATTTGAAAAAATATGCGGACCGGCTGGATTATGTTCATTTTAAAGATGTCAACGAAGAAGTTTATCGGGAAGTGATGGGAGAACATATCCGCTTTTTTGAAGGATGCGCCAAAGGAGCCATGTGTCCCATCGGAAAAGGATGCCTGGATTATCCGGCGATTAAAGGTGCGCTGCTGGACATTGGATACAGCGGATATATTACTATTGAGCAGGAACGTGACCCGAAAAACGCGGACGGAACCCTCGAGGATGTAAAGGCCAGCGTGGATTATCTTAAATCTGTAGGATATGAAATTTAATTGAAAAGGCTGCGGCTGAAAGAAGCTGCAGTTCTTTTTTTACATAAGTTATTGACAACTAACCTAAATTAGAATATACTAACTCATGGGAAATAAAGGAAATACGGCACAGTCGGAGGCGAATGGAAAATGAATCATGAGGGTGATATTCAGAAGATGGAAAGCCAGAAAAGGGTGATTCTGGATAAGATGCGTGAAAAAGGATGCAGAATTACTAAACAGAGAATGATGATATTGGACGTGATCCTTTCCCGTGAATGCTCCAGCTGTAAAGAAATCTGCTATTATGTGGCAAGGAAAGACAACAGTATTGGACAAGCAACCGTTTATCGCATGCTGAATGTTCTGGAGGATGTAGGGGTAATCAGCCGGAAAAATATGTATCGGGTTGATCCGGTGAAGAAGTCTTCACTGGATGGAAATGATAAAGTTTATCAATAAGGATCCTCTTCATTGACGGAGAAACCGTCGGGAGAGTATGATAAAACCTGTATTAAAATATATACAAATTTATCAATAAGGAAGTGAGGTCAGTGAAACATCATAAGTTTTGGGCAGTGGCGGCTGCTTTTTGTTTTTTTATGGCAATGGTTACCGGTTATAAGCACAAGTAGAGGAGGTACATAAAGATGATGAATATCGACTGGAAAAAATTAGGTTTATTCGCAGGCGGCGTTTTGTTTGGAACGGCTGGAGTAAAAATTCTGGCCAGCAAAGATGCAAAGAAAGTGTATACAAATTGTACGGCGGCAGCGCTGAGAGCAAAGGAGTCCGTGATGCAGACTGTTACCACTGTACAGGAAAATGCGGAAGATATTTTGGCTGAAGCAAAACAGATCAATGAAGACAGAGCTGCAAAGGAAGAAGACTGCTGCGTAGACGATGCAAAAGAAAAGGCATCAGAAGGTGAAGAATGAAATTCATAATCCAGCATGAAACAAGGGGGCGTATCCGGGTTCATATGGTGCAGAAGCGCATGACCTATGAAGAAGCGGATACGCTGCTGTATTATCTGCATAATCAACGCAGCGTTACCTCTGCAAAGGTGTATGAAAGAACCAGGGATGCAGTAGTCTGCTACACTGGAAGCAGGGAAGAAATAATCGAAGCGCTGCGGGAGTTTCGGTACGACGATGTGGAGGTACCGGACAATGTGCTTGAAAATTCCGGCAGAGAGCTGAATGCCCAATATCAGGAGAAACTGTTTGGCAGGACAGCGCTTCGGTTCATTGGAAAAATGGCAGTTCCTTATCCTATCAGAGTCCTCTGGATCGGGGCTAAGGCGATGCATTATATTTGGAAAGGGCTGAGAAGTCTTAAGGAGAAGCGGCTGGATGTGGCGGTGCTGGACAGTACGGCCATCGGTATATCCGTATTGCGAAAAAATATGGAGACGGCATCTTCTATCATGTTCCTGTTGGGCATTGGCGAACTTCTGGAAGAATGGACGCATAAAAAATCAGTGGGTGATCTGGCCAGGAGTATGTCCCTGAACATCAGCAAAGTATGGATAGTAAAGGACGGTCAGGAGATTTTGACATCGGCCAGTGAAATTCAGCCTGGAGATCAGGTGATGGTGCATATGGGAAATGTGATCCCCTTTGATGGAAATGTGGTCGCCGGAGAAGCCATGGTGAATCAGGCGTCGCTTACCGGAGAATCTCTCTCGGTGAGAAAAAAGCCGCACGGATACGTTTATGCGGGTACGGTGGTGGAAGAAGGGGAACTGACGATTCAGGTAAAGGCGGTAAAAGGTTCTACGCGGTTTGAAAAGATTGTGACCATGATAGAAGAGTCGGAAAAACTGAAATCAGGAGCAGAAAGCAGGGCGGAGCATTTGGCTGACCGGCTGGTTCCCTATACGCTGGCGGGAACAGCGCTGACCTGGCTTCTTACCAGGAGCGCTGCAAAAGCTCTTGCTGTTTTGATGGTGGATTTTTCCTGCGCTTTGAAATTGGCCATGCCCATAACCGTCCTCTCGGCCATTCGGGAAGCCGGGCTTTCCCATATAACGGTCAAAGGCGGAAAATATATGGAAGCGACAGCGGAGGCTTCCACTATTGTTTTTGATAAAACAGGTACGCTGACGAAGGCAAAACCTACGGTGAAAGATGTGGTGACCTTTGGAGGAAAAAGCAAAGAAGAGATGCTGCGGATCGCCGCATGTCTGGAGGAACATTTCCCTCATTCCATGGCAAAAGCCGTGGTTCGGGAAGCGAAGAAGCGGGGGCTGGAGCATGAGGAAATGCATTCCAAGGTGGAATATACGGTAGCCCATGGAATTTCTTCTTATATTGATGACAGAAAAGTAATTATCGGAAGCGCACATTTTGTATTTGAAGATGCGAAGTGCAGTATTGATCCGGAAGATCAGGAGAAATTTCGCCGGATTTCAGATGAGTATTCCCATCTTTATCTGGCAGTGGAAGGGAAATTGGCCGCGGTCATCTGTATTGAAGATCCTCTTCGGGAAGAAGCAGAGGGAGTAGTCAGCACCCTTCATCGCCTGGGAATCAGAAAAATCGTAATGATGACAGGAGACAGTGAAAGGACGGCAGCGGCCATTGCGGCAAAGGTAGGTGTAGATGAATACTACTCGGAGGTGCTGCCGGAGGATAAAGCAGGATTTGTGGAAAAGGAAAAGGCGGAGGGCAGAAAGGTCATTATGATCGGGGACGGCATCAATGATTCACCTGCTTTATCAGCCGCCAATGTGGGAGTCGCCATCAGCGATGGGGCGGAGATTGCCCGGGAAATTGCCGATATTACCATTTCAGCGGATGATCTTTATCAGATTGTCATATTGAAACGGTTAAGCGACAGTTTAATGAAACGGATTCAGAAAAATTACCGCTGGATTGTGGGAATCAATGCAGCATTGATACTTTTGGGAGTGTGGGGTGTGATTCAGCCCACCGCATCGGCGCTGCTTCATAATACTTCCACTTTGATTATCAGTTTGAAAAGCATGCAGAATCTGCTGGCGTAAAGCACAGATTCGGGAAGGGACAATGCAGATTTGCCTGCAATGTCCCTTTTTTGTATCCGGCATATCATATACTAAACAGTCCGAAAAGGAGGAATCTTATGAACGGAATCGATATCAGCGCTTATCAGGGAAAGATCGACGGAGCCAGGGTCCGAAACGCAGGCGTCGAGTTTGCCATTTTGCGGGTATCGGATAAAAATAACGCAGAAGATGCATATTTTTCAGCTAATTACAATCAATGCCGGAAAAATGGAATTTTTACAGGAGTATATAAGTTTTCCTATGCACTGACAGAGACGGTGGCTGCGGCAGAAGCGGAAAAAACATTGTCACTGATTAAAAATAAGGAGATTGACTGCGGCGTCTGGCTGGACTTGGAGTGGGAGGAACAGAGGAAACTGGGCGGGAGGAAAATAGAGAAAATTGCACAGGCCTTCATCAAAGTTATAGAGAAGGGGGGATACTCCTGTGGAATATATTGCAATACAGACTGGTATAAACGTGTGCTGACGGAGAAATTGAAACAGTATCCCCTCTGGATTGCCAGATATCCGTCTGCCGACGGCGGCGTGCCGGATTATGAATTAAAACCGGATGTGGGTATTGTCTGGCAGTATACCAGTAAGGGAAGAGTATCCGGAATATCAGGATATGTGGACCGGGATCTGGCCTGGGTCAATCTGCCGGAATATTTAAAAAAAAGAAACGAAGAGATTCTGAAGGAAAAGGAGGCGGCTTATATGTTTCAAGTGGGAACCCTGCAGTATGGAAGCGCCGGAAACGACGTTCTGCTGTTTGAAGAGATAATGAAAGCCCGTGGGTATTATGAAGGAGCTCTGGATAAAAGTTATGGAGAAGGCTGTATGGCGGCGTGTACTCAGTATCAAAAGGAGAGAAAAGGGGCGGCGGGTCCGGTGGATGGCATATGCGGAGAGAAGACCTGGAAGGATCTCATCGCTTTATAGTTATTTCTCATTAATCCATAATATACCTTGCCGGAAATGGGAAAATAGGATAAAATAAGATGCGGCTCATAGAAGAGGTTCATATGGATAAGTAAAAATTAAAAGCTTCAAATCCTTATCTGTAAGGATTTGAAGCAAATGTACAAATAAGCTGGAAAAGGGACTTGAACCCTCGACCCCTTCATTACGAGTGAAGTGCTCTACCGACTGAGCTATTCCAGCGTGTGGGTGACACAAATGTTATTATAACGCATTTTAAAAAAAATGCAATACAAATTTTCTTTTTTTTGAAAAAATGTGAGAGGTAAATATGAGTATACGGGAAGAAAATAAGAAATTGCTGATACAGTATTTTGAAAACGGCGGTAAACGCCACTGTACGAAAAAAATCGGGGTGGAACTGGAGCACATTATTGTGGATCGAAACACCAAGAAGAGTGTTTCCTATTATGGAGAAAAAGGAATTGGCGCTCTACTGGAACGGTTAAGCGCTCATTTTCCCTGGCGATATGAACCGGAAGGGAGTCTGCTGGGGGTTTACAATGATGATTTTTCGATTAGTTTGGAACCGGCCGGACAATTGGAGGTCAGTATCAATCCCCGGGAAGATATTTCTCTGATTTACCGGATTTACCGTATGTTTTTAGAACAGATTACTCCAATTCTTGAAAATTGGGGGTATGAGATGCTGACTTTGGGGTATCATCCGGTATCAAAGGCGGAAGATATGGCGCTGATTCCTAAAAAAAGATACGAGTATATGGATCGTTATTTTATGGAGACGGGCTGCTGCGGTAAAAACATGATGCGGGGTACGGCGGCTACTCAGGTATCCATTGATTACGACAGTGAAGAGGATTTTCTCTTAAAAATCCGCAGCGCTTATATGCTGATGCCTTTGTTTAAATTGTTGACGGACAACACTCCGGTGATGGATGGGGAAGCCTACGAAGGCTGTATGGCGCGGACATATATTTGGGAAAATGTGGATCCAGATCGGACAGGCATCATCAAAGGACTTTTTGATGAAGACTTTGGGTTTGAAAAGTATGCTGAATTTTTGATGAATCTTCCGGTGATTTTTGTGGAGAATCAGGGAAGGCCGCTGTACACAGGGGATAAAAAGACGGAAGATATTTGGAAGGAGGACATTTTTACACAGGAGGATATTGAACATATCTTATCTATGAATTTTCAAGATGTCCGGCTGAAGCATTATCTGGAAATTCGTTATGCGGACAGCATGCCTATCAATTGTGTGCTGGGATATGCCGCGCTGCTGAAAGGCGTTTTTTATCAGAAGGATTTCCTGGAAGAATTGGTGGAAAAGCTGGATGCCGATGAGGACGCCATTCTGAGAGCACAAAGTAATTTAATGAAGGCAGGGTTTGATGGAGAAGCCTATGGTTATCCGGTGGATAAACTTTTAAAATATGTGATGGAAGGAGCCAAGAACCAGCTTTGTGAAAGCGAACAGCTGCTGCTGATGCCGCTGGAAAAACTGGTGGAACAGAAAAGAACACTGGCGGGGGAGTATTTTGAATGAAACAGATTGCAGACGAGTATAGACAGGAAATAAGAGATCATTTTGAAGAAAACAGGGAAGCGGCGTTGGAAATCAAAAATTATCTGGAGCATTCCAGCGTGGCCTATCACGGAAGATGTGTGCATACCCTTCATGTTCCGAAAGTTTTCACACCAGAAGCAGTGGAACATTATCGGCAGATTGTGGACGTTACCTACGGTATTTTTGTGAAAGTGATAAAGAAGTATCTGGAGGATCCTTCTTATCGGAAACTATTTCCCTTTTCAAAAAAACTGGAAGAATTGATTTTGATTCCCAATCAGTATCAGTCTCTCCTTCCCATTGCGCGGTTTGATATATTTTACAACGAGGAGGACGGCTCCTTTAAATTCTGTGAGATAAATACGGACGGAACCAGCGCCATGAATGAGGACTACGTGCTGAATATGGCGGTGGAGCTGAATCCGGCTCACAGAAAAATGAAAGAGAAATATTCCATGAAGTCTTTTGAACTGTTTGACAGTTGGGTGAAAACTCTTATGGATATTTATGCCGCTTATGAGAAAAGAGTGGAAAAGCCATATGTTGCCATCGTTGATTTTCTGGAGCATTGTTCTATCACAGAATTTGAGGAGTTTAAAAGACGGTTTGAAGCGGCGGGGTACGAGACGGAAATATGTGAGATCACTGAACTGAAATACAGGGATCATGTGCTGTATTCGCCTTCCGGCCATCCCATCGACGTCATCTACAGGAGGGCGGTCACCAGTGATGTGATGAATCACTATGATGAGGTGGAAGATTTTCTGGAGGCTGTTAAGAATCAGGATGTGTGCATCATCGGTTCTTTCTGCACACAGATTATTCATAATAAATGGCTGTTCCAGGTTCTCCATCGGAAGGAGACCATGAATTTTCTGACAAAAGAAGAGCAAATATTTGTAAAAGAACATATTCCTTACACTGACCTTCTGGAAAACAAAAGAGAAACCATTGACCATGTGGTGGGAAAGAAGGATTCATATATTATAAAACCTCTGGATTCCTATGCGTCCAGGGGAGTCTATGCGGGAATTGATTTTTCAAAAGAAGAATGGGAGAACATAGTAAAAGAATACGCTGGGCAGGATTATATTTATCAGGAATACTGTCCGCCCTACCGTACAGAAAATATTTATCTGGTAGACAAGGATCCGGTATGGAAAAATTATACCAATATGTCAGGACTGTTCGTTTACAACGGAAAATTTTCCGGTATATATTCCAGATTATCCGACGGCGGAATTATATCCTCCCAGTATAATGAAAAAGCCGTTGCCACCCTTTATCTGGAGGCTTAGGAAAAGGGGGAGATTTTGAAAATTTTTGTGAACTATTATTGCAAATAGTGAATATTTATAGTAGAATTTACATGAATGTTAACTGATGGAACGTAATCACTTTATTGATACAGGAAAATATAGACAATATCAACAATTCAGAGTGATCCCTTCCTATAAGGAGTTATCAATCACATTTCAAGGAGGTAGAAATATGGAATTCAAGTTATCCCGTGAACAGGAACTTGTTCGTAAGATGGTTCGCGAATTCACAGAGAATGAGATTGCTCCCATCGCTGCTGAAACTGACAGAACCAGCCAGTATCCCGCCCAGACCATCGACGATCTTTTCCGCTATGGTGTTATGGGCATGATCGTACCGAAGGAGTACGGCGGAGCAGGTGCGGATGATCTTTCCGGAGCTATTGCAATCGAGGAGATTTCTAAAGCATGTGCATCTACAGGCGATATCGTGGCTACACACAATGGACTTTGCTGCGGACCTATCATCGCTTATGGTACAGAGGAGCAGAAGCAGAAATATCTTCCAATGCTGACAAAAGGACGCAAAGTGGGCGCTTTCTGTCTGACAGAGGCAGATGCAGGATCTGACGCTTCCAAAGGAACAACGACAGCTGTTCTGGATGGTGATCATTACGTACTTAACGGTTCCAAAATCTTTATTACAAACGGTTATGTGGCTGACATCTTTGTCGTATTTGCCATGACAGATCCTTCCAAGGGAACGAAAGGAATTTCTGCGTTTATCGTTGAAAAAGATTTTCCGGGATTCGCAGTTGGAAAGCATGAAGTGAAAATGGGTCTTCACGGATCACCCACAGCGGAAATTATTTTCCAGGACTGCATCGTTCCGAAGGAAAACCTGCTGGGCGTAGAAGGCAAAGGATTTAATATCGCTATGGCTACTCTGGACGGCGGACGTATCGGTATCGCCGCACAGGCTCTGGGTATCGCTGAGGGTGCATGCCAGGAAGCCATGGATTTTGCAAAAGTCCGTGTTCAGTTCGGCAGACCGATTGCAAAATTCCAGAATTCCCAGTTTGTATTTGCAGATATGCACGTAGGTATTGAGGCGGGACGTCTGCTGACCTATAAGGCTGCCGTTGCAAAACAGACCCAGAAACGGTTTACATTGGAGGCCGCTACAGCTAAACTGTTCTGTTCTGAGTTAGCCAATAAAGTGGCTACAAAAGCACTTCAGATGTGCGGCGGATACGGCTATACCAATGATTATCCCCTTGAGCGCATGATGCGTGACGCTAAGATCACAGAGATCTATGAAGGAACATCTGAGATCCAGCGTGTTGTAATTTCCGGGAACATTCTGAAATAAGGAGGATAAGAGAATCATGAAAATAATCGTTTGTGTAAAACAGGTACCAGATACCTCCGGAAAGGTAGCAGTAAAGCCGGACGGAACCCTGGACCGAGCTTCCATGCAGACCATCACGAACCCCGA
>JBMNRB010000015.1:0-71355 GCA_050944435.1 Ruminococcus sp.
ACTTTACTTTCATTGCTATAAAATCTCCTTTGTATTCAGATGTATTAAGTCGCTAAACTCATATACATCATACGGGGAGATTTTATTTTTTCAAAGTTCAAATTTCATTCTCTATAGGAATGCTTTACAGAATAGCATCCATGAAACTCTGCCATTTCACGGCAAAATTCTATGTCATGTATATTTGCATAATCTCTAAACTGTACTGCCTCTTTTACTTGCTGACAGATTTCGTATTTTTCTTTAAAGTCCAATTCCTTATATCCTTCTTTCTTTACTGGGGGCAGCAAGATGTGATATACTTTCTGCATACCCATTTTGCTATATTTACGGGTTACTTGCCCTTACCGGAGCGGCCACTCTGGTAGGGGTGTTTTCTTAATATACGGCTTTGCATCCCTCCTTCCAGATCAGCGTTGCCAGCCGGAAGCCTTTCACAAAACCCTGGTATTCCATCTTCTCACTGTGCTGAACCAACAGCAGATTAAATTTCCCACGATCCTGCACCGGGATCACATCATTCTGGGCTTTATCCATCTGTTTCCAGCTTTCCACAACCTTTCGGGTGTCCCTGTCCCGTTCTTTCAAATATCGGTATAATCCGTATAATTGTCTTGCCATTCTTTTCACCACCTCCTAAACAATTGAAAATCTACGGCTTTCCGACTGCTTCAGATACTGTTTATAAAGGCCGCTGTGCTCTTTCTGGAAGGTCTTACTGTCAAAGCGGCTGCTAATAACTGTTGTCCACCTGATAAGGAATGCTCCGGCTGTCTGCTGTTCCACTCCTTTTTCTTCCATATCGGCTTTAATCTCAGCTTTTACCTTTTCAATTTGCTGCTCCAGCTCCTTCTGCTGTCGTTCCAGTTCTTTTAATTTCTTGATCCTGTTCTGTAATGTTCGTTCTGTCATAGCTCACTTCCTCCTTATCAGGTTCACAGCCCCGGCAGGTCTTAAAGCTATCTAAGGTTTCTCTACCATCTCATTATCCCCTTACCCTTGCCCGGTATTACGTTGGTGTCTCCGGTACGCTTTCGCCACTTCGTTTTCACCCTTCGCTGTTTTGGTTTTCCTTACCTTGTGATTATATTATAGTACATGTACATATATATTTCAATTGTCATTTCTCACAAACATGTACATGTATTCTTGTTTATTTCGTATATGTACATGTATTGATTTTTATGTTATACTTAAGGCATACTAGAAAAGGTGTCTCCATTTTTGGTACGCCCTATGAAAGGAAGTGAACATGTGGCACTAACTGAAGCCCAAAAACAAGCTAGATATAATTACGCAAGAAAAAGCTTAAAACGCATTCCTCTGGATGTACAAAAAGAGAAATATGAGGAAATTAAAGCCGCTGCAGAAAAAGCCGGTGAATCAGTGAATGGTTATATTAAAAAAGCCATTGATGATAGAATGGAACGTGACAGCAATAATACAGAATAAACCTGACAAAGAATGGGATTTTCAAAATCTCTTGAATCCTGCTGCCGGATATGCTATATTGAGAATAGAAAAGGAACAACCGCCCACAAAGTGGTTGACCTCCTGGTAAGAATGTAAGCCTACCTGACCGCCAAGTACAAGGTAGGCTTATTTATTTTCGCTTGTTTCTCCTATCAATATAGGCAAGCAGTGCAACCAGAAATGAACCGCCTAAAAATAACAGGCTTAATACTTCATATGTATCCATTTGCACCACCTCCCTTCTTTTTCAAGTTAGGGAGGCTTACCACCTTGTAACACGATTGTTCCTTATGCCATTCTACCATGCAATGTAATTTCTTTCAATCGCATTTCTCAAGCTTATATATGCCAATTTAAACTTTAATATCCTTCACCCTATAAATTATATGCCTGATCGTTTTTAATACCTTTATATGGCTTCCTAGAGGGTATTCTGCTTCATAGAATCCTTTTCTGTTTCCTTATGCATAACAATTAAATCTTTCAATATCTTTAGTGCTTTTCGCCGGTATCCCTGGAAATCCTTCCGCTGCATCGGGATAAAATACCAGTCTGAAATCCGATCATAACCAATTCCGGAAGTCAAATTAATAAATAGCGGAACAGCTATACAATCATTTGTTATCTGGACTGCATTTAGAATCATGGCCTGCTGCTCTTTATCGGCTGATCTGCAGTATTCTAAAAGCAGCTCTACTTCATGCTCTGTTATACCATAGTCTTTCATATACGTATCCCTTACCGATGACAACTCTCTTTTCCTCCTTACCCTATAAAATCTCCATTGAATTTTATCGTGTCTACAAACTACTAAATATACAGAAGCGCCGCCATTTGTGTTCTAAGTTTCCCGCGCGTATCGCGTCATTAAACTATCCCAGTTAGCAGGAGACAGTTAAAGCCTCCCGCTAATACTGTGCAAATGGATTGATATCTGTCCTGAATTTTTCAAAATCAGCTTCTTTCATGACTTCCTCAAATAAAGTACGCCTGTTGATCTGAGCAACAAATGTGTAACTCCCTCCGTTTCTCGCCTTTGAAATCTCTTCCCGCATGATCTTTCTGAGCAATCTTTCCGGTGCTTCGATGTTGGTCCCTTGTTTCTGGTCGCCAAGTACCGCAAGAAATTCCCTGTTGGGAGGTATAACAGCGCCGGAAGCGAGATATGGGATCTGCGGAGCTGTCCAATATCCAAAATTAAACCCGATAGACGAAAAGCCCGTAAGACTCTGAAGCCACCCCGGAAGCTCAATATTGAGGTTATTCATGGCAGACGCAATGGCGTTCTGCATTGTCTGTATGCCGCGTAATAAAGCGTTAATGATGCTGATGATGCCATTTATAGGAGTTTTTATGATACCGGCTAAGCGGTTAAACACATTGCTGAATTTCTCCTTTATTGCGTCAACTGCCTGGCCAAGTTTGTCTTTCATATTGGTCGCTACCCGAACTACTCCATCTTTTACTTCCGTCATTTTATCAACAACCAGATTTTTAATTTCTTTAAACTTGTCTTTGATACGTCCTATGAAGTCCGTTATGCCGCTCAGCAGCCCTTCGATAATATAATGGCCCTGTTCCTGCATTACTGTTGATGGGCTATTGATACCGAAAGCATTCTTGAACCCTTCTATGATAGGCATAAATACATTTTCATACACCCATTTGGCTATACCGACAATGGCATCTTTAATACCTGTAAGAATTCCTAAAACAACATTTCCGCCGGCCTCTTCTATCTTTGTTTCAAAATACTGCTTCGCTCCTGCTGCCGCGTTTCCAATCGCTTCTCCAATCAGCTTTGCCAGAACTCCAACGATAGCCCCAAGCGCATAACCAAGAAGTTCTAATATTCGAACAGCAATTCCGGCCCAGTCAATATTAACCAATGTAGTTTTTATTGCTTCAGCCACCTGTGACCAGTCTACTCCCTCAATCGCTGTGATCAGAGAATCTAACAGGCCTTTAATAAAGTCGGATATGCCTTTCCCAACTGCTGCCCAGTCTACTGTCGTAAAAAAGGTATTGATTCCTTGATAGATATTGGTTCCCAACTGCTTCCAGTCAAAAGTTTTAGAGAATTCAATAGCCCCCTGGAATATGCCGTTTATCACCTTTCCCAATGTTTCAGCGATTACAGAAAGATCAATGGTCTGAACCACGGCATTTAAGCCGACACCAATCTGATTACCGATCAACGACCAGTCCAGCCTTTCCGCAAAGCCCAGAACCATTTGCGGCAGGATCATAATCTTATTGCCTATTAAAGTACCGAGATTCCAAAAATCCACCTCGGCCACCAGGCCGTTAAGCCCTTCTGCGATTTTGGCCCCTAAGTTTTTCCAGTCAATACCCGTAATGAGAAGATTAAATGTATTAATTATTGTGTTGATTCCTGTACCGATCGTCCGGCCCAGTAAATCCCAGTCCAGATTATCCACAAATGAATTAAAGGTTGTTGTGAAAGCAGTTATGAAACGGGTAATTGCAGGTCCCACATTCTCCCAGGAGATAACATCTTTTATTTTCTGTAAGCCTTTATTGACTTCCCCTGCAAGAAAAGCACCCAGCCCTTCAAAGTCTTCACTTTTTATCAGGTCTTTTATTTTTTGTGCAAGACCCTTGATCGAATTCAGGATCGGAACTTCTTCAAACAGTGGAGCATCCCCCGAAGAACCGCCTCCCCCAAGATTGCCTGTACTGGGTGTTTTTAAACCTGTGGAAACAGGATTACTTAATTTCTCGCTTTCCTTACTGTACTTATTGATTTCATCCAGTGGTGACAGATATCCTTCTGCCGCTTCTGCTGCTTCGTCTGTCGCTTCAGCGTTATCAAGTGTGTTATCGGCCAGATTTTCCGCACTCGATGACGTATCCTGCAAGATGGCGGCATAGTCTTTCTGTACCGCCACTGCTTTAGTAAATGTACTCTTACCTGTCAACGCGGCGATAAACATCCCCACATAAGTAACTGCCCTGGATATCATATTAATGAAACCTGATAAGATAGGCGCTACCACATTAATGATCGGGGCAAATGCTGACGCAAAACTGTTTTTTAAGGTTTCCAGACTTGAAACCAGCATAGATATGCTTTGATTTGTCTCTCCGGAATACTGAGCCAGGTTTTGTATCCCTGCCTGCATACCGCTCATTAAAGCCGAAACAATCCTGAATGCAGCACCCATCAGAAGCGAAGTTCTCAACATTTTTCCAAAGCTCAATGTAGTCTTGTTCACGGATTTATGTATGCCAAGAATTCCGCTGGTAAGTTTTTTCAGTCCAGATACGATACTCTTTCCCGTAAATCTCAACATAGTGGAAAGTGCAGACTTGGCAGCAGTTCCAAGCCGCTGCAATGCGGATTTGACCAGATTAATCCCAGCTGCCACTGTCTTTCCCGGAAGTTTTTTCATAGCGTTTCCCAAAGCTTGTAAAATAGAAACCGGCGCATGCACCGCCATCTTTAATCCATTCAGCGTACTTTGCAGAATTCCAACTTCCCGGGCATTCTTTATTAATTCACCGCCATATTCCTGTACTTTCACTTTAATGGCTGTATAGGAAGAATTTAAACTTCTCTGCATTGCATCCAGTTTTCTTTCTTCCACTGCCAGCTTTTCCATATCTGCTATTGCCTGTTTTGTCTGTGTTCCATCTGTGAATGCAAGTCCTGTCTCTCTCAGATTTCTTTGCTCCGTCTCAAGTTTGCGTATTTTAGACAGCAGCTCTTCCATTTCATTTTTCAGAGCCGTTGTTGCCCCGGTATCCTGCGGGAATCCCATTTCCGATAACTGACGCTCTTTTTCAACCAGCTCCCCATACTGCGTTTCCAAATTCTGAATTTCTTCGCTCAGTTTCGCATATCTTTCTGTCGGAATCTCCTGTTCTCCGTATTCAGCAACCTTTTTCTTAAGCTCATCAACCTTTTGTGCCTGTGCAGAATAAGCCTGGTTCATCTTAACAAACGTATCGACTTGTTTATTCAACGCCGTTTGTGCAGCAGTACCGATATCTTTGACTGTAGAGGCCATGCGTTTTACTGCCGCTTCAACTTCATGCGCACCCTCCCTAAATCCATCTGTTTTGATCTCGGTGTCGATTACAATGCTTCCATCTGGCTGTGCCATATTCAATTTTCCTTTCTACCTTTAATTTTTTAAGGTCAGCGACTATCTCCCATTGATAGCCGGATCATTTTTCTAATACCATGTATTTACCAGATCACATATCTTTTCTGTGAATTCAAAAAAAGCTTTGTAAGAAGGAAATTCCGTCCCAAATGTTTTTTTACAGGAGCCGGGGCCGAACATTTTTTCAAATTCTGCGGCTGAATACCTTCTAAGATCCCGGTCAATTTGATTTTCATTCTCCTGCGTAATGATCTGATACGCTTTTTCTGTCCGTTTCGTGATATTATTCAGCATAGTGTGCAGTCTCGGTACATCCTCCGGAAACTGCAGTGTAATTTGACCACCATTCACATTAATCCTTTTTACCGCCATATTTCTTCTCCTCACTCTGGAAAACTGCTGCCAAAAAACACAGTTCAAAAAAGTTCACAATCAAAATACCTGATAAAAGTAAACCAAGCGCCCCTGATTCACGAGCGAGTCGCATAACTGTATTGACGCCTATATTGCTTTGTTCCGCAGTCTGTTGATATGTTAATAACTTACCGTTTGCATTTCTATTTTTCAATGCATTCATCATTTCATCTCCTTTTCAAATATTCAATGGCCTGCAGTACCCTTTCTTTTTTCTCTGGACTCATTTCCGTTCTAAGCCATTTACTTAATGATGATTCAGAAATTCCCAAAAAGTCAGCGATTTCATAATGGAAAAATCTATTATCCTTTATAGCTTCCCTAATCTCTAAATTATTCATCAACGCACCACCTCCTTGACACATCAAATGCTATATGTTACCATTTCAGTAAATAATAATTATTAATTACTTTATTGGTATTATATCATGTTGCACTATTCTTTGTCAGAAATATTACCAAAAATATTACTTTTAAAGTATTATATTATCTATAATTACTATTTTAGTATTTTGGAGGAAAAATGGAAGAAAACAGATTTAGAAAATTAAGAATGGAGAAAAATCCTAATGCTATGGAAGACTTTAAGATAAAAGATCTCGCAAAAGAGATAGGAATAGCAGCGCCTAAAATATCAGAACTGGAAAATGATCGCCGCCGGCCCTCACTATCAGAATTACAAGCATATCATAATTATTTTAATGTTCCTTATGAGTATCTCTTGGGAGAAAATAATAGCCGCTATTATGAAAACATGACTTTATCAGATGAAATTGGATTAACAGGTGATTCTATCCATCATTTAAAACGTATTTACAAGAGTTTTAAATCATATCCTAATGACTCAGAAGACAGGAAAACTCCCGAAGGACGAACATTGCGAACAATTAATTACTTATTGGAAGAACACAATAGCATTCTTCTGAATATCGGTTTATATCTTGATAGTGCGCTTTGTGACGCAGATATAGTCCAACTGCAATATGTTCCTTTAAAATTTCTTCACAACTCTATGCATTTGAACATCAATGGATTTAATTGTGAGATTGATGAAATGGATTATAAATCATTCTGTGAAAATTATATTCAAAAAATAACTGCTGCATTGAGAGTGCAGTGGGAATTTATACATGCCCATTATCAAAAACAACACACATCAAAAATAGCACCCGATACCAATTAGGTATTGAGTGCTATCCCTTTTTCAAAACAGATTTCTATTAAATTTGTCACAAGATTGTCACAAAATCAGTTCTCTGTGACCGTAAACATGCTTATTTACTGTATTTCCGGCAAATTAATGTCAAGTATTTTTTCTTTACAGTTATCCCTTTGATATGGTATGCTTGCAAAAAGGATGTGATTAAAATGGATATTCGTGTACTGAAATACTTTTTAATGGCGGCCCGTGAGGAAAATATTACGAAAGCTGCAAAACTGCTTCACCTCACACAGCCCACTCTTTCCCGCCAACTGATACAACTGGAACAGGAATTAGGCGTCAAACTGTTCCATCGCAGTAAACATCATATTGCCTTAACGGAAGACGGCATGTTTCTTCGCCGCCGTGCGGAAGAAATCGTTTCTCTCTCTGAAAAAACGAAAGAAGATCTGCAGCACAAAAAAGAACATCTGGCAGGAAAAATTTCTGTTGGCAGCGGTGAACTGAGAAGTTCCGTTTTTCTGGCTGATCTAATTTCTTCTTTTCAAAAAGAAAATCCCCTGGTTCAATTTGAACTGTACAGCGGAAACTCTGATAATATTAAAGAGCGAATCGAACGGGGCCTGCTGGACCTTGGCCTGCTGCAGGAACCTGTTGATATTTCAAAATACAGTTTCATCCGTACACCCGTTCATGAACAGTGGGGAGTTTTGATGCCGGAAGATTCCAAACTGGCAGCAAAAACTGTCATCACCCCAAAGGATCTGGCTGATGTTCCCCTAATCCTTCCTCAGAGAGAAATCCTTCAGAATGAACTTCTCAACTGGCTGGGTCCCTATGGAAAAGAACTGAATATTACCGCCACCGGCAATCTGCTTTATAATCTGGCCGTCCTGGCCCGCAGGCGGGTGGGCCATGTCCTTACACTGAATCTGGACTGTGCCTATGACGGACTTTGCTTCGTTCCCCTTTCTCCGCCCATGGAATCCGGTACCGTACTGGCCTGGAAAAAAAACCAGGTATTTTCCCCTGCCGCCGCCGGATTTATCGATCATTCCAAAAAATACATTTCCAACTTCTGATTACTCATCCATGCTGCCGGAACGAAATCCTTCCATATCCAGGGTGATATACTTAAATCCTTCTTTTTTCAGCCTGCTGCAGATTTGCCCGTTTCGCTGCAGCAGCAGCGGAAAATCTGCCCGATCCACTTCCAGACGGACGATATCCCCATGGAGACGCAGCCTCACGTTGCGAAATCCCAGATTCTTGATAAACCTTTCTCCTATATCAATTCTTTTCAGCAGTGCGGGATCGATCCGTGTCCCATAGGGAAGCCTGGTTGCCAGGCATGGGGCAGAAGGCCGGTCCGCTGCCGGTACTCCCAGTTCAGCCGCCAGAAGTCTGACTTCTCTTTTTGAAAATCCTGTTTCTCTTAAAGGGCTTCTGATCCCCAGTTCATCCACTGCCTTTATCCCGGGACGATACTGCCCTTCGTCCTCCTGATTCGTCCCTTCCATCACCAGGGAAATCCCACGGCTTTTTGCAAAATCCAAGAGTTTTTCAAAAAGCATCCGTTTGCATAGATAGCAGCGTTCAGGCGGATTATTCAAAATTTTCGGCTCATCCAGTTCATTTACAAAAATCACAAAATGCTCCGCTCCCATTTCTTTCGCAGATTTTTTTGCAAAAGTCAGATCTGCCGCCGGATGCAGCGCCGTTTCAAAGGTCACCGCTGTCACTTTTGTGTCGTGCTTTTCAGATGCGTCAACTGCCAGCTTTAATAAAAGACTGCTGTCCACTCCGCCGGAAAAAGCTACGCAGCAATCCTTCTCCGTCAGCTCTTCCATCAGCTGTTTAAGCTTTGCTTCCTTATTCGCCAAAAAGTTCACCGGCCTTTCTCAGCGCATCCTGGTATACCCGCCGAAAGCTTTCTCCTCTTACCTGCGCCGCCCTTTTCACATCTTCATACTCCGGATAAGCGTACACTCGGTGATTTTTGTAACAGACTTTAATGCCGATATCTCCATACTCTGTGGGAATCCTCTCCATTCGTCTTTCCAGTACACTCCGCCCGCATCGATACCTGCGGATACCAATGGTGGTTGATTCCTGAAAAATAAGATTCTCCGCCCGCTCCACTGTATCATCCCCGCAGATTACCTGGAGCAGATAACCCGGCCGGTTTTTCTTCATATAAACCGGCCGAAAAGCCACATCTCTTACTCCCGCCCCAAAGAGCTGTTCCTGAAGGAATCCCAATTGTTCTCCTGTACAATCGTCCACATTACTCTCCAGCACCCAGACATCGGATTCTTTTTTTACCTCCCGCACCAACATGGCCCGAAGTATGTTGGCATGATCAAATTCTTTCTTTCCGGCGCCGATTCCCACCTTCACAATTTCCATCTCTTCCGGCAGTTCTCTTGTTCGCAGCGCCGCCGCGATGGCCGCTCCCGTGGGAGTAATCATCTCACCTTCCGTATCCGTCAGTGACACCGGAAGTCCCCAGGCAGATATCAGCTCTGTCACCGCGGGAACGGGAACCGTCATCCAGCCATGCTGACAGAGAACGCTCCCCTGTCCTTCCCGCAGCGTACCGACTGCCGTCTCCCTGACGCCCAGACTGCAAACGCAGGCTGCCGTGCCGACGATATCGATAATTGAATCGACGGCTCCCACCTCGTGAAAATGTACGTGATCGGCAGGTGCTCCATGTACTTTTCCTTCAGCCTGCGCCAGGATATGAAAAATTTTTACTGCCAATTCTTTCACCGGCCGGTCCATGGCAGATCCCATAATCATATTCTGAATATCCTGATATGTTCGATGAGGCTGATGCTCCTCGTCCACTTTCACATCAAAAGTCATACTGTCAATGCCTTTTTTCTTTGTCCTTCCAATCTGGATTTCATAATGATCCAATGAAAGTCTCTCCACCTGACCGCGCAGATATGCCTCGTCCGCTCCCAGATCCAGCAAAGCTGCCACTGTCATATCTCCACTGATTCCTGAACTTCCTTCCAGATATAAAATATTTTCTGTCATGCTTACTCCTTATTCTCCGGTTCTGCCATCCGGTTCATCTGAGCCGCCAGATATCCCGCGCCGAACCCGTTATCAATATTGACCACTGCCACGCCTTCGGCACAGGAATTCAGCATGGTCAGAAGTGGCGCTATTCCGCCGAAGCTTGCTCCGTATCCCACCGATGTTGGCACTGCCACCACGGGATGTTCCACCAGGCCCGCCACCACACCGGGCAATGCACCTTCCATTCCCGCCACCGCAATCACACAGTTGGCTTTTCGTATCTCCTCCATCTTTGACAGAAGGCGGTGAATACCAGCCACCCCCACATCATAAATTCTTACTACCCGGCATCCAAAATACTCTGCCGTCACAGCTGCTTCCTCCGCCACAGCCAGATCCGAGGTGCCTCCAGTCAAAACTGCCACGCAGCCATGTCTTACCGGTTTTTTAAATTCCAGCCGTAATACTCTGGCATCTTCCTGATAAATCAAACCAGGGAATTCATCTTTCATTGCATCGTACTGCTGCCGGCTGGCTCTTGTTCCCATCAGATTTTCCCGTCTGTCGTAAAATCTTCGGTAAATATCCTTCAGCTGATCCACCGTCTTGCCTGCACAGTAGATCACTTCGCCAAAACCGGTTCTCAAACTTCTATGATGATCAATCTTGGCGCATCCAATATCCTCATAGGGAAGTTTCACCAGCTCTTTTTCTGCTTCTGCAATGGACATCGTCCCATCTTTTACTTTTTCCAATAATGTATGTATCTCCATCCATTCACCTTCTTTTTCTTTCGCTATTATATCATCTATGGTACAATATTGTAAACTTCTATGCCCAGAGGCATACAGATTCACCAAGGAGGTATTTATGAATCCATCAAAAGTATATTTTACCAACCTGAGAACCACTATGAAATCCAACCGGCAGCAGAAACTGGCAAAACTGATTAAAGCCGCCGGTATTGACCAGATTTATTTTGAAAAGCGATACGCTGCAATCAAAATGCATTTCGGAGAACCCGGCAACCTTGCCTATCTTCGTCCCAATTATGCCAAAACAGTAGTGGATATTGTACGTGAACTGGGCGGACGCCCTTTCTTAACTGACTGCAATACCCTGTACGTAGGAGGCCGGAAAAATGCGCTGGATCACCTGAACAGCGCCTATGAGAATGGTTTTACCCCCTTTTCCACCGGATGTCATGTTATTATCGCAGACGGCCTGAAAGGAACCGACGAGGCTCTGGTTCCGGTGAAAGGCGGAGAATATATAAAGGAAGCTAAAATTGGACAGGCCATCATGGATGCCGATGTCTTTATCTCCCTCAACCATTTTAAAGGCCACGAATTTACCGGTTTTGGAGGCGCCTTGAAGAATATCGGCATGGGCTGCGGTTCCCGGGCAGGAAAAATGGAAATGCACAACGCGGGAAAACCCTTTGTCAAGGAGCGCAAGTGCGTAGGCTGCGGCCTGTGTACAAAAAACTGCGCCCATGAAGCCATCACCATCACCGACAAAAAGGCTTCCATTGATCATCAAAAATGTGTGGGCTGCGGACGCTGCATCGGCGCCTGTCCTCAAGATGCCATCCGGGAAGCTTCCGATGAATCCAACGACATCCTGAACAAGAAGATCGCAGAATATTCCAAAGCGGTACTGGATGGAAGACCCCATTTTCACATCAGTCTGGTGATCGATGTATCACCTTTCTGCGACTGTCATCCGGACAATGATCTTCCCATCATCCCCGATGTGGGCATGTTTGCCTCTTTTGATCCGGTGGCTCTGGATGTGGCCTGTGCTGACGCGGTAAACCGCCAGCCCATGGTGCAGGGAAGTATGTTATCTGAAGTAGATCACACCGGCCATGATCATTTCAGCGCCATCAGTCCCGAAACCAACTGGATGGTCTGCATCGACCACGCTGTCAAGCTGGGGCTGGGAAGCAAGGAGTACGAATTAATCGAAGTCTGACGCTTCACCGTCCGTCCTGCCTTGTCTCTTTCGTACTTTTCCGGTAAATGAACCAGGCCGCTGCCGCAGTCAGGAGTTCCGCCGCCCAAAAGGCGTGCCATACTCCTGCTGCGCCCAGAAAGCGGCTCAGCAAAAAAGCCGCTGGGATGATAACAACTGTGTACCGCAGCAAAGATATCAGGAAAGAGGGAAGGCCTTTTCCCAAACCTTCCAGCGCACCGGCAGAAACCACAGAAACTGCCGAAGGTATAAATCCGATACAGATAATTCTCAGCGCCTGTCCCCCCACTTCTCTCGTCTGCCCGTTTTCCGTAAACAATCCCATCAGAAAACCCGGGATCACCAGACATAGGATCGTTCCCACTGCCATAATCAAAACAATGCAGCTCAAGGTTGTTCGATATATTTTATTTACTCTCTGATATTCCCCCGCTCCATAATTATAGGCAATCAGGGGCCGCATTCCCTGCACCAGTCCGTTCGCCGTCTGATACAGCAAAGACTGCAGTTTATAATATACGCCCAGCACCAGAACATAAAGCTGAGAAAATGGCGCCAGTATGCCGTTCAATGCGGAGATCAGCAGAGAGGGCAGCGCCATATTCAAGGTGGCGGCAACACCGACAGAATACATATCCCGGCAAATTCTCCTATCAGGTTTCAAATATCGGCCGGATATCTTCACATTGACAGGCCGGAAGCGATACACCAGCAGATAGGCAATCAGCGTGGCCACCTGACCGGTTCCCGTAGCCCAGGCCGCCCCCTGAATTCCAAGCTTTGGAAAGGGACCGATCCCAAAGATCATCAGCGGATCCAAGATAATATTAAGTATACATCCCAGCAGCATACACAGCATGGAAACAGTCATTCTCCCCACTGCCTGGAATAACTTTTCAAAGGAAAGGCACAGAGAAATTACGGTAGCATAGCAGAAAATAATGGTTGAATACTGCAGCCCGTATTGAATAATGGTCGGATTTTCCGTAAACATGGCCAGAAACCGCGGCATGATAAGAATACAGATAATATTCAGCACAATGCCATGAAGGAAGTTGAGCGCTGTTCCCTGGGTAGCGGCCATATTGGCTTTTTCATTTTCCTTTGCTCCCAGCATTCGGGCAATCACCGCGTTCACACCCACAGAGAAGCCAATACAGATAGCATTGACCAAATTTTGAATCGGAAATACTAAAGACAGCGCGGTCATTGCATCCTCATTAATCTGGGCAACAAAAATACTGTCTACGATATTATAAAGAGAATTCACCAGCATGGATATCACCATGGGGATTCCCATCGTCATCAAAAGAGGCAGCACCGGCCTCTCTTTCATATATGTCTGATCCATTTTTTCTCCTTTTGGTATTTCCATATTTTCTCAAAAAGACGGCGCTGCAAAACAAGGTCATCCAATTTTGTTTCACAACGCCTTCCCGTCATCAATTACAGATTCGCACGAACCAGCCGCGGTTTATAACCTTTTTCCTCCAGTGCCTTGACGATACTGTTCTTATGGGCCGTACCAAAAGCCTCTAACGTGATTTTCAGTTCCACGGCGGCATTCCGGTTAATACTGAAGAACTGGTTATGATCCAGCTTTATCACATTTCCCTGCTGCTGTGCAATGATCTGGGATACTCTGACCAGCTCTCCTGGTTTGTCCGGCAGCAGAACCGATATGGTAAAGATTCTGTCTCTTTGAATCAGACCGTTTTGAACTACAGAGGACATGGTAATCACATCCATATTCCCTCCGCTGAGAATACATACCACTTTTTTATTTTTAACATTCAGATGTTTCATGGCTGCCACCGTCAGCAGACCGGAGTTTTCCACAATCATCTTATGATTTTCCACCATATCGAGGAATGCAACGATCAGCTCCTCGTCTTCCACCGTCAGAATATCGTCGATATACTTCTGGATATAAGGAAAAATCACTTCGCCCGGAGTTTTCACCGCCGTACCGTCTGCAATGGTACCCACCTTCGGCAGAGTGGTTACCTTCCCATTTTTCAGGGAGGCTTTCATACAGCTGGCCCCAGCGGGTTCCACTCCCACCACTTTGATATTGGGATTGAGCATCTTGGACAGCGTAGCCACTCCTGTCGCCAGTCCGCCGCCTCCGATAGGCACCAAAATATAATCTACCAGAGGAAGTTCTTTTACGATTTCCATAGCAATGGTTCCCTGTCCCGTAGCCACTGCCGGATCGTCAAAGGGATGGATAAACGTATATCCGTTTTCTTCCGCCAGTTCATAGGCTTTTTCGCATGCTTCATCGTAGACATCTCCATAAAGCACCACTTCCGCCCCGTAGCTCTTTGTTCGATCCACTTTGATCAATGGTGTGGTAGTCGGCATGACAATAACCGCTTTTACACCGAATTTTTTGGCCGCATAGGCGACGCCCTGAGCATGATTTCCGGCAGAAGCCGTAATCAGTCCCTTCTTTCTCTCTTCCTCTGATAAAGTACTGATTTTATAGTAGGCGCCGCGGATTTTATAAGCCCCTGTCACCTGCATATTCTCCGGCTTCAGGTATACCTTATTTCCCGTGGCCCCGCTCAGATAGTCACTGTAAACCAGCTTTGTTTCCTGGGTCACCTGTTTTACAATTTCTGAAGCCTCTTCAAATTTATCCAGCGTCAACATCTTCTCATCTCCCGTATTACTCTTTTTATTTCTCAATAAGATTCCCGGTTATTATGAAACAGTGCATTAACAAATTCCACCGGATCGAATTTCTGAAGATCATCGATGGTTTCTCCCACACCGATATATTTCACCGGTATATCCAGTTCAGACTGAATGGCAACGGCAATTCCGCCCTTGGCCGTGCCGTCCAGCTTCGTAAGAATGATGCCGGTTACATTGGCCACCTCGGCAAACTGACGTGCCTGCACCAGCGCATTTTGTCCCGTTGTTCCATCCAGTACCACCAGCGTTTCCAAATAGGCTTCCGGGTATTCCCTCTCCAGTATCCGGTATATCTTTTTCAGTTCTTCCATCAGGTTCTTTTTGTTATGAAGTCTTCCCGCTGTATCGCAGAGAAGAATATCCGCCTTTCTGGCCTTGGCTGCCTGAACGGCATCATAAACCACTGCCGCCGGATCTGCACCTTCCTGGCCGCCAATGATTTCCACACCCGCCCTATGGGCCCACTGGGTCAGCTGCTCGCCGGCCGCTGCCCGGAAAGTATCCGCCGCTGCCAGGATGACTTTCTTTCCCTGATCTTTCAGCTTCCCTGCCAGTTTTCCAACGGAGGTGGTTTTTCCCACACCGTTTACACCGATCACCAGCACAACAGATTTTCTGTTTTCAAACTCATAAGCCGTCTCGCCCACATCCATCTGTTTGATGATGCTGTCGATCAGCAGTTGTTTACACTCGGAAGGTTCCTTGATCTTCTGCTCCTTTACCTGCTCTTTCAGATTCTCAATAATGGCATTGGTGGTATTGATCCCAATATCTCCCATCACAAGAATTTCTTCAATTTCTTCATAAAAATCATCGTCAATGCTGGAAAAGCCGCTGAAGATCGAATCAATCCCCGCCACAATATTATCTCTGGTTTTGGACAGTCCACTCACCAGCCGTTTAAAAAAACCCTGTTTTTCTCCTGCCATTTTTCATTCCCTCTCTATTTATCCAGATCATGCTCAATCAGATTCACGGACACCAGCGTGGAAACTCCCTTTTCCTGCATGGTAATTCCATACAGCCGGTCTGCCGCCGTCATGGTGCCCCTTCTATGTGTAATAATAATAAATTGGGTGTTCTTTGTCAACTTGTGGAGGTACTGGGCAAAACGGGTCACATTGGAATCATCTAACGCCGCCTCAATCTCATCCAGCAGACAAAAAGGCGATGGTTTCAGATTCTGAATGGCAAAAAGAAGTGCAATGGCTGTCAGCGCCTTCTCCCCTCCGGACAGCTGCATCATATTCTGCAGCTTTTTCCCCGGCGGCTGGGAGACAATCCGGATGCCCGCCTCCAGCACATCCTCTTCTTCCATCAGTTCCAGTGTACCCTTTCCCCCTCCAAAAAGCTCTTTGAATGCCCGGTCAAACTCCCTTTGAATTTCGGCAAATTTTTCCGTAAACTGGCGGCGCATGCCGATGTCCAGCTCATCAATAATCCCCAGCAGCGTTTTCTCCGATTCCACCAGATCCCTGTGCTGGGTTTCCAGAAAATCATGACGTTCTTTTAACTCTTTATACTCTTCAATGGCATTGACATTGACCGGACCCAGTTTCCTGATTTCTTCTTTACAGGCAGACACTCCTCTTTTCAGTGTCCCGTCATCCTTTTCGTCAGGAAGACGAAACTCTCCAGCTGAACCCGGCGTAATTTCGTATTCCTCCCACATATACTGAATCTTCTGCTCTCTGTTTTCCTCCAATTTTTCCTTCTGATGGTTCAGCCGGAAACTCTCTTTGTCCAAAAGATTCATTTTCTGGGACAGCTCATCTCTTTTCACAAAGAAGGAACGATATTTTCCGTTCATCTCTTCTTTTCGGGCTGTATGTTCCTGGATTTCCTTCTCCAGCCGGACACAAGAAGCTTCTTCTTCTTTCATGGACGCTTCCAATTTCTGAATCTGCTCTTCTTTTCTGGCCGTCCGTTCGCCTCCCTGTTCTCTCTGTGAACTTAATTTCCGGATTTCCCCACGGCGTTCCTTTATCTCATTTTGTATACGCGTAATATTTTCGCCGGCAAATTCCTCTTTCTGTTTCAGCGATACCTCCTGCAGATGAGCCTCCTCCAGCCAGTGAAGCTGCTCCTCCTCTTCTTCAGCAAGTTTTTCCTGCTGCTTCTGGAGCATATCGACTTTACTTTCCAACTCCTCTTTCTTCTTTTTATATTCTTCCAGGCTGTCAGTTATGCGGCTGCTGTTGTCGCGTATCTCCCGTACCTGCTGTTCGATTTCTTTCAGCTCTCCCTGGACCTGAGCCGTATCCTGATCCCCCTGAGCTATTTTTTCTTTTGTTTGCTCCAGATTCATCCTGGCAGTATTCTGAACCACATACTGTTCTCTGATGCGATCTGAGATTTCTGCAATGGTGTCTCTTAAAACGTTTCTCCTGCTCCGATTTCCATCGATAGAACGCTGCATATCCTCCATATCTTTTTTCAGCATTTTCACATTGGCTTCCAGCTCTTCGATTTCCCTTCGCCGGCCCAGCAGATTGCTGCTGTTTTTAAAAGCTCCCCCTGTCATGGAACCTCCGGGATTAAAAAGTTCCCCTTCCAGAGTTACCATCCGAACAGACTGACGATACTTTCGCCCGATGGCGATGGCATGATCAATATGATCCACCACCACCGTTTTCCCCAGAAGCTGCGCCAATAAAGAAGCGTAAGCCTTCTGGGAGGTAACCAGCTGACTGGCAACTCCGATTACCCCTTTTTCCTTCAGCACTTCCGGCTTCGAAAATGACGCGCTTCCTTTCACCGTTGTAAGAGGAAGAAAGGTAGCCCTTCCGTATCGATTTTTCTTCAAAAAATCAATCATGGCCTTGGCTGTATTTTCATTGTCTGTGACAATATTCTGAATGCTGCCGCCCAGAGCCGTCTCCACCGCTGTCTCATACTTTTTGTCCGTCTGTATAAGATCAGCCACAACCCCTTTAATACCGGGATTTTTATCTCTTTGCTCCATCACTTTTCGAATACTGTTCCCGAAACCGTCATACCGTTCCGCCAGATTTTTCAAAGATTCCAGTCTGGATGCCTCCCGGTGATAAGCAGCCTGCCCCACATCCATCTGCCGGCTCTGCTCTGTAATGCTTTCCTGCAGAGCAGCCACTTCCTCATTCATCTTTTTCTGCTCCCGCCCCATCTCGTCGATAGAAGCGGTAACCCGTTCATACTCCCTTTGGTATCTTTCACAGGACTCTTTCAGATGCACCCCGTCTGTTTTCATCCGGAGGATTCGCTGATTCAAACCGGAACGGCGAATCTGGATCTGCTCCAGCATCGCATCATACCTCTGCATCTTTCCTTTGGTGGATGCCCGTTGGTTCAATATCTCCAGGAGACTGGCCTTCCCCTCTTCGATGGAAGATATGCATTGGGCCAGCTTTTCCTGAACTTCTTGAAGTTTTTGTTCTTTTTCCTTTCTCTGACTTTCCGCTTCCTGCCGTTTCCCGCTTAAATTTTCTTTTTCCTGACCGTATACTCTTTCGCTTTCCTGCCGTTTCTCTATCTCTTCTTCCAGGGCCAGAATTCTTTCTTTATAATGCTCTTCATTCTGTCTGTCCGTATTGATTTGTTCCCGCAAGACATTGATCTGTCCTTCTATCTGCTGACGCAGAACCGCCTGCCCGGATGCTTTTTCTCTACGTTCTTCAATCTCCTGCTCCAGCGCCGCTATATTCTGCTCCAGCTTTTCATATTCTTCTCTGGTTCTGTCAAACTCCCTGGAGTTTTCCTCCAACTCTCTTTTGACATTCCGACAGTCTTCCTCCAGTTTTCCCAGCTGACGACTGCTCTGCTCCATTTCCGACAGAAAAAGACTGGCCTCCAGCCGTTTCAGTTCTTCCCTTTTTCGCAAATAGATCCGGGCTGTCTCAGACTGTCTTTCCAGAGGCCCGATTTGCCTTTTCAGTTCGCTTAAAATATCACTGACACGAACCAGATTCTGCTGTTCCTCCGCCAGTTTTTTAAGGGCTGTATTTTTTCTTCTTTTGAATTTCACAATGCCGGCTGCTTCGTCGAAAAGTTCCCGTCTCTCTTCCGGCTTTCCGCTTAGAATCCTGTCGATCTGCCCCTGTCCGATGATGGAATAGCCTTCTTTTCCAATTCCTGTATCATAGAACAGCTCATTGATGTCCTTCAGACGGCAGCTGCATCCATTCAGCAGGTACTCGCTCTCTCCGGAACGGTACAGCCTTCTGGTCACCGTCACTTCTTCAAACTCAATATCCAGCTTATGATCAGAATTATCCAAAGTGATAGCCACAGAAGCAAAACCAAGGGGTTTTCTGTTTTCCGTTCCGGCAAAAATCACATCCTGCATATTTCCGCCCCTCAGCTGCTTGGCGCTCTGCTCGCCCAAAACCCAGCGGACGGCGTCAGCCACATTGCTTTTCCCACTTCCGTTTGGTCCGACGATTCCGGTAATTCCATTATGAAATTCAAAAGAAATCTTATTGGCAAAGGACTTAAACCCCTGCACTTCAATACTTTTCAAATACATAACTCACCTATTTTGCTGCAGCGTGCAGATGGCATAATATGCTGCCGACTGCTCCGCCGCTTTTTTTGTCCGTCCTCTTCCGCTGCCCAATAATTTATCTCCCACGTAAACTTCTGTCGTGAAAATCTTATCGTGATCCGGTCCTTCTTCTCCAGCCAGTTTATAAGTGATTTCGCCGTGATAGTTTCCCTGAATGATTTCCTGGAGAATGGTTTTACTGTCATAAAACAGCTTTTTATGCTCAATGTCATTCAATACATACCGCCGAACAAATTCCCGGGCTTTGGGAAGTCCCCCATCCAGATAGATGGCGCCGATCACGGCCTCCAGCGCGTCGGATATCACAGAATCCCTCTCTCTTCCTCCCGTAAGGTCTTCTCCCTTTCCAAGAAGAAGGTAATCTCCCAGAGAAAGCTCTCTGGCGTCATTTGCCAGAGTCGGTTCACAGACAAGGCTGGCCCGCAGCTTCGTCAATTCTCCTTCCGGATAATCCTGGTACGTATGATACAGAAACTCGCTGGATAAAAGCTCCAGAACTGCGTCCCCCAGGAATTCCAGCCGCTCATTGCATTTCTGCCGGTCCATATGATGTTCATTGGTATAAGAGCTGTGACGGATCGCCATATCCAGAAGCTCCTTGTTCTTAAACTGATAATTTAATTTTTCTTCCAGTTTCCTTCGATCTGTTTTCATATAATCTCCATTCCATAACAACAAAAGACTGTCTCCCAAAAATCCACTTTCCCGAGACAGCCTTTATTGGCATATTCTTTCTATCTGATTGCCTGTTTGATCGCTTCCACTGCATCTCCCACAGATACAATTTTTTCCGCTTCTTCATTGGTAATCTCAATATCAAAGGTTTCCTCTACCCCCATGATAATCTGAAAAACGTCCAGCGAGTCAGCACAGAGATCATCGGCAAATCTGGTATCCATCTTTACCTCGGCCTTATCCACATTAAGGACATCGGCAATAATTTCCTGCAGTTTTTCGTATTCCATACTACCCATGTGTCTTACTTCCCCCTCTATTCTTCCTGTACATCTGCCAGTTTTTCCCGGATTCTTTCACTGATATTCTGAGATTTAAACTGGATACACTGAAGAATGGAATTCCGTATCTCCACTGCTTTGGAGCTGCCGTGGGTTTTCACCACCAGGCTTTTCAGTCCAAGAAGCGGCGCTCCGCCGTATTCGCTGGCGTCGAAACTTTTCAGCGTTTCCTTCAGTGCAGGCTTTACCATAAGCGCGCCGATTTTACTGCGCAGGGAAGTCATCATCCCTTCCTTCACTTTGGAGATCAATGTGGCTCCCACACCTTCATAGAGTTTCAAAATTACATTTCCCACAAAGGCTTCGCATACCACCACATCCGCATACCCCGCCGGGATATCTCTGGCCTCAATGCTCCCGATAAAATTGATGTCTTTACATTCTTTCAGCAGAGGAAAAGTACCTTTTACCAACGCATTCCCTTTTTCCTCTTCTGCACCTATATTAACGATGGCCACCCTTGGATTTTTGATTCCAATCACATGTTCCATGTAAATGGAACCAATCTGAGCAAACTGCACCAGATGGGAAGGTCTGGCATCCACATTGGCTCCACAGTCAATCAGCAAAGAGACGCCCTTAGCCGTAGGAATCAGCGGCGCCAGCGGAGAACGCTCCACTCCCTTGATCCGGCCCACCAGAACCTGGCCTCCTACCAGCACGGCGCCTGTACTTCCGGAAGAGACGAAAGCATCGGCTTCTCCTTTTCTCACCATGGTAAGCGCTTTTACAATAGAAGAATCTTTTTTGGATCGGATGGCATTGACAGGGGGCTCCGCAGTCTCAATCACTTCAGAAGCATCTACCACCTCCAGCCGTTCCTTTGGATAAGAGTATTTCCCCAGTTCCTGTTCCACCAGGTCTTTTTTCCCCACCAGGTAGATAAAAATATTCTCGCTGGCCTTCAGTGCATCCACCGCCCCTTTTACTGGTTCCACCGGGGCGTAATCCCCTCCCATGGCGTCCACCGCTACTTTTACCAAATTATCCATTCTTTCATCTCCAAACATAATTTTTCCAGTAAAAATCAAACATTAAGAATAATATACTAAACATTGGTACAAATTGCAAGAGACAGCAAAATTTCCCGGTGAAAAAACAGGAGCGGCTGCCCTGCAGCACACTCCTGCCTGCTTATTTCTTACTCGGCCAGACGTCCGTCCGGATTCAGCCATTTGCCGTCAACCTCACAGTTGCTGAGCATAATGCCGTCTTCATTGAAATAATACCAGCTTCCGTCAATTTCTTCCCACTCAGATATCTTGATGGCTCCGTCTGACGCAGAATAGTACATACTTCCGTCGCTGTCCAGCCAGCCCGTATGCATGGCTCCGCTGTCTTCCAGGAAATACCTTTTACCATCCACGGTAATCCAGCCCGTGGCCATGGAACCATCGTCATTGAGATAATACCAGACATTCTTAACCTCAGCCCATCCGGTTCTCATATAGCCGTTTTTATCGAAAAGGTACCATTTTCCGTCTACCTGAGCCCAGTCACTGGTTACCTTTTTCCCGTCTTTTACATAATACCAGCCTTTTTTGTCTTCTGTCCATCCTTCAGCCAGCTCGCCCTCCTTCGGCGCCGGTTCCGCATCGGGATCCACATAGACGTGGTACATGCCGCTAGTAGCCATATTGACAGAATTACCAACGGTATTGGTAGCAACCACAAAATAATACCAATGGCCTTCCTCTGAAGTATCCGGCTGATAGCTGCTCTCCGTCGCACCCTCGATCTTCATTCCTCCGCCGTTGGATTCCACCGTATTTCTATACCATTGATAGGTAATCTTTCCTTCTCCCTTCACTTCCGCCTTTACCTTCAGCGCTTTGGCTTCATCGCCTACCGCATACGTCGCTTTCCCCTTCAGATTTGTCGTAAACTCAGGCGCCTCCACACTGCTGTCCACTTCCACCGCATTCGGATCATATATTTCCTCTTCGCTTTCCGTCCCGGCCTCCTCTGTGTCCGTATGACCCCACAGCAGATTCCAGGTTTCTTTTACGGAAGAACAGCCTGTAAAAAAAGCCAGACTGCCAATCAGCATCCCTGCTAAAATCCCTTTTTTGATTACTTTCATACTCTTTACCCCTTGCTGTTAAATGTTACAATTGTTTTGCGTTTCTATGTACATCCTGTTTCATATTATAGCACACAGATGTTCTATCCGTCAATCTCCGCCTCGGGAAGGAGAAACATGCCAAAATAAGTAACTGTATTCTGTCCGTTAATATACAGCATTCCGCTGGCCGCGGCAAGCTGTGAACAATTCATACAGTAAGCTTCCACCGATGAAATTGCCTTTTGGGGCATCCGGCAGGGTTCACCCGTTATCTGAGCACATACTTTACAGCGGTCACATTTCCCCGCCGTCAGCTGCAGGTATTCCGGATAATACTGAGAAACCATTTTCTCAATCTTGTCCGCTGTTTTCGAGTGATTTTCCGCCGCTTCCATCATTCCCTCGATATCATAGGAATCCTCGATCTGCGTCACCGTCTGAAACACCAGTGCCTTGGCGTAAGACTTCGCCTCCCGAATCAGCTCTTCGGGTTCTCCCACATTGGGCGGACAAGCGTAATTTCTGCCGTAATTTCCGCAATAGTTGGCTTCGCAGGCTTTTCTGAGTCCTTCGTCAAACACGATTTCATCCGTACCGATCACCTGCGCCTTGTATGCTCCGCAGTCCAGCGCTTTCTGCGCCAGGTCTTCAAAAAACTGTTTCATCACTTACCCCCGTTTATTCGTTCTGATTTATCTTACTACAACAAAAGGCTTCCCGAACATCGGAAAGCCTTTCTGGCAATTAGTCCATTGAAATAATTTCTTTTTTATTATAGGAACCACATGCCTTGCATACACGGTGAGGCATCATCAGCTCTCCGCATTTGCTGCATTTTACCAGGTTGGGAGCACTCATTTTCCAGTTTGCTCTTCTTTTATCTCTTCTGGCTTTCGATGTTTTATTTTTTGGACAGATGGACATTGTATTTACACCTCCTTAAATTTGCTGAATATATCACTGATTGCCGCCATTCTCGGATCGGGAACAGCAGTATCACAACCGCATGATGTCTGATTCCGGTTGGCACCGCATTTGGGACAAATCCCTTTACAGTCTTCCCGACAGAGAACCTGAATCGGCCAATCCGTTAAAATCTCATTATGCACGAGCCGATCCACATCCAGAAGCTTTTCTGTGATGCATCCACTCTCCTCCGACAGTTCCTCCCGCTCTTGTTCCGATAACTTCATATCCGCTTTAAACTTATTCTGGATACGAAAGGGAACTTTCACCGTCTCCAGACACCGGGCGCAGGGAATTCCCACCGCTGCCTCTGATTGAACGGCAATCTCCACCACTTGATCCCCGGTATGAACCACCTCCACGTTCACCGGAGTTTTTTCCAGTACAGGAAATGACTCCCTCTTCGTCTTGATGGTCTCCAGTTCCAATGGAACGGAATAGTCTTCTTTTCTTCCTTCATGGTTTAAGATATCTGTCAGATCAATTCGCATAATTGTCTCCTAATCACACTCTGATAATTATACATAGCGGCGTAATGTTTGTCAACTGTTTTTCCTTGACTTTTTCCTGAAACAAGCTCTTCCTCGTTTTCCCCAAACGCAGAAAATTCATGAAAAATCCGCAGAACAAACGCTGCTGCCTGTCCTGCGGAAAATTCAAATCATTTCTTTACCATCAAATTATTTCACCAGAGCCACTGTCTCACGGCAGATTGCCAGCTCTTCGTTAGTCGGAATGACCGCAACTTTCACTTTCGAATCGGGAGTGGAAATCACCATATCCTCTCCTCTTCCTCCATTGGCTGCCTCATCCAGTTTGATTCCCAGATATCCCAGGTATCCCACTACTTTTTCACGGATCAGAGGAGCATTTTCACCGATACCTGCGGTAAAGGCGATGGCATCCACGCCGTTCATGGCTGCCACATAGGAGCCGATGTATTTTGCCACGCGATAAGAGAATACCTCGATGGCATTTTCTGCCAGTTCATTTCCTTTTTCCATAGCCTCTTCCAGATCACGGAAATCGCTGGAAACACGGGAAAGTCCTTCCACACCGGATTTCTTGTTGAGAACATTCATCACGCCTGCAATATCCAGGTTTTCTTTTTTGGCAATGTACTCCATAATAGCCGGATCGATATCACCGGAACGAGTACCCATAACCAGACCTTCTAGCGGAGTCAGACCCATGGAAGTGTCCACACATTTTCCGTTCAGTACGGCGCTGATGGACGCGCCATTTCCAAGATGAGCAACGATAATCTTGGAATTATTCAGATCCAGTCCCAGGAACTGGGCAGCATGTTTTGATACAAAGCTGTGGGAAGTACCGTGGAAACCATATCTTCTCACTTTATATTTCTCATAATATTCATAGGGAAGTCCGTACAGATACGCTTTCTTTGGCATCGTCTGATGGAAAGCGGTATCAAATACAGCAACCATGGGAGCCTTAGGCATCAATTCCTGGCAGGCACGGATACCGATCAGGTTGGCCGGATTATGAAGAGGCGCCAGATCATTGCACTCTTCAATGGCTGCCATAACCTCGTCGTTGATTACTACAGAAGAAGCGAATTTCTCTCCTCCATGTACCACACGGTGTCCCACAGCGTCTACTTCGTCCAGGCTCTTGATCACGCCTGTCTTGGGATTCATCAGTGCATCCAGCACCATCTGAATTGCCTGTTTGTGAGTGGGCATATCCGCATCTGTTTTTTCCTTTTCGCCGCCTGCCGGCTGATATACCAGTCTTCCGTCAATTCCAATACGCTCGCACAGACCTTTGGCCAAAACGTCCTCTGTGTCGGAATTGATCAGCTGGAATTTCAAAGAAGAGCTTCCGCAGTTAATTACTAATACATTCATCTTTCTCTATTCCCTTTCTCTGTTTTCTCGCCAGTTTCGTTTCTTACTGCTGGCACTGTACGGCTGTGATGGCCACAACACCTACGATATCATCGGCAGAGCATCCTCTGGAGAGATCGTTGACCGGCGCAGCGATACCCTGAGTAACCGGTCCGTACGCCTCTGCCTTACCCAGTCTCTGAACCAGTTTATATCCGATATTTCCAGCATCCAGATCCGGGAAAATCAGTACGTTGGCCTGTCCTGCTACCGGGCTGCCCGGAGCTTTGGAAGCGCCTACACTGGGAACAATAGCTGCATCCAGCTGCAGTTCACCGTCCAGCTTCAGGTCCGGATAGGATTCTTTTGCAATCTTAACTGCCTCTGTCACTTTATCGATATCCGCATGTTTTGCACTGCCCATGGTTGAATGGGAAAGGAATGCGATCTTCGGCTCTTCGCCAACCAGAAGTTTGAAAGATTCTGCAGAAGATTCTGCAATAGCGGCCAGCTCTTCCGGATTCGGATTCTGATTCAGACCGCAGTCAGCAAATACGAATGTACCGTTTGCACCGTATTCGCAGTCCGGAACAGACATCAGGAAGAAAGCGGATACCAGTTTTGTGCCCGGTTTTGTCTTCAGAATCTGAAGGCAGGGTCTTAAAGTATCTGCTGTGGAATGGCATGCACCGGATACCATACCGTCTGCATCGCCCATTTTTACCATCATAACACCGTAATACAGATACTGATTCAGCATAATCTCTTTTGCTTTTTCCGGTGTCATGCCTTTTTTCTCACGAAGCTCTACCAATTTATCAATATAGGACTGCGTCTTGTCTGATTTTGCAGGATCTACCACAACCGCGCCTGTGATATCCAGTCCTTCGCTGCCTTTTTTCACCGCTTCCTCGCTGCCTACCAGAATTACGTTTGCAATATTTTCTTTCAGAATTTTTTCAACTGCTTCATAGGTTCTTCTGTCTTCTGTCTCCGGAAGAACGATTGTTTTTTTGTCTGCTTTAGCTCTTTCTTTGATTACGTCAATAAATCCCATGATCTTTGACTCCTTTCGTTTTTTACTCGCTGTGTTCATTATACCTCCAACCCCCTTGTATTTCAAGCATTTCAATGGTAGAATCATACAAAAATCTGGTATCCCCTTACGGAAAAGCCGGAATGTATTTGTGTCTGTACAAAAGCAGAGAATTGGCCTTGGGGGATTCTTTAAAATGGAGGTTCTCATGAAAACTACCGGTGTGATTGCCGAATACAATCCTTTCCATAACGGCCACGCTTACCATATACTGACGTCAAAAAAACGGACCCGTTCTGACTATGCGGTAGTGGTAATGAGCGGTGATTTCGTCCAGCGGGGCGCTCCCGCTCTCATTGATAAATATACCCGGACCCGGATGGCCCTGGAAAGCGGAGCCGATCTGGTGCTGGAACTTCCGGTGCGGTATGCCCTGGGCAGCGCAGAGTTTTTTGCTTCCGGCGGCGTCAGCCTGCTGGACGTTCTGGGTGTTGTGGATTTTCTTTCTTTCGGCAGTGAAGAAGGCGAAATATCTCCCCTTTCCGATATCGCCTCTATCCTGTACCGGGAGCCGGAAAATTTTCAGGAAATTCTCCGTCATGAAGTAAGCCGGGGGCTTTCTTTTCCCGCAGCCAGGCAGCAGGCCCTTTTGTCCTGTTTTCCGGATAAGTCCGAGGCTTTTGGGAAAATTCTTTCTTCTCCCAACAACATTCTGGGTATTGAATACTTAAAAGCGCTGCTTCGCTTTGGATCATCCATCACCCCCTGCACTCTGAAAAGAAAGGAATCCCAATATCACCAGGAAGAGCTGACGAAGACCTGCAGCTCCGCCTCCGCTCTTCGCCGTCACGTAAAAGATGAAAAAATTAATGTGCTTCCCTCCCAGATGCCCCAGCCTTCCTGGAATCTTTTAAACGACGCATACAAAAAAAGAGAAATTGCCTGGACAGATGATTATTCCCTGCTCCTAAAATATAAACTGATGACAGAAACTTCCGATTCCCTTACCCATTATCAGGATATATCTGCAGATCTGGCTAATCGGATCATCGATCGTCAAAATCATCTGAACACCTTTGAATCCTTTATTTCTCTGCTGAAAACACGCCAGATGACCCACTCCCGCATCGCCCGGGCGCTGTTTCATCTTCTGCTGAATATCCCTGCATTTTCCCTGTCTGCTGATTCCCGCCGGGTTACGCCTTATGCGAGGATTCTGGGATTTAAAAAAGAGGCCGTTCCCCTCCTCCATGAAATCAAGAAGAAAAGCAGCGTTCCCCTCATCTCAAAAACAGCCGGCGCCCAATCTGTCCTTTCCCTGGAAGCTGCTTCCATGCTGAAGGAAGATATCTGGTGCAGCAACCTTTACGAGAGCGTCATGGCCATAAAAAACCAGCGGCCTTTTCGCCATGAAGCGAGCCGGCCGCTGGTAATATACTGATGCCAGAATTTGCTTAATTCTTAAAACTGTGAACCGGCGCCGGTATCCTTCCGCCCCGGTTTACAAATCGTTCACATCCAAAGGTATTCACCGGCATGATGGGAGCATAGCCCAGAAGTCCGCCGAATTCCACCGTCTCTCCCACGCCCTTTCCAACCACCGGAATCACTCTCACGGCGGTGGTTTTCTGATTCACCATGCCGATAGCCATCTCATCAGCGATCAGTCCGGCAATGGTGGAAGCTTTTGTATCCCCAGGAATGGCAATCATATCCAGTCCCACGGAACAGACGCAAGTCATCGCCTCAAGTTTCTCGAGGGTCAGAGCGCCTGCATTGACTGCATCGATCATCCCCTGATCTTCACTCACCGGGATAAAAGCGCCGCTTAATCCTCCCACATAAGAGGAAGCCATAATTCCCCCTTTTTTCACCTGATCATTGAGCATGGCAAGGGCCGCCGTCGTTCCCGGAGCTCCCGCCATCTCCAGACCGATTTCTTCCAGAATCTCTGCCACGCTGTCGCCCACAGCCGGTGTGGGAGCCAGAGAAAGATCAATAATTCCAAACGGAATATTCAGCCGTTTTGCCGCTTCCCTTGCCACCAGCTGTCCTACCCTGGTAATCTTAAACGCAGTCTTTTTAATGGTCTCGCAGAGCACTTCAAAATCAGCGTCCCGCGCCTGAGTCAGCGCATGCTTTACCACTCCCGGACCGCTGACCCCCACATTGATGATGGCGTCGGATTCCGTCACTCCATGGAATGCTCCCGCCATAAAAGGATTGTCGTCGGGGGCGTTGCAGAATACCACCAGTTTAGCGCATCCCAGAGAATCCTGATCCGCCGTAGCCTGAGCAGTCTCCAGCACTATATCTCCCATCAGCCGGACAGCATCCATATTAATCCCCGTTTTGGTAGAACCCAGATTAACCGAACTGCAGACTCTGTCGGTTGCCGCCAATGCCTCCGGTATGGAGCGGATAAGAAGCTCGTCAGCCTTCGTCATTCCCTTTGATACCAGAGCAGAATAACCGCCGATAAAATTCACATTCACTTCCTTCGCTGCCTGATCAAGGGTTTTTGCCAGCACAACGAAATCTTCCGGCGTCCTGCAGGCAGCTCCCCCCACCAGAGCCATGGGGGTGATGGAAATTCTTTTATTCACAATGGGTATCCCGTATTCTGCCGAAATATCTTCTCCTGTTTTCACCAGATCCTTTGCCATGCAGGTGATTTTATCGTAAACACGTTTTCTGACTTTTTCCAGATTGTCGTCGATACAGTCCAGCAGACTGATTCCCATGGTAATTGTCCGGACGTCCAGATTTTCCTGCTCGATCATCTGGTTGGTTTCACTGACTTCAAAAATATTAATCATCTTTATTCTCTTCTCCTTTGGATCAAATACGGTGCATCATCTGAAAAATATCCTCATGCTGACATCGGATCACCACTCCGATCTCTTCGCCGAGAACCTTCATTTCCTCCGACAGGTCTTTCATCCCCTTCGGGCATTTGGAAGTATCTGTCACCATCATCATATTAAAATATCCGTCCACAATGGTCTGGGAAATATCCAGAATATTAACCTGCGCTTCCGCCAGATAAGTACATACCTTCGCAATAATCCCCACCGTATCCTTGCCCACCACCGTAATAATTGTCTTTTCGATTGTCTTTTCCATGCTCATCCTCCCTTAATTCTATGTATCCTTTCTTTTTTTCACACCTCAGCCATCTGGGAAATACCGTCCCTTCCTGCGACGGAAATATCAAAATCACCCGCCGCATAGGGATTGTCTCCCATGGTAATCTCCGCACAGACCGTCTCGAAAGCCAAGGCTTCATAATTGTTTTCCCTGCTTAAATGCCCCAGCAGAATTTTTTTCATGCCGTCATGGAGAAGTCTGCACAACAGCTGTCCCGCTGATTCATTGGACAGATGCCCCCTTTTCCCCAGAATCCTCTGTTTCAGATAATAGGGATAACTGCCCACCTGCAGCATATTGACATCATGATTCGCTTCCAGCAGAAGACCGTCCAGTCCTTTCAGATTTTCAATAATATAATCATTGTACTGCCCCATATCCGTAGCGATGCCGATTTTCCGTCCGCCGTTTTCCAGACGATATCCCACCGGCTGCGCTCCGTCATGGGATATGGCGAAAGGAAACACCGTAATATCTTTGATCACACAGGGCTCATCCTCTTTGATTTCGTGAAAAATTCCCTCCGGCAGTTTCCCCAGAGTCCCCATCTCCATAATCGCCCCAATAGTTCCCGCCGTGGCATAGATGGGAATTTTATACTTTCTGACCACCACTCCCAGACCTTTGATGTGATCTGAATGTTCGTGAGTGACCAGAATCCCGTCAATATCCGCCGTCGTCCGGTCTATTTCATTCAGTCCGAATTCGATTCTCTTTCCGCTGATCCCCGCATCCACCAAAAGACTGGTTTTCTCACTCCCCGCAAAAATACAATTTCCGCTGCTTCCGCTGGCTATACTGCACAATTTCATAATACTGACATCCTGTTCTCTATTTCTCTTTTCGTCTCTTCAAAGTCTCCGCCGTTGTCGATGACCACATCACAGCGCTTAAAAAAATCCTGCTCGGATAACTGATTGGCCATAATCTGGTCTATTTTCTCCAATGTATAATTCCGGCTTTCTCTCAGACGTTTCCGCCGTATACTTTCTCCGGCATAAATATACCATACTTCCTGACAGATTTCATCATAATGTTCTTCCAAAAGAAGCGCCGCTTCCAGGAAAAAAAATTCTTTTCCTGCTTCTTCTGCTTTTCTTATCTCAGATTCTATGTAACGCCGTACGGCCGGATGGATAATACCATTCAGCCGCTTCAGCGCCCTGCCGTCGCTGTATACAATAGACGCAATAGCCCGCCGGTCCAGTTCTCCGTCTGCCGCCTTGACTCCGTCTCCAAAAAGATCCAGCACTGGCTGATAACAGCAGTTTCCCTTTTTCATCAGCAGGTGACCGACTTCATCAGCCAACAGCACCTGCACATTCTTTCGTTTTTCCAGATATCGGATCACTTCACTTTTTCCCGATCCGACTCCTCCTGTGATCCCTATGATTTTCATTTTCTATTTTGCCTCATACCAGCTCTCTCCCTGATGCATATCCACCTCCAGGGGGACTAAGAGCTCCGCCGCTTTCATCATTTCTTCCTTCAATATGGCAGAAACAGCCTCTGTCTCCTCTTTCCACGTTTCCACCAGCAGTTCATCGTGAACCTGCAAAATGAGTCGGGATCTTAAATTTTCCTTTTCCAGCCGGTCGTGAACCCGAATCATAGCAATTTTAATGATATCCGCCGCTGTTCCTTGGATGGGCGCGTTCATGGCCACCCGCTCTCCAAAGGATCTTTGCATAAAATTGCCGGAGGAAAGTTCCGGCATAGGCCTGCGCCGTCCAAAAAGCGTCCGGGCATACCCCTTTTCCTTTGCCTCGGATACCAGTCCATCCAGAAATGTTTTGACGCCTGGATAGGTTTCAAAATATTTTTCGATATAATCAGCCGCCTCTTTTCTGGTGATACTCAAATCCTGACTAAGACCAAAGGAACTGATTCCATAGACGATGCCGAAATTCACCGCCTTGGCATTCCTTCGCTGAAGATCCGTCACCTGGTCAAAGGGAATGTGAAACACCTGGGAAGCTGTAATCCTGTGGATATCCCGCTCTTCCCGGTAAGCCTGTATCAGACGTTCGTCGCCGGAACAGTGAGCCAGCACCCTCAGTTCAATCTGAGAATAATCCGCATCCAGGAAGACACAGCCTTCTCTTGGCACAAACACTTTACGGATCAGCCGTCCCAGCTCCATGCGGATGGGAATATTCTGCAGATTGGGTTCCGTGCTGCTGATCCGTCCCGTAGCCGTAATGGTCTGGTTAAAGCTGGAATGAATTCTGCCGTCTTCTCCGATATAATTGGCCAGCCCGTCTGCATAGGTGGATTTCAGCTTTGCCAGCTGACGGTATTCCAGAATATTCGACACAATTTCATGATCCGGCGCCAGCTTCTCCAGCACGTCCGCTGCCGTAGAATAACCTGTCTTGGTTTTTTTCCCGCCGGGCAGTCCCAGCTTTTCAAAGAGAATGACTCCAAGCTGTTTCGGTGAATTGATATTAAAGGTCTCTCCGGCCTGCTGGTAAATGATGGCTTCCAGCTCCCGGATCCTCACCTGCAGTCTGTCTCCATAATGAGCCAATTCTTCTTTTTTTACCTGAATTCCTTCTTTTTCCATATCATAGAGGACATAAACAAGGGGAAGCTCCACATCTTCATAGAGATGTTCCATCTCTTTTTCTCTCAGTATCTTTCTAAGCGGTTCTCGGGAAGCAAACGCTGTGTAGCTCATAAAACACGCCATTCTCATCAGCCCCTCTTCCTGGCTTTCCGCCGCCTGTTCCACCGTTGCTTTCCCCAGCAGCTCACTGCGGGATGGAAATACCAGATTCAGATATTCTCTGGCAATGTCCTCATAAGGATAAGAGGATTTCAAAGGATTGTCCAGATAAGCGGCTATCTCCACGTCAAACACCCGGCTGTCACGGGAAACTTCCGTCACCGGGAGCAACGATTTCAGATTCATCACGGATACTGTGGGGCAGCCCTTTGCCAGCCGGCTCAGCCAGTCTTTCAGGTATGCTTCCGTCACAAACCCCTGTACCGGGAGATAATAAATATCTTTCTCTGAAAAAGCTGCAGATACGCCAAAAATCCTGCCGCCCTCAGTCATTAAAGAAATGCCGCAGTTTTCCCCCTTCTGCGCCTTCTCCAAAACCTGTTCCGCACCAGCCAGTTCTTCTGTCCGAAAGAAATAGTCCTCCACCGCCAAAACCGGTGTCTCTGAAAAAAAGCGGGACAACAGATTTTTAAATTCCAGCCGCAGAAACATCTCACGGGCCTGACCATTAAACAAATCCCCTACCCGGGCGCTCTCCCAGTCGTACTCAAGGGGACAGTCCGTCCGTATGGTGGCCAGGTCCTTGCTCAGCATTGCCTGATCATAATATTCCCGCAGAGCCTCTCTGGCCTTATTGGGTTTGATTTCTTCCAGATGATCGTGGGCATTTTCAATACTTCCATATTCTTTAATCAGTTTCGTCGCCGTCTTCTCTCCGACGCCGGGAATGCCGGGAATATTATCCGACGCATCCCCCATCAGGCCTTTCACCTCAATAAACTGCAGCGGTGTCACTTGATATTTTTCCATAACATCCGCTGCATAATAATCTTCTGTAACTGTTTTTCCGCCCTTGGTCTTTGGTATCCGGATTTTTACATGCTCCTGCGCCAGTTGAAGCAAATCCCTGTCTCCGGATACAATGGTCACATCCAGTTCTTTTTCCCGTGCCAATCTGGCCACAGTTCCCAGCATATCATCGGCCTCATAACCTTCCTTTGATACCGTAAGGATTCCCATGGAAGCAAGAACCTCCTTCAGCAGGGGAATCTGTTCCCGCAGCTCCGGCGGCATCGGTTTTCTCGTTCCTTTATAAGCATCATACTGGATATGCCGGAATGTGGGCGCCGACAAATCAAATGCCACCGTCAGATAATCCGGCTTCTCCTCCTCCAGTACCTTAAACATTATATTTAAGAATCCGTATACTGCATTGGTATGCAGCCCCTCTTTATTGGTCAGATCGGGAATTCCATAGAAAGCCCGGTGGATAATACTGTGTCCGTCTATCAACACTGCCTTTCCCATATGCGTCTCCTTTCCGTTGTCCATATTCTGTCACCTTTCCCACGATAACCCTTTTTTATATATATCCCATAAGAAGACACACAGTCCATATGGTCAGCCCCGCCAGCGCCATAAACGTCAGAAACAGAATATTGCGCAGTCTTTTCTTTCTGTGCATCCTGTTCAGCTTGTTTTCCATGTCATTTTCCAGCATCTGACAGATATTATAGGATTCTTCTTTGCTCTCGTCTTTTAAATATTGCTGAGCCATATCCATTACATAATAGATTTCCAGATCTCCGTAACACTCCGGACAGCTTTTAATATGGTCCGTAAACTCTTCCAAATCGTAATCAGATATGGTCCCGTCCAGATACTGCTTCATACAGTCCTGTGCTTTTTGACAATTCATACCATAATCCTCCTATGCCAGCGACAGCATATGCGTTGCAATTCCAAAATAGATTAAAATGGAGCAGGTATCGAGGATGGTGGTAATCAGGGGCGTTGCCATTAAAGCGGGGTCCAGCTTCAGACTTTTGGCAATAATGGGAAGCATGCCTCCTACCAGTTTTCCCAAAATAACAATTCCAATCATGGAAAATGCAATAATCAGCGATATCGTCAAATTGTGATACGTAAGCTGAATCCGGATGCCGTTAACTACAGCGAGAGTCAGACTGACAATCAAGGCAATACGGAATTCTTTCCAGATAATTTTGAAAAAATCTTTAATGTGAATTTCATCCAGAGCCAGTCCGCGAATCACCAATGTAGAAGTCTGAGAACCGCAGTTTCCGCCGATTCCCATCAGCATGGGGATAAAGGATACCAGCAGGGGAACCGCCTGAAAGGCTTCTTCATAATAATTCAGCACCGCGCCGGACACCGTAGCAGACAGCATCAGCACCAGAAGCCATCCGATTCGGCTTCTTGCATGCTTCAGCACGGATGTTTTAAAATAAGAATCCTCATTGGGCGCCACCGCAGCCAGTTTAGAAAAGTCCTCTGTGGTCTCTTCCTGCAAAACATCAATGGCATCGTCAAAGGTTACAATTCCCACCAACCGATTTTCATCATCTACCACCGGTATCGCCATAAAGTCATATTTGCTCATCTGCTTTGCCACATCTTCTTTGTCGTCGTGGGTGTGCACCATGATAACATTGGTTTCCATAATATCTCCCACCAGCTGATCATCTTCCGCCAGCAGAAGATCTTTCACCGTAACCAGACCGATTAATTTTCGATATTCGGTCACATAGCAGGTATAAATCGTCTCTTTGTCCATGCCTACCCGGCGAATTCTGGAAATTGCATCCGCCACCGACAGATAACGGGACAGTTTTACATATTCAATGGTCATGATACTGCCTGCACTGTCTTTGGGATAATTCAGAATCTGATTAATGGCCTCACGGGTTTCTGCATCAGAACTCCTTAAGATACGGCTGATCACATTGGCTGGCATTTCCTCAATCATATCGACCGTATCATCCACAAAGGTCTGATCCAGGACTTCACGAAGCTCGCGATCCGTAAAGCCATTGATCAGGCCCTCCTGCATATCACTGTCCATAAAGGAAAAGGTATCTGCCGCCAGTTCCTTGGGAAGCAGACGATACACCAGCAGCCTCTCTTTTTCGTCCAGATCTTCCAGTAAAATAGCCAAATCAGCCGGATTAATCCTCTGCAGTTCTTCTCTTAATTCTCCCAGTTTTTTTTCTTCCAAAAGCTGTATAATTTTCTCTTTCACTGTACTCACCTCTCATCTATCTGCTTCAAAACCTAAGTTTACCTTAACCTCTGATCCTGGGTTTGTCAACCCGTATTTGCTCTTACCCTTTAAAACATCGGATGGGCCGGCACCATCGTGCCGGCCCATTGTTAAACCTCCTGCGTCTCCTCCAGAAGCCAGTTTCTTTCTGCTTCCGTTTTCATCATCGGAAGCAGTTCTTCTCTCACTCTCCTGTGATATTCGTTCAGCAGCATTTTATCCCGCGCTTCCATCAGTTCCGGCGCCACCGCCTCCCGCTCAAAGGGTACCAGCGTCAGCACTTCCCAGTTCAGAAAGCATCCGTATTCGTTTCTCTCCTTTTCCCGGCAAACCAGAAGATTTTCCAGCCGGATACCGTATTCTTCTTCAATATATAACCCTGGTTCATCGGACACCACCATGCCCGCTTCCAGCGCCGTCACCGAACTGCCTTTTCTGTGCCGCCATCGGATAGCCTGCGGCCCCTCATGGACATTCATCAGATAGCCTACGCCGTGACCGGTTCCGTGCAGAAAGTCCAGGCCCGCCTCCCACAGGGACGCCCGCGCCGCCAAATCCAGATTTTCCCCGCTGCATCCATAAGGGAAGGTCAGAGCAGCGAGCCTTAGATTTCCCAGCAGCACCCTGGTATAATGCTCTTTCTGTTTCTTCGTCAAGGGCCCCAACACAGCCGTTCTGGTAATGTCCGTTGTTCCCTCCCGGTACTGTCCTCCGGTATCCATCAGGAGCATTCCCTCCGGCTTCAGTTCCCGGTCGCTTTCTTCTGTGGCGCTGTAATGAACAATGGCGCCGTGATCCTGATAAGCCATAATCGGCTCAAAGCTGGGCAGAAGATAACTGTCCCATTCCCGCCGAAACTCTTCCAGTTTCTTTGCAGCGCTGATTTCCGTGATTCTTTCTTTTCCCACATGGCTTTTCAGCCAGCACAGAAAACGTGTCACCGCCGCTCCGTCCTTTAAATGGGCTTTGCGGAAATTTTCCAGCTCAGTCTCATTTTTCACCGCCTTGGCCATTTCCACCGGAGACATTTCATCAATCACGCTCTTCGCCCCCTTCAGAAGGCGAAACAGTTTCCAATTGACACGATCGCCGTCGGCCCATACCTGCTTCCCCTCTGCTTTCGCTGAAAGCTCCTGATAAATCGCCTCGTAGGGCCTGATTTCAATTCCTTCCTCTGCCGCCTTCACAAGCAATTTCTCCGTCCAGGCTTCCCTTTGCAGATACAAAACCGTATTTTCTTCTTCCACCAAAGCATAAGCCAAAGCCAGCAGCGACATGGGAATATCACTTCCCCGGATATTGAAAAGCCATCCAATCTCATCCAGAGAAGACAGTACCAGGAGATTGATTTTTTTTGCCTCCATTTTCTTCCTTATTAAGGCAAGCTTTTCTTTTACCGTCATCCCTGATCTTTCCGGCAAAAGCAAATGCACCGGATCCGCGGACCGGTGCGGTCTGTCAGTCCACACCTTTCCCGCCAGATCTCCGCAGTCTTTGAATAACGCCTGGTTTTTCCATGCAAGCTGCTGAAACTTCTCGGCTTCACTTTCGCTGATCATCCTGCCGTCCACAGCCAGACATTGCCCCGGCTTCAGCCATTTCTCCAAAAAATCCCCAAGAGAAGGAACTCCCTGGGCTCCGTCTTTAAATAGAGCGATCCCGCTTCCCTCCAGCTGATGTTCCGCCTGAATATAATAACGGGCGTCGGTCCACAGCCCCGCCCCCTCCTGCCAGATCAGCGCTGTTCCCGCTGACCCGGTAAATCCGGTAATGAACTGCCGGCATTTATAAAATTCTCCCACATATTCCGATCCGTGAGGATCGTCTGTGGGAATCAGATAATAATCAATCTTTTCCTGGCGCATAATCCGCCGCAGAGATTCCAGTTTGCTTTTTTCCATATTTCTCCCTCCTGTTTCTTTTTCTTTCTGTCATTTTTGTGATATACTGGCCTCATAAATATTTGGAGGTGCATATATATGGCAGTTTATACAAAAGTAAAAGATTACCACACCAAAGCCCACATGGGTATGATCGATGTAACCAATGACTTTCAGACCGCGGTCACAGAAGCCTGTGAAAAGCATCACATATCCGCCGGCATTATTACAGGTTTTACTACCGGTGGCGTAGCCGCCCTTACCACATTGGAATTTGAACCCGGCATGGTCACCAAAGATCTGAAAGAGGCCATGGACGTTTTCTCTCCTTATCGCGATGAAAGAGGACACGTTATCCATTATAAACATCATGACACTTGGCACGATGACAATGGATCCAGCCATATCAAATCCGCCCTTCTTTCTCCCTTTATCACCATCCCCTTTGTAGATGGCCGAATCACCATCGGTCCCTGGCAGAATCTGACTCTGGTGGAATGCGATACCAGAGACCGTCACCGGGAAATCGTTTTCCAGGTCATGGGAGAATAACTCCCTTTACAGTTCCATAAAACGGCGGCTTCCTCCCTCTTTCAGATAAAAATACATGCCTGCGGAGGAAGCCAGCAGAATAATGCAGTGGACAATCATCAGAAATCCCCAGGACATGCCCACAAAAGCCAGCATTACATACCCGAAAACAGGAGCTCCAATCAAAAACATGGAAAGAAACAGCGTTAAAAACGGCGACAGTCCCTGTTTTACAGCGGCCGTTTCGTTGTTCCATTCCAGTTTGGGAAACCTCAGATTCATAATTATCCCAAGAAATCCAACGGTCACATTAAAGCTCAGCGGAAGAACAAAGGTGAGAATTCTTGACAGCCAGTCCATGGGAAGAAGAATATTCAGCACCAGAGCCGCAATGCAGACAGGCACGCTGCCCGTCACAATGTGCATATTGACTTTTGCCATCAGTATCTGAACCGGCTCCACTGGAATAGTTTTTGCGATCCATAAATTTTTTCCTTCAATGGAAATACTGGGTGCAGACATATAATTAAAAGATACCATGCATGCCAGAATCAAAGCCGCTGCTCCCCCGGTATAGGGAAGAAAACGCTCCGGCATCATTTCAAGATAGGACAGCAGCGTTTCCTGTTTAATCACCGCAAAAACAATCAGCAGCAGCATAAATACTGAACCGGTGGAAGCATTGATCATGTACATGGAGTTTGATCCCAGATGACGAATCTCTCTTTTCAGCAGAGCCATATCCACACTGCTGACACTGACATCCTTTTCTTTATATCTCTTTCTGCTTCCTCCTTTTTTCGTTGTTGTTATATAAAGGAAACTCCTGGAAAGAATCCATAAAAGAACGGCGAAGGGCGCTGCCGCACAGACAGCAAAAAGAAAGAGACTCACAAGACTGCCCTCTCCTGCTGCAACTCCCAGATGGTAAACAGGAAACAACGTCTGCCTGACCGCTTCCGCAATGGTATTCCCATTTGCTGTCATCCAGTTTATATATTCATTAATTCTGCTGTATCCATAAAAATACAGCGCAAAAAAGCCCACATAGAGCAGCACCATAACCAGGTGCTTAAAAGGAAGTTTCGCACTGAGCACCGCCAGGAGCCACCCCAGCAGGGCATTGATGGTCACGCTGATAAGGGGCAGCAGCAGAAAAATTACCGCCATGGAAAATCCTGCGGCAGGAGAAGCCCCCACAAGAAAAATATACACTCCATAGGCGGGAATCAGCACAAAGGCCTGCCATCCATAGGCCAGCAGAAGCAGCGACAGCATCCTGCTCGTCAGAATATATACCGGCGGAATAGGCATGGAAAGCAGAAGCTCATTGTCCTTTGCATCAAAAAGCACTGTTTTCGACGCAAAAATCCCCCCAACTATATTCAGCAGGATACTGATTACTCCCATCAGAGAAAAATAAAACCAATCCAGCCCCGCCTGATGAAGAGGAAGGCAGGTGGCCACCGATATCATGCCAAACAGGAAGAAAAGGCATACGATAACGTAAACGGCCAGTATGCCAAGCCCCACCTTCAGCAAGACGCCTGATTTTTTCTTCCCTGAAGGATGAAACATGGAAGAAAAAAGAAGACGAATTTCCGATTTAAACAACGCTTTAAACATGATCACCCTCCAGTTCCAGGAATACGGTCTCCAAAGATTCATCTCCAATGACCTCGTCCGTTGGACCGCTTTTAATCAGCTTTCCCTGTTTGATAATTGCAATTTCATCACATAGTTTCTCCGCCACTTCCAGCACATGGGTGGAGAAAAAGATGGCTCCTCCTCTGTCACAGATGTCCCGCATCAAAAGCTTCACCTGATGGGACGCCTTGGGATCCAATCCCACAAAGGGTTCATCCATAATTAAAAGCCGCGGTTCATGGATCAGCGCGGACATCAGCGCCAGTTTTTGTTTCATTCCGTGGGAATAGGAACTGAGAGATTCTCCCAGATCATCCATAATCTCAAACATTTCCCCGTAACGGCGAATTCTGTCCTTTCTCATCTCCTTATCCACTCCGTAAATATCTGCGATGAAATTCAGATAGCCGATTCCCGTCATAAATTCATACAAGTCCGGATTATCCGGTATATATGCCATAATCTTTTTGCAGGCAATGGGCTGCTTTTTTATGGACAGTCCATCCACCCAAATTTCACCATCGTCAAAATTCAGAATCCCGCAGCAGGATTTGATGGTCGTGGTTTTTCCTGCCCCGTTGTGGCCGATAAATCCATAAATCTCTCCCGGCTTAATATGCAAAGACAAATTATCTACCGCTTTCTTTTCGCCGTATCGTTTTGTTAACCCTTCTATTTTAAGCATTTTTCTCTCCTATCTTTTTTTCACTCATTATAAGCTGGTTTTCAGTCAAAAGCAAACATTTCAGAATTCTTATCATAAATAAATTTTCATCTTCTATGCTATTCTGATAATCTGCTCATACAAAATAATCTCTTTGTCGTTGATCGCTTTATTGTCATGATAATGTCCCATGAACCACTTTTTATAGTCAAGCTTACTTCGGATTTCTTCGAAGTATTGCGTCAGGCAATCTGTTTTAAACCCTCCGTGTGAATATTGGGCGACCGCGCTGGCGGGTCCGCAGTGAGATACTACAAAATCCACCGTGCAGCCAATCCGCTGCAGATTTTCTATTCCCTCATCCATTTCAGCATCCGAAGGCATTTCGCGCTCCCACCAGGATACATGGTTTATGCGGAACATTTTAACATAGTCCCGTTTCCATTCTTTAATTCGCGGATCACCTGCCTCTAAAATACCATCCTGAATATCGTGGCTTCGCGCACCGCCGAAGGTAAAGAAGATTTTGTCCTCAATAGCAAAGACCTGCCCGCGCATCAGGTGAATCACAGATGGACGGAGAAAATGGACTTTTCCGCCGTTCCACTCCGACACGGGCAGCCCGTCAAGAATATCGTAATTCTCATGATTTCCATCAATAAACAGAGTAGTAAATGATTTGCTCTCCAGCCAATCAAGATTGTTTTTTTCGCGCTTTGAATTATCCCAGATACCAAAATCACCGCAGATAATAACGCAGTCATCTTTCGTCATTTCTTTTTGCTCGGAAAATGCTTCCGTACGCAGTCTGCTTATCCAGTCCCCATGAGTATCGCCTGTAATAAAAATCATAGAACACTGTCCGCCTTTCGCTGTTTAAGGATAAAATAAAAAAACCTGATAAACCGTATAAAATCAAGGTTTATCAGGGTTTTAATACCTGCCGGCAATGGGACTTGAACCCATACGTGGTTGCCCACAACAGATTTTGAGTCTGCCTCGTCTGCCATTCCGACACGCCGGCTTGTTCTCTTGAACCGAATTAGATTCTATCATAAATTCTGCGGAACTGCAAGTGTTTTTTTAGAAAAATACATTCCGCCTTTTTTGGAAAAGCAGCGGGGAATCTTGTATCAGATCTCCCGCCGCCGCTTTATTTATACTTTTCGTTGATATAATTTACAAGACCGCCGCTGGCAATCAATTTTTGCATGAATTCAGGGAAAGGCTGCCCTTTAAACGTCGTCCCTTTGGTTTTATTGGTGATAATACCGCTGTCAAAGTCCACTTCCACCTCGTCTCCCGACTGGATACCTCTGGAAGCTTCGGGACATTCAATGATGGGAAGTCCGATATTGATCGCATTCCGGTAAAAAATTCTGGCAAACGTCTCTGCAATGACACAGCTTACGCCGGCTGCTTTGATGGCCAGGGGCGCATGTTCTCTGGATGAACCGCATCCAAAATTTTTATCCGCCACAATGATATCACCCTTTTTCACCTTTTTTACGAAATCCTTGTCGATATCTTCCATACAATGGGTTGCCAGCTCGGCCGGATCTGAAGAATTAAGGTAACGGGCCGGAATAATAACATCGGTATCCACGTTATCGCCGTATTTGAATACTGTTCCATTCGCTTTCATGTTTTTCTCCTCCTATAAACCTAACTCTGCCGGTGCGGAAATTTTTCCCGTCACTGCACTGGCCGCTGCCACCGCTGGACTCGCCAGATATACTTCTGATTTCACATGACCCATTCTTCCCACAAAATTTCTGTTGGTGGTGGAAATGCACCGTTCGCCCTCTGCCAGGATTCCCATATATCCACCAAGACAGGGGCCGCAGGTAGGTGTGCTGACAACAGCTCCGGCCTCGATAAATATCTTCAGCAGTCCCTCTTCCATAGCCTGCAGATAAATAGCCTGGGTAGCCGGAATTACGATACAGCGCACGCCTTTTTTCACTTTACGGCCCTTCATAATCTGGGCGGCAATGCGCAGATCATCGATTCTTCCGTTAGTACAGGAACCGATCACTGACTGATCAATCACCACATCCTCCGTAATTTCATCAATGGTTTTTGTATTTTCCGGAAGGTGAGGGAAAGCCACCGTCGGCTTTAACTGTGATAAATCAATAGTATATTCTTCATCATACACAGCGTCCGCATCTGCCTCATATACCTTAAATTCCCGTTTAGAATGTTCTCTCATATAGGCTTTTGCCTTTTCATCCACGGGGAAAATTCCATTTTTTCCGCCTGCTTCAATGGCCATATTGGCGATGGTAAAGCGATCGTCCATGGACAGACTGGCAACGCCTTCTCCTGTAAATTCCATGGATTTATATCTGGCTCCGTCCACACCGATCATACCGATAATGTGAAGAATCACATCCTTTCCGCTGACCCATTTGGAAGGCTTTCCTACCAAATTAAATTTGATGGCGGAAGGCACCTTAAACCAGGCTTTTCCCGTGGCCATTCCCGCCGCCATATCCGTACTTCCCACACCGGTAGAAAAAGCTCCCAATGCGCCGTAAGTACAGGTGTGGGAATCTGCTCCAATCACCACATCTCCGGCCACCGTCAGTCCTTTTTCCGGCAGAAGGGCATGTTCAATGCCCATCTCTCCCACATCAAAATAATTGGTAATATCGTGTTTGCAGGCAAACTCCCGCACACATTTACAGTGTTCTGCAGACTTAATATCTTTATTGGGGATAAAATGATCCATAACCAACGCTACTTTATCCTTGTCAAAAACGGTATCCACGGTCATTTTATCCATTTCATGAATAGCAACCGGAGAAGTAATATCATTTCCCAGCACCAAATCCAGATCCGCCTCAATCAACTGACCGGCTTCCACATAATCCAGTCCTGCGTGCGCCGCCAGAATTTTCTGCGTCATTGTCATTCCCATCCTTGTCAAACCTCCTCTTACTTTTCATCTGCTTGTATTTTATCATAGAAGCAGATATAATACAAATATATAAAAAACATACTTTATATAACTTATAGTTATAATACTAAATGAGGGTTTAACACTATGGAACAGAATTTATCACTGTATCGAATTTTTTACACCGTCGCCAACACGGGAAACATTTCCAAAGCCGCCTCTGAACTATATATCAGTCAGCCCGCCATCAGCAAATCCATCCGGAAACTGGAACAAAACCTGGAAGCCTCCCTCTTCACCCGCAGTTCCAGAGGCGTTGTGCTGACGGAAGAAGGAAAAATCCTTTACGACCACGTGAAAAACGCCTTCTCTTCCCTTCAGTCCGGCGAAGAAAAATTAAAGCAAATGAAAGATCTGGATATGGGGCATATCCGTATCGGCGTGAGCACCACACTGTGCCGTTACACCCTTCTGCCTTTTCTGAAACGTTTTATCAAAGCCCACCCCCATATCCGCATTACCATCGAATGTCAATCCAGCAACCGCACCCTGCAGCTTCTGCGGGAAAACAAAATTGATCTGGGGTTGGTTGGCCGTCCGGAACACCTGCACCAGGTGCAGTTTCAGCCTCTGGGGGAAATCGAAGATATCCTTGTCTCCACCAAATCCTATCTGGATAATCTTCACATGAGGGGAAACAGCCTTTTCCAAAATGCCACCTTAATGCTGCTGGATAAAGAAAATATCACCCGCCAGTATATGGATGAATATCTGTCTCTGAACCATATTTCCACTGAAAATGCCCTGGAAGTATCCACCATGGATCTGTTGATCGAATTCGCAAAAATCGGCCTTGGCATCGCCTGCGTAATCAAGCAGTTCGTCACCCGGGAACTGGCGGAGCAGGAGCTTCTGGAAATTCCTCTGGACATTCCCGTTCATAAAAGAGAAATTGGATTTGCTTTTCAAAAACAGAGAATGAAAAATAAAGCGGTGCAGGAATTCCTGGATTTATCCCGCACCGCCGCCGATTTATAATCTGATTCTTTCTCTTTCCTTCACTCCTAAAACCGCAATAATTAGAAGCACCGCTGCTATTCAAAAATATCATAACAATAACAGAAGGACTGCTTTCTTATACAGCAGTCCTTCCCTATCAGTTTTAATTATTGATCAGTTTATCTTCGTCACTCCAGCTGTACAGCTCGCGCACTTCTTTTCCTACGATTTCTGACGGATGTTCCGCAGCCAGTTTTCTCATCGCCTTGAAATGAACCTGGGATCCCGCTGAAGACATATCCAACAGGAAATCTTTTGCAAAAGTACCATCCTGGATATCGCTCAGGATCTTCTTCATCGTCTTCTTAGTCTCCTCTGTGATGATCTTCGGTCCTGTAATATAGTCGCCGTACTCAGCTGTGTTGGAGATAGAATATCTCATTCCGGCAAAACCTGACTGATAGATCAGGTCTACAATCAGTTTCATCTCATGGATACATTCAAAGTAAGCGTTTCTTGGATCGTATCCGGCCTCTACCAGAGTTTCATATCCCGCCTGCATCAGCGCACATACACCGCCGCAGAGAACTGCCTGCTCACCAAACAAGTCTGTTTCTGTCTCTGTCCGGAAAGTGGTTTCCAGAACTCCTGCTCTCGCTCCGCCGATAGCCAGCGCATAAGCCAGGGCTATATCCAAAGCTTTTCCGCTCGCATCCTGCTCCACTGCTACCAGACAGGGAACGCCTTTTCCTGCCTGATATTCGCTTCTTACTGTGTGCCCCGGTCCTTTGGGGGCTACCATGGTAACGTCTACGTTCTTAGGCGGTACAATGCATCCGAAATGGATATTAAATCCATGTGCAAACATCAGCATATTGCCCTCTTCCAGATTGGGCTCAATGGACTCTTTATACATTTGAGCCTGTTTCTCGTCATTGATCAGAATCATGATGATATCCGCGCGTTTTGCAGCTTCTGCAGCTGTATAAACTTCAAAACCCTGTGCTTCGGCTTTTGCCCAGGATTTGCTGCCTTCATAAAGTCCGATAATAACATTGCATCCGGATTCTTTGGCATTCAGAGCATGTGCATGTCCCTGGCTTCCATATCCGATAATTGCAATCGTTTTTCCCTCCAGCATGGAAAGGTTACAGTCTTCCTGATAATAAATTTTTGCTGCCATTTTTCTTCCTCCTGGTAATTTAATTTTATGTTAGGGGATTACTCCTCCAGCAAGCTGTTACAAATACTGAACGTCATCCGCTCCCCTGGAAAGTCCTGCCAGTCCCGTTCTGGCCAGCTCCAGAATTTCATATTCATCCAGTATGTCCAGAAATGCCTCCAGCTTCCGCTGTTCGCCGGTCAGTTCAATGACCATAGATTCTTTTCCCACATCCACGATTTTTGCACGGAAAATCTGTGCAATAGATGTAATATTCTGTCTCTGATTCGGCATAACTTTAATTTTTATCAGCATCAATTCCCGGTTTACGCTCTCCCCAGGTTTCAACACTTTAATGTGACGCACATCCACCAGCTTTTCCAGCTGCTTCGTAATCTGATCCAAAACCAGATCATCTCCGCTGCACACGACAGTCATGCGGGTAATTTCCGGATTGGTAGTCATACCGGCAGTGATACTGTCAATACTGTACCCTCTGCGGCTGAACAGTCCTGCCACACGGCTGAGCACGCCTGACGTGTTATCAACCAATATAGATAAGACTCTGCGTTTCATAAACTTCCTGCTTTCTTTCTCTAATGCGTTAAATAACTCTGCCAATTATTCTACCAATATATACTTTTTTTGTCAATGAGAATTTGGCAGGGTGAACAGAATACATCTATTCCCCTATTATCTTGATTAAAACTCTCTTATCCCTTTTCCCGTCAAACTCATAATAAAAAATCTGTTCCCAGGTTCCGAAATCCAGACGTCCGCCGGTAATGGCCACCACTGTCTCCCTTCCCATAATTGTCCTTTTCAGATGAGCATCCGCGTTATCCTCGTATCCGTTGTGCCGGTACTGGCTGTAAGGCTTCTCCGGCGCCAGACCCTCCAGCCACTTTTCATAATCCTGGTGAAGCCCGCTTTCATCATCGTTAATAAACACGCTGGCCGTAATATTCATGGCATTCACCAGAACCATCCCCTCTTTTACGCCGCTTTTAGCAACGGCATCCTGCACATCTCTTGTAATATTTACCAGTCCTCTTCTGGCAGGCAGATGAAAGTGCAGTTCTTGTCGAAATGATTTCATAAATAAAATACCTCCTGTAATCTCTCCTAATTATTATGACAGATTACAGGAGTATATCAAGTCAAAATTCTCTTTTCGAAAAAATATGCAGAGAGGCCAGATAAGCGCCCCCATATACGGCCAGCAATATGAGAACTCCTATCCCCATGGCCAGCATCCCATTGCCTATTCGGAACAGGCGTTCTATCAAAATATTCAGACCTTCACCGCCGACGATTCTCCCCAGAATAAGGATAAAGGCCACCGGAACAGCAATAATGCCCAAGATAAAAAATCTGGCTCTTTCCGTTCTCCATTTAAGCGCCGCCGGTACAATCAGCGCGTCGATTATCAGGTAAATCCAGGTCACGCTCAGTGTCTGCACAACCCACTCCGTCAGATTTTCCCCGCTGAAAAATCCGATACACGCCATCACCGCCAGGCTTCCCGCCACAGAAATACAAAACAATGCTCCCGCCAGGATCAGCAGAAAGAGAAATTTTTCCTTCACAATCATTCTTCTGCTGACCGGAAGAGTCATAGAATACAGAAAACCGCCGTTATCCTCTGTGCCAATGGAGGCAAATATCAGCGACATACTGCATACCATCCCCATAATCATCAGGTATGACGGACTCTTCAAAAGGACGCTCAATACTCCCAAAAAAAGAAGAACAAACAAATACTGCCGCATATATTGCTTCAGGCAGTAAAAATCTTTCAGCAATAATCCCTTCATGGCTTTTCCCCCTTCACCAGAAACAGAATGATTTCCTCAATATTCGTTGGATCAATTGCGAACTCCCCCTCCAGCTCTTTCAGTCTGTCTTTCCCTTTCACCAAAACTTCACATTGAAACTGGCCTTTTCGCACAGATAAAATCTGTTTTTTGGGAACTTTCACCAAAAATTTTTCCGAACATCGGAGTACGCCGTAATCACAGAGCATTTCGTCTTTATTCATAAAAAATTTCAGTTTTCCCTCCTGGAGAAAGGCGATATAATCTGATATTTTCTCCAGATCACTGGTGATATGAGAAGAAATCAGCACCGTATGGGTTTCATCCTGGATGAATTCCAACAGGATATCCAGAATTTCATCTCTTACCACAGGATCCAGTCCGCTGGTCGCCTCATCGAAAATCAGAAGTTTTGCATCGTGGGAAAGAGCGATTGCCAGATTCAGCTTCATCTTCATCCCTTTGGAGTAATCTTTGATCTTTTTGTCTGCATCGATCTTGAATTGTTTTAAATATTTTCCATATTCCCTTTTCTGCCATCTGTCATATATATGTTCCAGACAAAGACCTATCTCCTGGGCATTCATGGCGGCTGCAAAATCCAGATCTCCCAAAATCACCCCCACATCATTTTTCCATCCTCCCGGCAGGTCATCAAGGGGGGTACCATTTAAGAGAATCTGCCCCTCGTCCATATGAATCAGCCCCAGAATTCCCTTCAGCATCGTCGTCTTTCCCGCGCCGTTTTCTCCCACCAGACCAGTAATACATCCTCTGGGAATGTCCAGATTCAGCGCTCCCAAAGTAAATGCATCATACCGTTTTACAACATTTCTCAAACTGATTGCCGTATCCATCTTCTCATGCCTCCTCAATCAACATCTGCAGCATTTCTTTCAGCTCATCCATAGACACCCCTGTCTGCCGTGCTTTTTCAATTGCAGTGCTCAAAGCAGCCTCTATCTGTTTCAGCTGTTCCTCCCGCAAAAGTTCATGGTTGGATTCTGCCACAAAACTGCCCTTCCCCACCACGGTATATATAAATCCATCTTTTTCCAGGTCCTCATATGCCCGCTTCGTCGTAATTACGCTGATGCGAAGCTCCTTTGCCAACATTCTCATGGAAGGAAGGGGATCATGAGCTTTCAGCTCTCCCGTCATAATCATCCGTTTCAGCTGAGAGGCAATCTGTTCATAGATAGGTTTCCCACTGGAATTACTGATAATGATATCCATGAATTTTCTCCTCGTGTTTTATTGTATATATTCATTATATACACCATGCACACTTCTGTCAATGCTTATATTAAAAATCCGGACGAAAATACATTTTTGTATCTCCGTCCGGATTTCCTTTATTTTTTTCCGGATTCCGAAAGTTTAATATTCATCACCAGCATTTGAAGCCTGTTTTCTATATTGGCAAAACTAACGTCCGGATCATAATCCAGGGGCAGAATCTGCGCGTCCGGATACTTTTCTTTGATTTTTTTGGAAATCCCCCTGCCCACCACATGGTTGGGAAGACAGCCGAAAGGCTGCAAAATAACGAACACCCGGCATCCTTTTTTGGCGTGGTGCAGAATTTCTCCGGGAATCAGGATCCCTTCTCCTGCGTCAAAGGTATGGGGAATCACCGGATCGCTCTCCCTGGCCAGCTCCTGGATACGCGCCGGCTTTTCATAGAGTGGATGGGAGGAGGCAATCTTATCCGTTAAATTATGGGCAAGATCGAAAAAACAGTCCACAGCTCTGAAAAAAAGTTTTTTCGTCAGCGGTCTGTTCACCTGATACTCACGAATCTGGCTGTCCTGATAGAAATAAGTTTTCTGTATCACATCCGACATTCTGGCTTCAATGATTTCAAAACCATTTTTCTCCAGATATTCCTCGATATCATGATTGGCGCCCGGGTGGAAATTCAGAAGATATTCTCCTACAATCAGTACCCGGGGACGGGGAACTGATCGGTCGTAAGCCACTTCCCCCATGAGGTGAACCGCCCGTTTAAACCCCCGGAGAGCGCCGCTGATGCCGGACTGCTGCAGCCCATTGATCACCGCATCCATCGCTTCCTCAAAAGCCCGCTGTGCGCTCCCTTTCTCCAGCTCATAGGGGCGAATCTTCCGCAGCAGCTCCTCCAGTACATCTATCATAGGCAGCCCGAAAACCAGCCGGGCTCCAGAAAGCAGGCTCATACGGAATCCAGGATGTATGTTATGATAATCCACATCATCATTGGTGAGAATCGGAATGTTCTCATAGCCGGCATCATCCAGTGCTTTTCTCAGCAACGCTCCGTAATGGGTCAGCCGGCAGTCGCCGATATATTTCGCCATGGCAACCGCCGTATTCTCCACATCATACTTTCCGCTGTCCAGTGATGCCAGAACTTCTCCGATGACGATCTGAGCCGGAAAACAGATGTCGTTGTGTACGTATCGTTTTCCCATACGAATCGCCTCTTCCCGCCCGATCTCAAGGGGAACGGCGCGGATTCCCTGTCCCTGAAGCGCAGCAGACATCAGACGGCTGAATGCATGGGAAGTATTGGGAACCAAAACGGTCTTTTCCTTCCGATCCGCCTTTTCAAATTTTAGGGGATAGGGATCCTTTAACTTTCCCGCCTTTTTCTGCTCCGCCCGTTCTCTTTTCATGGCTACCGTCTCCAAGAAAGACCGGATCCTGATCCGCAACGGACCCTGGATATCACTTTCATCCACTTTCAGTATCAGAGGAATTTTTCCGGACACCTCGTCCATGAGACGAACAATTTCATCGGAAAGATAGGCATCATGGCCGCATCCGAAACTTACGATCTGAACGTATTCCAGACTTTGGTTTTTCGCTGCAATGAGAGCGGAAGACAACATCCTGGCATGATAATTATTGACGATATCCAGTCGGCTTAAACTAAGATCCTCCTGTTCCGTTCCCGGCAGAGAATCTGCCGTCAGGACCGGTATTCCCATACCGGTAAAAATCTCCGGAAGTTCATGATTGACCAATGTATCGTTTTGATAAGGTCTGGAAGCGAGAACTACTGCAAATTTGCCTTCCTTTTCTGCCTGTTCCAGCACCTGTCTTCCCCGCTCTTTCAACTCATTCTGAAACAGCTCCTGCGCCCGGTTCCCAGCTCCGATGGCCCTGGCTGTTTCTTTTTCGGAAATCTGAAAGGTTTCTTTCATATACCGCTTTAATTGGTTTTCCTGATCTTCTTTTGTATACCAGTGGAACAGCGGAGCATCGTAGGGAATCCCCCACAATTCTTCCGGATTATCGGAATTTCCCACTACCAGCGGATACCCTTTCACAACTGCGCACATAGACTGACTGGTTTTTTCCGTATTTTCCGACGGCACAGTGGTCACCGACGGCATAAAAATCCGATCCACCTTTTTCTCAGCCAGATTTCTGAGATGGCCATGTACCAATTTGGCAGGAAAACAAACTGTATCTGAGGTTACCGCCGAGAGTCCCTTTTCATAAATTTCTCTCGTACTGGGATCTGATACCTTTACCTGAAATCCCAATGCTCGCCAGAAAGTCCGCCAAAAAGGCATCATCTCCCAGAATGCCAGAACTCTGGGTATACCAATTGTGATATCCCTTTTTCTTTCCGGCTCTGGGCAGGAATATTTTCGGAAAAGAAGTTTTTCTCTCACCCGATATAAATTCGGTACAGCATTGGCCTTCTGCACTTTCTCCTTTAACTGTTTCTTCACGCCGGAATCTCCGGGATCTCCCAGAATTTCCCCCCGTTCACATCGGTTGTTGGTAATCCAGGAATTTCCATTGGAGAAGAGAAGAATGGTCCTTTTACAGTGATTGGTACAGAAGGGGCAGGGAGAGTTTGCCTGTTGTCTGTAAGAAAATTTTTCCAGTTCGTCCAAATGAATAAACGTCCGGTCAGCCGGGTTTTTCTGGTGCCTTTCCTTTGCAATCAGCGCAATCCCTATGGCACCCATAAGTCCTGGATAAGGAGCACGGACCACTTCCCTCCCCGTATACTCCTCCATGGCTCTTAAAACCGCGTCGTTCTCAAAAGTGCCTCCCTGTACCACAATCTTTTCTCCAAGAGAATCCAGATTAGACAGCCGAACCACCTTTGTGAATACATTTTCAATAATGGAACGGCACAGTCCGGCCATAATATCCTGGGCTCCCCTTCCGTTTCTCTGTTCCGTAATAATACTGCTGTTCATAAAAACCGTACACCGGCTTCCCAGCACTGCCGGATGTTTCGATGAAAAGGCTGCCTTGGCAATCTCCTTAGTCGGAATATTAAGGGAGGAGGCAAAGTTTTCCAGAAATGAACCGCAGCCGGAAGAACATGCTTCGTTGACCAGAATATTGGTGATGATGCCTTTATCCAGCCACATGGCCTTCATATCCTGGCCGCCGATATCCAGAATAAACGTGGCGTCTTTCACATATTTTGCCGCCGCCCGGGCATGAGCCACGGTTTCCACCGTATGGTATTCTGCACGAAAGGCCTTGGCAAACAGCATCTCTCCGTATCCTGTCGTCCCCGCGGCGAGAATATGCAGCTTCGCCCCTGCCCTCTGATATCGGTTCCTTATCTCAATGAGAGCGCGTTTCGCCACATTCAGCGGTTCTCCCTCATTGGGCGCGTAAAATGATCCCAATAATTCTTCCTGCTCATCCATCAGAACAAATTTCGTTGTAGTACTTCCGGAATCAATTCCCAGATAGGCCCAGACCTCTTCCCCCTGTTTCGGCCCTTTCCATTCCAGCGGACGAATCTCATGTCGTTTCTCAAAGGCTTCCCTTTCTTCATCAGAAGAAAAGAAGGGAGCCGCCTGCACCCCAGTTTCTTCATTTTGAAAGCAGCGGCTTTTTAATTCATCAAGAAGTCCGACGGGAGAAAGAAAAGTTTCCCTGCCTTCAGCCATGCTGTCTGCCGAAACTGCCGCTCCATAAGCCACCATAAGCTCCGGATGCTCCGGAATGATCGTCTCTCCTTCTGTCAGATTCAATCTCTCCTGAAAAACACGCACCAGTACCGGATGGAAGGTCAGCGGTCCTCCCTCAAAGACCACAGGTTTTTTTATCTCCAATCCCTGAGCCAGTCCGCCGATGGTTTGTTTTGCAATGGCATGATAAGCAGACAAGGCAATATCTGCCTTCGCCACTCCCTGATTCAGCAAAGGCTGGATATCTGTTTTCGCATATACGCCGCATCGCCCTGAAATATCATAAACACAGCTTCCCTCTTCTGCCAATGCGTTAAAATCCTGAACCGGTACTTTTAAAACCGACGCAATCTCATCGATAAACGCTCCGGTTCCTCCTGCACAGCTTCCATTCATACGCATATCCGCCACCTGGAAAGTTCCCGCGTTTTGATCTTCCTGAAAGAAAATCATTTTCGCATCCTGGCCGCCCAACTCAATGGCACATCCCACCGATTTGTACCGAAATTTTAAGGCAGCCGCACTAGCAGCCACCTCCTGTACAAAAAGAAGATTCAGCTTTTCCGCAATCGGTTTGGCGCCAGATCCGGTCAGACAAAAGCGAAACTCTTCATTTGGAAAAACTTTTTCCAGTTCTTCCAGAATTCGCAGGACGCTTTTAATCTGATCTGCATGATGTCTTCTATAATCAGAATATAAGATTTCTTTGCTTTCCAAATCCAGGATTACAGCCTTTGTCGTGGTAGAACCAATGTCAATCCCCGCGGCCAGCTTTCTCCCAGACATCTCTTTCTGTAAATTTTCTGTCATTTTTCTCATTCGTTTCTTCTTAACAATAATTTTTTTATAATATTACATTATACAAAATTCTTCCAAAAAAATGAATAAAAAAAATATTATCGTCAATAAAAAACTTTTATCGTTTCTTTTTCCTTATGATTTTCGGCAGTTTGGCAATCCATGCAATTCCCTGCTGAGGAATCTCAAACACAAAGATAATCCCCAACACAATGGCAATCGCCGTCCCAATGGTCTGTCTTCCATAAAGGGATCCCTGATCTATCTCGCCGATGATCAGGTAATAAACCGTACGATATATCCCTATTCCGGGAACCAGCGGAAAAATGCCGGCAGACAGAAAGATCGTCGTAGGGCATTTAAAAATCACCCCGCATATTCTTGATAGAAAAACCACAAAGGCAGCAGCAAGAAAAGTAGCCGGCAGATAAGATACTTCCTGCAATACCGTCATCCACCAGTAAAGCATCCATCCTGCTCCGCCGATCAATCCGCAGCAGGGATAATGTTCCCGCGGAATATAAAAAATTACAGAAAAAGCAATTGTTCCAAAATATGACGCCAAAAACTGAATTGCTGCTTCAAGAATCATAACATATATCCTCCGGTCAGCTCATAATACAGGATATAGAACAGTCCCACTCCCATGGCGATGCCGGCAGATACCAGCAGCGCATCCAACAGCCGGATAATCCCTGCAATATAGTCCCCATTGGCCAGTTCCCGAATAGAAGTGACAAAGGCCACTCCCGGAATCAGCGGCATGATGGCGCCGACTGTGATGGCGCGATAATCATAGCCGATTTTCATCCGGTAAAAAAGAAGGCTCATCGCCGTTGCCAGAAAAGCACCCAAAAGGTTCAATGTTAGTTTAGAAGTAGCATGCTTTCTTTTTCCCATCAGTACCTGATAAAGGCCAACCAGACCTCCTGCAAGAACCGCCGCCAGCGAATCATCCAACATTCCGCCGAGAATGTAGCAAAAACACCCAGCCCCCAGACCAGAGGCCAGCACCAGGGTCAGCGGTTTCTTCCCCGGCATAGTTTTAATATGCCGCAGTTTCTTTTCTGCCAATTCCAGATCCAGCCCTTGCTCAATCTCCCTGGACAGACGGTTCACCGCATCTACTTTGTTCAACTGAGTTCCGCTTATCGGGATATGCTTCACATAAGCATACATTTCCCCCATCCGGTCCTGTCCCGTCAGGAAGATGCCGTTGCTGAGCACAAAGGCATTACTGTTTTCCACTCCGTAATGTTTTGAAATACGCCGGATCGTTTCCTCCACCCGGAAGATTTCAGCGCCGCTTTGAAGCAGGATTTTTCCGGCGCCCATGGCGAGATCCAGTACCCTTCTGTTGTAATTATCCATCACATATCCTCCCTGTTTGGGACAAGAATTGAGGCAAAAAGGAATTGCCGCAGAATATCTGCAACAATCCCTTTTTATTATTTGATTCCTTATTTTATTTTTATCATAAGTCTTATTTCTTCGCAAGTATTTCTTTTCTTCTATCTTTCGTTTTTGCCATCCACAGAAGAGTAGCTACCAGACCAACACATGCTGTGATTGTCAGAATTACGAAGAATACCTTATATCCCTGAGCACCTGCCCATCTGTCCAGGCAAAGACCTGCAACAAGAGGAGCGATGGCTTCCACGCTGTATCCCAGAGGAGTAAGGATTGCCGTAGCGGTACCTGTGGTTTCTTCCGGGTAATCTCCCTCTTCCATAATTGCAAAGTGCATGGACTGGCAAGCGTACATGGAAGCGTAAACAGCTGCACAAGATACCAGCAGCAGCCAGATCATAGAAGCTTTGCCCGGCGTAAAGATAATTCCCAGCATACCAATAATCATAACCACATATGCAATCGCGCAGACTTTTGATGAACCGATCTTGTCTGCAGCAAATCCGGAAACAAAACATCCGATGGGACGGGCATACTGTGAAAAATATCCCATAGCAGCGCCGATTACCGCTGTCGCGCCAAATACCTGCGTAGTATACGGTGTAATATAGAAGTAACTACAGCACATTGCGTAAGAACAGAAGATAATCAGTACGTGCAGCCATGTGGTGGACATTTTCAATACACGTTTCAGCTCCGGCACGTTAACCAGGGCTTTTACTTCCCGTTTAAATTCTCCTTCTTTATAGAAGATCCATACTAATATACCAAGAAGAATCGTCACAACGGAATATGCGATGATAACCGCATTCAAACCGGCGCTGGTGGAAACATTGCTGGAAACCACGCCGAACAGCGCCAGAACCAGCGCTGACTGAACCATGTTGGTGATTCCCCGGCCGCCTTCAAACAGACCGAAAACACGGCCCTGCTCCGAAGAGGATGCGATGGAACGAAGAGCTTTTACCAGAGCGTTCCAGAAAGTAAGGATTGAGGTAATACCCCACAGCGCATGGATTACAAACAGTCCCCAATAGGGCGGACGAAGCAAAAGGATCAATCCCATAACACCCGTTGACACCAGAGAAAGTGTCAGCAGTTTTCTGGCCGGCCAGCGGTCTGCACAGAAGCCTCCCAGGAAATATGCAATTACAGCAAAACTTCCGTAAGCGCTTCCCAGCGCACCCATCTGCGTATCCGTCAGATTGAAGCATTCTACAAACGCGTCATAATAATAACTTCTGAAATAGGGCAGCGCGTAAACCATTGCGCCTGAAATAATCAAAATTAACAGTGTAACTATATTTTTCTTAAGTTTTCCTTCCTGTTTAACGGCAGTCATAACCAATCTCCTTTCTCATACCTCCTGCAGCATCAGATTTTCACGATCTGATCCTCCAGCTTCTTTGACCTGGAAGTCAATATACGGCATCCATCTTTCGTAACAAGAATATCATCTTCGATTCTCACACCGCCGACGCCTTCAATATAGATCCCCGGTTCGATGGTAAACGTCATGCCTTCTTCCAAAACCAGCTCGTTAACCGACGTAATATAAGGTTCTTCATGTACACTTAAGCCCAGGCCGTGGCCCGTTCTGTGAAGAAACAGTTCTCCGTATCCTGCTTCCGTGATCACATCTCTGGCAGCCTTGTCAATATCCCTTGCCTTAACTCCGGGTTTTACCGCTGCAATGGCAGCCAGATTCGCCTGAAGCACAATATCATAGATCTCTGCCAGTTTCGGATTTCCTACTTTGCCTACAAACAGGCAGCGGGTAATATCCGACCAATAATAGTTATAATATGCACAGAAATCCATCAGAACGATATCGCCTTCCTGGAATGCATAGTCGCCGCTGGCTCCATGGGGATTGGCAGAATTAGCCGCGGCAAGAACCAGAATGATAAATTCATCAGTGATGAATCCCGGATATCCTGCCATATAGCTGTACAGCATCATATTCAGTTCTTTTTCCGTCATTCCCGGTTTGATTTTATCCGATACGTAAGCGATAGCTTCATCCACAATCTTCGCTGCAAACTGCATGGTCTCCACTTCCGCCTCGTCCTTGTACATTCTAAGACGGGCAATACAGTCGCCAAGATCCACAATTTCACAGTCCAGCGCTGCGAACATCTCTCCAACGCTCATGGAAAAGTATTTCTTTTCCACAGCCAGTGTCCCGCAACTTCCCACCACTTCACGTACAACGTCGCCAGGACCATTTTCATCCAGATACGTTCGTTCCGGAACGGTTCCTTTCATGCAGCCTGTATCAACACTGGGATTCACCATGATCAGCTCTTCTTTTTCCGCATCTACTACCAGACCATAATATCTCTCATAGGGAATAATATGTATGCCAGTCAGATAGTTGATGGACATCGGATCACCGATGATCGCTTTGTCGATTCCGGCTTTTTTCAAAGATTCACAAGCTTTTAACTGTCTTTGTCTTAATTCGTTCATTTTCTCTCCTTATTAAATTTCAACAACTTTTTTCACACACATGATCCTTTTTTGTTATAATATCACATTAATTCATTTTCCGCAACTATTTTTGCTGATCGATTTTACCACAGATCAAAAAATCATCACAAATATCTGATAAAACAAATGAGCTGCAACCCCGGCACACAGACCTCCTATGGTATGGCTGAAAATCGCCTTTCCCGTCAGGCTTTTGCAGCCCAGGGAATCCATCATCGCCACATGAGTGCTCAAATATCCGCTCCAGCACATGCACATGGCGGTAAATACAGCAATATCATTTCCCACTGCCAAACCATCCTGAACCATCTGCGGAATCAGACCGATAGCTGCTCCTGCAGCTCCCAGAGCCGTCACCGGCACGGCAATACACGTGGAAGAAGAAAATCCAAACAGCGGTTTCAGCAAAAGCTGCAGCTTGTCTCCGATTGCCGGCAGCAGCGCCACTCCCTCATAAGCGGCTCCCGTGTATACACCGCTCTCTGAAGGTCCGTTGGTCAGCATCAGCACAAGGGTACAGATAATCAATACTCCCGGAATGATGGCCATTCCCATATCCACACCGGCTTTCCCTCCGTCCAGAATCGCCGCAAGAGCCCGGTTCCCCACTGAGCCCGGCCGTATCTCCCGTTCATTTTCCTTCAGCCTGGTTTCGCCTTCTCCGGCAATGCACATTTCCTCTTTCCCGAATACCTTTGCCGTGAAATGAAGCATAATCCGCACGCTGACAATACTTCCCACAATGGCGCCCAAATTTCCAATTAAAGCGGCGGCAATAAAAGTTCCTCCCCCAGGATTTTTCACTCCGATCACAAAGGTGGTAATAATCATTCCCATGCCGAAGGCTGTTCCGATATTGGTAAGGGCCGGAAGCTGATATTTTTTGAAATAACGCCGAAATTCCGTCTGATCTGCCAAAGTCAGAATTGCCGGATTATCAGACAGATAAGTAGCCAGAACACCGATGATGCTTGCTCCCGGCAATCCATATAAAGGCCGCATCAGCGGAGACAGCAGCTTGTTGATAAGAGCCACCACGCCAAATTCCGTAAACAAACCGGAAATGGCGCCTGCCAGCACTGCAATTGCCATAATATACAGCACTGTATCCAGCAGAAGCTGATATGCCGTATTCATCATCGTATTCACCATGTTTACCGCTCCCATACTTGTGCCCAGGTATACAAATATCCCTGCAAATATCACCATGAACACAAAAACTTCAAGACCTACAACCTTCTTTGTTTTTCCCCCCGATTGCTCCATAAAATACCTCCTTTTTAACTTTCGTGAAATTTAACAAAAAAATTTCATATATAAATAATTATTTTAATAATATCACGAATACAGATCTTGTCAACAACAAAAAAGCCGTGAGTTTTTCTCACGGCTTATCCATTCTTCTCTGCTGTTTATCTAAAATGTTCGATTTTCACTCTTTTTCTTCCGAACGTTCCCAGAATCTTGTCCAGAACGATACGCTTTTTGATTTTTTACTTTTATTATAATAACAATGGCGGGTATGAGGTTTTACGTAAATAGAATCTCCTGTTTTCAGCTCAAAAATTTCACCATTAATGTTCACGGTCAGTTCTCCCTCCAGAACGGTACCTACTTCTCCAAATTCATGAGTCCACCACTCTTCGCTGGTATCCGACTGTTTAGGCAGCTCAGTATAAATGAAAGTGATATCACTGATTCCAAAATCAATGGTCTCCATACGAATATCCTGATCCTCATCCAATATCACTTCTCTGTCTTCCTTGCGGATGATAATCCGCTCCTCTGCATTTCTTTCCAACAAATCACTCAAGGAGCTGTTAAATACCTCACATATTTTCTGAATATTCATTAAAGTAGGGCTGGTGATGTTCCGTTCAATATTGCTGAGGTATCCAGTAGACAGCCCCGTCTCTTTTGACAGCTGCTGGAGTGTGATTTTCCGCAGTTTACGCAGGCTTCGAATGCTGTCGCCAATTCTGTCCAGATTGTCCAAATTTACCCTCTCCCTTGTTCATCATTTGCATTCTATTATAGCGAAATACACCAAAAAAGTAAATGTATATCTTTTTTATAACTTATTCCTTTTTTCATAATTATAAAAATTTCTTCTCCGTTTTCACAAGATTATTGACAAACATCACACCACACGTTATGATGAGATTAAGCAACAAATGGCATTGTGCATAATTGTTTTTTCTATTTCACACATGATTCAAGAAAATTTAAACAAACAATCGGAACAATGAAATGGGAGGTTATTTTATGAGCTATATTCCACGATTAAATTATGTGAGCGATGAGGAAATCGCTAAACTGCACCAGTACGGTATGGATATTCTGAAAAAGCTGGGTATGCGGGTGGAAGATCCTGCCGTACGTGATATGCTCTGCGAGCACGGCTGTACACAGAAAGACGACCGTGTTTATTTTTCAGAGTCTCTGATTGAAGATATGCTGAAGGCTCAGAAAGGCCGTGTTACCATGACCTCACCTGTTACCGGAATGAAAAAAGAGATGGAAATCGGAAAGACTTTTGTTCACAGTACAGGCGGCGCTCCATGGATTGCCGACATGAAAACAGGCAAACGCCGCAATGGTCTTCTGACTGACCTGATTGATACGGTTCGCGTGATGAATCAGCTGCCGGAATTGGATCTTCCCTGCGCATTGATTTATCCCAGCGAAGTTCCTTCAGAGATCACTCAGCTGAAACAGACGGCAACAATGCTGCAGTATTCCCATAAACCGATCTACGGACCGGGAATCTCCATCGCCAGCAATGCAAAATATATTGCAGAACTGTTCAAAATTTACGGTGGAGAAGATCAGACTCACAATCCAATGGGTATGGTTGGTATTTCACCGGAATCACCCCTTTTCCTTCCCAAGGAAATCACCGATACCATGGGTTATATCATCCGTGCGGGAATTCCCACCAGTATTCTTTCTGCTCCTATGGGCGGACTCACTTCACCGCTGTCAGTGGCAGGTACGGTTGCTCAGTCTCACGCTGAGATTCTGGCCTTCGCATGCGTTGCTTATCTGATGAATCCGGAATGCGTACTCTTCTACGGTTCCAGAACTTTCTTCGCAAACATGAAGAACAGCCAGAGTATCCTTGGTCTGCCGGAAACTGGAATTTCCAGCGCACTGGCTGTACAGCTGGCGAATTACTGCGGATTCCTTTCCGATGTTTACGGTCTGTCCTGCACAAGCTGTGCAATGGACGAACAGGCCGGATACGAAAAAATGATCAACGCTCTCCTGCCGGGTCTTGCAGGTGCTACTTTGATCACTGGATTCGGAAGTACCGCCAGTGTTATGTGCTGCTCCTTAAGCCAACTGGTACTGGATAATGAGATGATGGCGATGATCCGTAAAGCTCAGAAACCCTTCACCATTAACGAAGAAGAACTGGGCTTCGAAGCTCTGGAATATGTAGTAAATGACGATGAAACCTTCCTTGAGCAGGAACATACCATCGATCATCTGTATTCCGGCGAAATCTTCCAGCCTTCCATCGGCTTCGACAGTGTTTGGGCTGACTGGATCAAGATAGGTGAAACACCGCTCAACGAACGTGCAGCTGACCGCGCTCTGGAACTGATTAAGAACGATGAAATTCCCGAAGTAAAACCGGAAATCACCGCTGAAGTTGAAAAACTGATGGCCGCTGCTGAAAAAGAGCTGCTGAAATAGTAATTGATAGATTTACCCTTTACTCCCCGTCATTGGCGGGGAGTTTTTATGTTTCAAAACTGGCCTGTATATTTTTTTCATAATTGGCTATTTAAAACAGTCCACTTTTATTGTACACTGACACTCAGAAACAGATCAAACAAAGGAGTGAGACAACATGAACAGAAAACTGAAAAAAATTATTATGACCGCGCTATTTGCCGCATTGGCATGTGTAGCCACCATGTCAATCCGGATTCCCACCCCCGGCACCCAGGGCTATATCCACCCCGGCGACGCCATCGTCATTCTTTCCGGCATCATCCTTGGTCCTTTCTATGGACTGCTGGCCGGTGGGATCGGATCCGCCATGGCTGATCTGCTGGGAGGATATTTTCTTTACGTTCCCATCACCTTCGCCATAAAAGGAATGATTGCCCTTGTCTGCGGCCTGATTTACCAGCATGCTCAGATCTCCGGAAAATTTCATTACTTTGCTGTAATTCTGTGCGGTATCATAGATATCCTTTTCGTTGCCGGCGGATACTTTCTGTGCGAATCTTTTATTTACGGCGTCGGCGGCGCTGCCGCCAGCATTCCGGCCAACATTGTACAAGGCATCAGCGGACTGATTATTTCACTGATCCTCTACCCGATCCTGATGAAAATCCCTGATGTCAGAAGTATCATGACTGAACTGAAACGGGTGAAGCATTGAAAAAATGCTGTTAAGGGCCTGCCCCAAAAGAATACACTCTCTTTTGGGGCAGGCCCTCTTCTTCATTTCTCCCTTTCACAGTTTGATTCCGTCATTTTCAATTTCCGCTATCTGCTCAGCGCCGGTCATATCTTCCATGCAGAGAAGCCGTATCCGAAGCTTTGGCCATTTCTCTTCCAACTGTTTCTGAACTTCACTTTTTCTGTAAATTCCTTCCGTGACAATTTCCAACTTGGTACAACCGGATTCAGCATCTGTCCGTGAACTTAAAAGTATCACCTTTTCGGCTCCCCATTCTCGCAGCTCTCTTCCAATCTGCTGATAAGTATCTTTAATCATCTCATTCTTCATAATACTGCCTCCTTTTTTAATCGCACTGTTTGTATTGCGTTCCATTTTTACTTTTCAGCTCAATGAAGCAGATCAAATTACAGCAATACGGATCTTATCCCCCAAATCGCTTCTTGCAAAATCCCCTCCACATCTGCCCCCACAATATCCAGGTTCTCTGCTTTGAAGCACAGAACCTCCGGTATCCCGTAAAAAGTACCGGCCAGAGCTTTCACATAATCATACCCGAGATTTTGATCCAGAATCGGCCCTCCCGCCGTTGTCACGTAGATGATCCGCCTCGCCTGACACAGTCCAACCGGGATTCCTTCTGGAGAATATTTAAAGGTCAGCCCCGTAACGGTTACATGCTCAAGATATACCCGCAGCACAGAGGGAAAGGCCAGATCCCAGTAGGGCGCTGCGATTACGATTTCATTTGCTGCGGCAAACTGTCTGGCATACCGGAACATGGATGCGGAAAAATCTGTTTCCAGAAGAAGCCGATTTCTTTTTTTCAGAGATTCCTGGTTCAACGGAAGAATCTCTTCTTTAAAAAGATTTACCTCCTCTGTCTCTTTTCCCAGCTTTTTCAGCACTTCCTGCGCCAGCATACGGGTTCGTGACTCCTCCCTGGCACAAGCGTTGACAAATAGTACTTTTTCCATCGCAAACTCCTTTTCGCGTAAAACGCCACGTAATCATCTCTCTGATCATTACGTGGCGAAAAATAATCCTTTACTAAAAATCCACATCCGTCCAAACATGAGACGGTTTTACTTCCTGTTCAATTAAATTCCGGCCTGTTTAAGAAGATCCGGTACTTTAGATTCCCATCCCAAGGCCATGATATGCACGCCCTGACAGTAAGGTCTGCATTCTTTAATAATCCGGGCGGCAATTTCCACCCCTGTGATTCCCGCTTTGGTCCGTTCTTTATCCCTGTTCAATTCCTCGATCATCTCATCGGGTACATGGATACCGGCAACATTATTGTTCATAAACTTCGCCATCCCCGCTGACTTTGGGATAATAATGCCAACCTGAACCGGTTTTCCAAACTCTTTAGCCTTTTCCATGAACTTAATAAATTTCTCCGGCTCAAAAACAGCCTGTGTCTGGAAATAGTCCGCCCCTGCGCGAACCTTCCGCTCCATTTTAGCAAGCTGAGCATCTACCGAATCACTGCAGGGCGACACCACAGCTCCCTTTGCAAATTTCGGCGGCTCACCAATCAGCTCATTTCCTCCCAGATCCACACCTTCTTCCAGTTTGGCAACCGCATGGATCAGAGAAACGGAATCCAGATCAAAAACCGGTTTTGCCTGGGGATGATCTCCCAGCTTGGTGTGATCACCGGTCAGAAGAAGCAGATTCTCAATTCCAAACATGGCTGCACTTAGAAGATCAGACTGCAGCGCAATGCGGTTCCTGTCACGGCAGGTCAGCTGATAAATCGGGGTCAGGCCCTCATCCTTCAGTGCTTTGCACATGGCCAGGGAGCCGAGACGCATAACGGAAGACTGATTGTCCGTCACATTAACTGCCGTGATATCACTCAGATAAGTCTTTGCCTCCTTCAGCAGATGTTCTACATGAAATCCTTTTGGCGGACCAACTTCCGCAGATACAACAAATTCACCACGTTCAAACAATTCCGTAATTTTCATTCCATCTTACTCCTATCCTCTATTTAAGAAACTTCGTCATCTGTTGCAAAATTCCGCACCTGAACAGGGCTTTTTAACACATCCAGACGTCCTATCTTTTCAAGACGTCTGTAGATGCGCTCCCAGCCGCATTCCATATCGCTGTCCACTTCACATCTGCCGTTTTTGGCGCCGCCGCACTGTCCGTTGACCAGACTTTTGGAACAGGCAGTAATCGGACAGATGCCTCCCGTCAGATTCAGATAACACTCTCCGCACTGATCGCACTTGTATTCCAGAGGCGTTACTCCCTGGAATCCCGGCAGAGGACAGGTATCACAGGCTGCGCATACTTTTTTTTCTTTCAGGTATCCCGCAATCGTCTGCACGCCAACGCCGCAGGAAAATACAAGTATCACATCAGCCTCATCAATTTCACTCCTATGTTTCTGAAGACGAAGCTCCATATTTTCCGGATTGCATATGTAATCGGTAGTAAGCACCCCTATCACCTTTCCGTCAGCAGCCAGCTCCTTCTGAAGCGCCTCTGCTTCTTTTTCCGGGAAATGAACTTCTTTGCATCCCAGGCAATTAATGATAAACACTTTTTGTCCCTCTGCCAGTGATGCAATCGTTTCTCTGGGTTTCAATTCGGTAATTAGCATATCACTTCATCCCCCTTACTTCATTTTTTCCGGCTTTAATCTTGCTGACTAAGGGAATCTTGGATGAGCAGATATATTCACAGCATCTGCACTCGATACAGTCCATCACATTTTTGTCCTTCATCCCCTGCCAGTTCTGTTCGTCCGCAAATTTGGCGAAATACAAAGGAGAAAGTTCCATGGGACAGACATCCATGCAGCGGCCGCATTTAATACAGGGCTGCTCTTTTGTATAATCTGTGTCAACCACAATGATTCCGTTGGAGCCCTTCATAATCGGCACATTGGTATCAGAGAGGACAAATCCCATCATCGGGCCGCCCGCTTTAATGGTAACCTCATCATCACCCGTCACACCGCCGCAGTAGTCGATCAGATCTTTTGTGTTCGTACCAATCTTCACAATATAATTGCCCGGATTTTTCAGCCTTTCGCCGGTTACGGTTACCACGCGCTCAATCAGAGGCATTCCTTTCTGGACAGCATCGGCAATGGCTTTTGTGGTGCTGATGTTGCTGACAACGCATCCCACATCCGCCGGCAGACCGCCTCTGGGGACCTGCCTTCCTGTTACCCGTTTAATCAGCATCTTTTCTGCACCCTGTGGATATTTCGTTCTGACCTCAGCCACTTCCATGTTGCTGCAGCCGGCGGTTTTCTCCCGCATAAGAGCAATGGCATCCGGTTTGTTATCCTCAATGACAATCACGCCTTTTTCGGCGCCCACCGCCTTGATAATCATCTTGAGTCCGAAAATTACATCATCTGCATATTCCAGAAGCACCCTGTGATCTGCCGTCAGAAGAGGCTCACATTCACAGCCGTTTAATAAAATCGTATCCACCGGCTTGGCAGGTTTTAATTTTACCGATGTGGGGAATCCCGCGCCTCCCATGCCTACGATTCCTGCATTATTAATAATCTCCACTATCTCTTCAGCAGTCAGACTGTCCGCATCTTTATGAGACTGTACCGATTCATGAAGAGTATTCTTTCCATCTGACCGAATCACAACAGACAGACATTCCCCTCTGGTAGCATGTCCCCGATTCTCAATGGCCGTTACTGTTCCGCTGACGCTGGAATGCACAAATCCGCTGATAAATGCCGCTGGCTCGCCAATTACCTGTCCCACCTTGACCGTGTCGCCCACCTGTACTGCTGGGTTTGCCGGTGCTCCTGCATGCATGGACAGAGGAATCACCACTTCCTGGGGATCCGGAAATCTCTTCAGCGCCAGATGTTCTGTAAATTCCTTTCTCTCTGAGGGATGAACACCGCCATAATAACCGTCCAAACGGTTCTCACGAATAGATTTTACGTAGTCATTGACAAATTTAAAATTAACTTTTGAATAATCCCGCAGCTGAACCGGCTGATTTAAAAACTCTTCCAAACGCCCTTGCATTTTCAGCCGCTGATATATTTTTTCCCATGCGCAGTCTTTGCTGCTGTCCACTTCACATTTTCCGTTCTTCGCACCGCCGCATTGTCCGTTGACCAAACTTTTGGAACAGTCAACCACGGGACAGATACCGCCTGTTATATTCAGAAAGCACTGGGCGCAGGCGTCGCATTTGCGTTCTGTCAGCGCCATGCCGTGAAATCCTCTGTAATTCAGCGAATCACTGGCCGCATAAACGGGTTTTTCCGCCAGATCCGCAACTGTCTGAATACCCAGACCGCAGGAAATTACAAAAACATTTTCCGCTTCTTCCGGAATCATATCCCGCAGTTTCTTTTCTGTCTGAGTTTTATTGCACAAAAAGTCAATTCCGGCACTGCCAATAACCGTCTTTCCGTTTTCAACGGCTATTTTCTCAAACTCACCGCATTCCGGTTCGTCAACGGTTTCAAATTTCTTGAAACATTTGTTGCAGGCAATGATAAACAGATTGTCTTTGCCAGTCAGTAATGACGCCAGTTCATCATCTTTTTTCAACCTGTACTTGGTATAATCTTCCAATTGCTCACCTTCCTTATCATTTATTTATAAATAATCCATCAGATGTATCTAAGATATCATATTTTTTACGAATTATCCAGCCTTCTACCCCTTTGTATCATAATAAGTGCACAATTTTTTTATTTTTTTCCTTCTGTCTGCCAACAATTTTTCCAAAAACATCAATATATAATAATATCATTGACCTTCTTCTATTCCAGAGCGCTTTTTATCTTTTTTCTGCGCTCCGCCCTTCTCCGATTTCGATTGGCAAATGCCCTGGCCCTGGCCTGCAGAAGGATTTTCCTTCCTTGAGGACTGCGGGTATAAATCAATTCATATTTTCCCAGGAAGGGCTCCATGCTGTTCTGGAAAAATTCCGCTTTTTCCCGGCTGGCAGAAAATACTTTCGGCACACAATAATATCTTTTGGGAAATTCCCCTTTCTTTCCCTGCCCCAGAAGATATCTTTGATTTTCCACCGGCGAGAGCATCTCTTCCATTGAATCAGCAAAAAGAGATTTTTCTCTCTCTGTTCCTCCCTTCAGCCACGCGGCAAAAAAGAGTCCCTCTTCTTCTTCCGTCATTACGATGCATTCCGAGGTAATCTGGCCGTCTTCCCGAAGGGCTTTCAGCACACCTTTCCCTATCGATCGGAAAAAGCGCATCGGCGTACAAAACTTTAAAATCTTCCCACCAAAAAAGATAAAAAAGAGCAGAAATACTGCCGTTATAATATAAAACCTCGGTTTTTCAAACAAGTTGCCGGTCTCCGCCAGACAACTGAGTATATTAATACCTTCTGCAGCCAACGTTAAAAGCTGAAAGGCCAGAGCATGAATGAACACCATCCCTGGCCTCAGCACCGACTCATCCGTCTGATACTGATCCGCCGTCTCCATCTGATCACAAAGAGTGATGGCTTCTTTCCATTCCCTGGCAACCTCATGCCTTCTGGCCGATCGAGCCTCCATCTCTTTATTTATGCTTTCTATATGTGACCTGCTGTAGGGTTCCCTTATAATCGTCAGACGCCCGATTCCGTTCTCAATATATCCCCCTTCATAAGACAGCCCCAGAATTCCCTTCATCCGGCGTTCCAATGTATAATAATCTTCCGACAGTTCCGGATTTTCTACGCCCATTCTGCGTTTTTCCTTTTTTTCTTTCGGGTTTGAAAGACATACCAGATGCCAGATATTGCTCACCTTATCAGGCGCTCCGCTGCAGGTACGGATGGCACGTCCCCTCATCTGATTTCCCAGCACATAAGAACCCACGAAACTGGCCATAACCAGAGAATTGACGCAGGGAGCATCCCATCCTTCTCCAAGAAGAGATTTTGTTCCCACCAGAATCTGGAAATATCCTTCTTCAAATAATCTTGTCATAATCCTGGTGTATATCTGCAATTTTCCACCAATCACTGCTTCACAATACCCCAAAGATCGCCCTTCTTCATCCTCCAGCGCCCGGAAAGACAGCTCCAGCAAATCATTTTCCTGCGCGGCTGTCTGCCGAAAGATTTCTTTAGCAGAATCAGGAATAATCACCACGCTCCCGCACATGACGGCGATCTTCCAGTCCTGATCTTGTCTGCGGAGCAGTTCAAAAATTGGAAGAACTCCCATGGTTGTCAGATCTTCCTTTTCCTTTCCCAGAACGCTTCTGTATTCTTTCCGGATATAATCAGTGAGAATCAACATCCTGAGCGCCTGGCCCATGGAAGCATACTCAATAAAGGCAATCCGCCTGATGCTCTCCATTTTCCCCTGGCTGTTGATTAAAAGTTTTTCCACTTTATCATTTACCAGGAAATTTACTTTCCTGTGATGAATCAGCCCAGCCGCTTTCAGCCCATGCATCAAATGTTCCCGATATTCCAGGGAACAGGTATAACTGTCCGGATCATCGAAAAGAAATCCCTGGAGTAAATTTTCCATCCATTTTTCTGACATTTCCGGCAGGTTTTTCACCGTCAGAACTTCCAGCCAGTCCCTTACAAAAGGAATCCCTTTTTGCTGGCAATAGATCAGCAGTGCGGACAGGTAAGCGGGATTTTCCAACATTCTGTCAAAGCAGCTCTCATAATCCATCAGACATTTATGACTGGATACCGCTTTGGCAAAAACTTCATCCTCCATAATTCTCTGAAAAACTTCATCAGCTTTCTCCCGGAATTGGCAAATCTTCTCCTCCTCCGCTTTCGTGGGATAGTTAAACCAGACATAGTCCTGATGAGGGCAAAGACTTTTCTCCTTCACCAGTTCCGGTATGGTAATTTCCGCATCAATGGGACCGCACATTTTAATATATCTCTCCCACTGTGCCGGAGCAGCATCATAAGGCGGCGTGGCCGTAAGAGAAATCACCGTCACTTTCCCCATCTCTTTCATAAAATTTTCCAGAGCCTTCCACCATTCACTTTTCAGATGATGGCATTCGTCCAGACATATCGTGGTGATTCCTGCTTCCTTTACCTTCCTGATAAATGGAAAGTCAGAAAAATCCATTTCTTCCCTGTCTGACCCGTCTGCATCCTCTTCCACTCCCTTTCCCCCGGTCATTCCGAAGAAAAGCGTCTGATAAGTCAGCGAAGTAATCAGTCCCGGTTCTCGGATATCATGGGAAAGGACTTTTTTGCCGGAATCCGTCTCTTCCTCCATGAAAGAATCATGAATTCTCTCCAGCCACTGCTGCCGGATTACAATTCTTGGAGACAGAATCAGGCAGGGATTTCCTATCCTTCGGATCAGTTCGATTCCCAAAGTGGTCTTTCCCGCTCCCGGCGCTGCCACAATATGTACTTTTCCGTCCTTCAGATACGTATCTGCCTCCTCCAGCACTCTTTGCTGATACTTTCTCCAGGTCCCTCTAAATGAGAGGACACCATCGTATATATTCTGCTTTTTCATTTTTCCTCACCTGAGATCGATGTCTTCTTTTTGATATAATTATACCTTAATTTTTCTGTCAAATAAAGCAGTGTTCATGATTTTGCAGATATCAAAAATATTGTTAAAAAAACCGCATTGGCTTCCACGCCAATACGGTTTTCCTCTTTTGCTATTCTTTTGTTCTCATCTGCTCCTAATCAGAACTTCCCAGCCTTCGCAGCTTCTTCGATAGAAACGGCAACAGCCACCGTCATACCTACCATTGGGTTGTTTCCTGCGCCGATCAGACCCATCATTTCCACGTGAGCCGGTACGGAGGAAGAACCTGCAAACTGTGCATCAGAATGCATACGTCCCAGTGTATCTGTCATGCCGTAGGAAGCGGGACCAGCCGCCATATTGTCCGGATGCAGAGTACGTCCTGTACCGCCGCCGGAAGCTACGGAGAAGTATTTCTTTCCGGCCTCTATGCACTCTTTCTTGTAAGTACCTGCCACCGGGTGCTGGAAACGGGTGGGGTTGGTGGAATTTCCTGTAATGGACACATCAACGCCCTCTTTCCACATAATGGCAACACCTTCACGAACATCGTTGGCGCCGTAACAGTTAACCTTCGCACGGGGACCATTGGAGTATGCCTTGCGGAATACTTCTTTCAATTCTCCGGTGTAATAATCGTAATCAGTCTCCACGTATGTAAAGCCATTGATACGGGCGATGATCTGTGCAGCGTCTTTTCCAAGACCGTTCAGGATAACACGCAGCGGTTTCTGACGTACTTTGTTTGCTTTTTCTGCAATACCGATGGCGCCTTCCGCTGCTGCGAAAGATTCATGGCCTGCCAGAAAACAGAAACAGTCTGTCTCTTCCTCAAGAAGCATCTTGCCCAGGTTTCCATGACCCAGACCTACTTTACGCTGATCTGCTACAGAACCGGGAATACAAAATGCCTGAAGTCCTTCACCGATTGCGGCGGCAGCGTCAGCAGCGCGTTTACATCCCTTTTTGATTGCAATTGCAGCTCCTGTGATATAAGCCCAGCAGGCATTTTCAAAACAGATCGGCTGGATGCCCTTGACCTGATCGTATACGTTCAGTCCTGCATCCTTTGTGATCTTTTCTGCTTCTTCCAGAGATGCAATGCCGTAACTGTTCAGCACGCTGTTGATTTTATCGATTCTTCTTTCATATGATTCAAATAAAGCCATCTTTTCTTTTCCTCCTCGTACTTACTCTGCTCTGGGATCAATGATTTTCACTGCATCATCCACGCGGCCATACTGACCTTTTGCTTTTTCCCATGCAGTAGTAGGATCATCACCTTTTTTGATGAAATCTGTCATTTTGCCGAGGTTGACAAACTGATAACCGATGATCTCATCCTCTTCATTCAAAGCGATGCCGGTTACATAACCTTCCGCCATCTCCAGATAACGGGGACCTTTTTTCAATGTACCGTACATGGTTCCGATCTGAGAACGAAGTCCCTTGCCCAGATCTTCCAGACCTGCTCCAATGGGAAGTCCGTCTTCAGAAAATGCACTCTGAGAACGTCCGTAAACGATCTGAAGGAACAATTCACGCATAGCGGTATTGATCGCATCACAGACAAGGTCCGTATTTAAAGCTTCCAGCAGTGTTCTTCCCGGAAGAATTTCTGCTGCCATGGCTGCAGAGTGGGTCATACCGGAACATCCAAGAGTCTCTACCAGCGCTTCCTGAATTATACCATCCTTTACATTTAAAGTCAGTTTACAGGCACCCTGCTGCGGTGCACACCAGCCCACACCGTGTGTTAAGCCTGAAATATCTTTAATTTCTTTTGCCTTTACCCATTTTGCTTCCTCCGGAATGGGAGCTGCTCCATGGTTCACACCCTGTGCGACAGGACACATCATTTCTACTTCATGTGAATAAATCATTGTATGACTCCTTTCAACCTTTCAATCTTTTATGGATATTTTCTCACAAACTGACAAATTAGTCCAGAAAAAAATATACATAACCTTTTATTATTTTTTGTATATATGGTACTATAGACTTTAAGGAGGTTATATGGAAAGATACATATCATCACGTTTCGGACACAGGTTCGCCCTGCTCTCCGGAAGCAGCTTAAAAATTCTGGCACTGGTGTGCATGCTGATCGATCACATAGGTGCAGCCATCCTTTATGAAGGTATTTTGCTTCCCCGCGCCCCTATCATCATCGGTACGCCTCTGCACAAACTTTATCTCTTTTACCGTGTGCTCCGCTTTATCGGCCGCATAGCATTTCCAATTTTCTGTTTTTTGCTGATCCAGGGCTTTCTTTACACATCCAACCGGAAACGGTATGTAACCCGTCTGGGAATTTTTGCACTGATTTCTGAGATTCCCTTTGACCTGGCTCTCAATAACCGGATACTGGAATTCACCCATCAGAACGTATTTTTTACTCTTTTTATCGGACTGCTGATTCTGATGCTCATGGAACATTTTGAAAATAATCCTTACATCCAGATAGGCGCCGTGGCTGCCGGGATGGGGCTGGCCTGGCTGCTGAAAACGGACTACAGTTATCACGGCATCCTTTTAATTGCCATTTTGTACTTTTTCCGTTACTATCCCGCTCTCCAGACTCTGGGAGGCTGCATCAGCCTTCTCTGGGAAGCTCCGGCCTGTCTGGCCTTCATCCCTATTAATATGTATAACGGGCAGCGGGGACTCTCTCTGAAATACTTCTTTTATCTTTTTTATCCCGTCCATCTTCTGATTTTGGCAGTGATCCGCATTACGCTCATAAATTAAAAAAGGGGCTGTGAAAAAAGCATAGCCCAAAACAAAGAAGGACCAAGGGTCAAAAATAAGCCCAAGGTCCTTCTTTTGTGTTAAAATTAACTTGCAATGATAATTATTAACAAGTCTAATTCTA
>JBMNRB010000016.1:0-70311 GCA_050944435.1 Ruminococcus sp.
CCGCATAAGCAATTTAATCATCAGACTTATGGGGTAAGGGGAGTTATACGCATTTTTAGAAAACTTCATGTGCTTACGCATAAAAAGAGGACTGTGAAAAAATGATTTCTCATTTTTTCACAGCCCCAGTTTTTATATATTGAAATAAGAAATAGCTTCCACTGGAATACACAACATAACATTGATTCTCTTGATTTTGTTGTGTATAATAGAGATGGGTGATGAAGTTGAATTTGATTTTGAGTACCATCTTGCAGGAGAAAGAACGCATCGACTGTATGCTGGTAAAATACCAAGAGAAACTGGGGACGCTCCCCAAAGGCACCATTTCGGAAAAGAAGGTCAAGCAATCCACATATTTTTATTTGAAGTACCGTGAGGGGAAAAAGGTGATCTCAAGGTACATCCCTCAAAAGGATGTGGAGGCAGTTCGAGAGCAAGTGGAAAAACGCAGGCATATCGAAACGATGATCCGATCTTTGCAGGAGGAACGTGCGATTGCCGAGAAAGCATTGGAGGGACAATTATGATTTTATATCATGGCAGCAATTTGGTTATATCGGAACCAAAGATGATCCAGCAAAATCGTTTTCTGGATTTTGTATCGGATAACCGATGGTGTGTTGACTAAGGAACAAACCCTGGAGCAGCTCAAAATTAAGAAGCTATATAATCAGTTGGTGCTGACAACGGAAAAGGCTCTGTCCTATCTGCGATTTGTCGGCACTGTGCCGGAGGAGGAATTTTGATGGCAGATAAAAAATTTGAAGCGATTTTGACTTTACTGGTTTCCCAGGTTGTACAGTTGATTTGTGAGAACTATCCTGTGGATGAGCTGATGGCCTCCAAAGAGTTTTATGAATCCAAGGTATATTCCTTATTGGAGCAGGAAGACACAAAGCTGTGGCATTTCAGCCCGCTTACCTTATTTAATATGTATGACGAGGAAAAAAAGACAGGAAATTTTGAGATACCGGAGGAGGTATGAATATGAGCAGGCAAGGAGATTTTCTCATTTATTGTGTGGAAACCTACAAAAACGCCAAGCATTTGACTGGCAAGCAGGTAGCGGAACTCTTTACCCGTTACCGCGTGTGGGACTATGTGTATTCCTGCTTTGAAGCTTTGCACACCACCGGGGCCAATTATATCGTTGAGGACATCGACCTCTATATTGAGGCAAGGAAACCTACTATGGTTTAAAGCTGCCGCCAAAACTGCACATTTCCCATTTATATCTGCATATAAATTGCAAAAGTATGTGCAGATAAGGCCGATTGGAGTAATCCAGTCGGCTTTTTCCATGTCAGAAAAGAGTACAGCCCCCTTTACATAGTCAGCTACCCCACATGGAATGGATAGATCCAGTTGATTACCTGCGGAGACGAAGAGTTTACCTGGGGATTTATAGATATGGGATATGAAGATACCTTTACGACAAAGATAAGGAATACTTTTGTCAGTTACTGTGAAAAAAATTTCCCCAACGTGGAAGTGCTGGAAGCGGATGGAGAACTGGATCCCAATGTACAGCTTCAGCTGGCGGAAAATTTTATTGCGCAGGGCGTTGACTGCATTATTTTGATTCCGCAGGATGCGGACGGCTGTGTAGGAATTGTGGATACCTGTATTGCGGAAGGCATGCCTCTTGTATGTCTTAACTCGGTGATTCACAGTGATCATCTGGAAAAAGAAGTGGGTTATGTAGGATCTTCCAACTATGAAGCAGGAAAACTGCAAGCCGAATGGCTGATTGAAAATGTGGATGATACAGAAACAGTAAATATGTGTTATCAGAAAGGATCGGATGGCTATGATCATACTACGCAGAGAAATGACGGGTTATTTGAAACACTGGATGAAGCCGGATATAATTATGAATTGAAAGCCACGCTTATCTCGGAATATATGCGGGATATTGCAATGACGAATGCGGAGGACTGGGTAACCTCTTTTGGAGATGAGATTCAGGTTATTGCCTGCTGCAATGATGAAAGCGCGATGGGGACGCTTCAGGCTTACCAGGCTGCGGGGCTTTCTGACAATGTGAAAATTCTTGGAATTGACGCCAATCAGGATTGCCTTCAGGAAGTAAAGACAGGAAATATTGCCTGCACCGTATTCCAGAATGCTCTTGGACAGGCGAAATGGGGAGCGGTATCAGCTTATGACGCCTGCGTCAATGGAAAACAGGAAACACCGAGTTTTTCCATTCCTTTTGAAACAGTAGATGCTTCTAATGTAGACGAATATCTGGAGTAAGAAATCGGGCTTTTACATTTTTTCGCTGTAAAAAGTGTTGTGCAATACATTTTTTCATTGCAAAAAGTGCTGTGTAATATATTTTCGCTGTGTTTTTTGCGGTATGCGTGATATACTGTTATGCTAGAGAGACGATATGTATCGAATTGCGCAGAAACATAAGATGAGGAAGGAAAATATGAATCCACAGGATCAAAACGGATGGATGGTGCCCTGCCATGACGGTTATCTGGAATTTCCGGCTCAGGATGATACGCCCATTGCGGTCACTGTATGGAATCACATGATATCGGTAAAGCCTCACCGGCACAGATTCCAGGAATTCGCGCTGATTACCAAAGGCTATTGTATCCATGTGTACAAAGGTATTTCTGTGCCCCTGATTCCGGGGGATGTGTTTCTGATCGAACCGGATGAGGAACACAGCTATGAAATTCAGGCGCCTATAGAACTGATCAACTGTCAGTTTTATCCGGAGAAACTGGAGGGGGAATGCCGGAAGCTGATGCGGGAAATGGGATGCCAGGAGGAAAATTACGGTTACCGTTCCAGACAGAGTCAGCTAAACCGTCAGGGAATTATTCACCTTGATATGAAAGAACGCCAGGATATTGAGTTTCTGTTAAACTGCATGATGGAAGAACAAAAGCGCGGGGAGGAAGACATGGCAGGCATGAAAACGGCCTGTCTGCAGATGATTCTGATAAAGTTCAGAAGAAACAGGAAGAGGAAGGCAGCCCAAATCGACCATTATAAGAACAGCAGGAAGGAAAAGATTTATGAGATTCTTTCCTATGTGGAAGACCATCTGGCAGAGGAGATAAATTTTGGCCAGATCGCCGGTCAGGCGGGATGGAGCACGGGATATTTCCGTGCAGTCTTTAAAGATGTGACGGGGATGACGCCCACGGAATATCTGAACCGGCTTCGGATTCTGAAATCACTGGAGTATATGCAAAGAGACGGCCTGAATGTGTCGGAAGCGGCGCAGCGGGTGGGATTTCTTGATCCGGCCTATTACAGCCGGCTGTTTAAAAAAATAATGGGATACGCGCCCAGGTACTTTAAGAATTAACCGGAATCAGACAGTGGTTCCGGTTAATCTGTGTTTTGTCCAAGTTTTCCTCCGTGGCGTCCTAACACTTAGGGACTGGGGTATGTTATGCTTATTTCATAAATATAAGAACGTTGCAAAATGCAGGAGGAAAAAAGAATGTTAAAAAATGATATTCAGGTATTGAGGAAACTGGCAGATCAATTGGCAGAACTGTCGGAACTGCCGATTCAGAAGGAAAGAAAACAGCAGTGGTATCATCTGAACGCCAGAAAAGTGGACAAGCCCATGTTTCTGATGGGGGAATTTCCGTGGAATGAAATGAATATTGATGATGAACTGACGCTGCAGTGTGAAGATCCTTTTTATCAGGAGATGGAGACTACCCTCCGTCAACTTCTGTACAGAAACAAGCATATTCAGGATGACTGGGTTTATGAACCCTTTATTTATATTCCCAAAGTAATCCGCGGCCTGAATTTCGGCCTGGACATTATTGAGGAAAAGCTGACAAGAGATGACGGAAATGTGGTAGAGGCCCATTCCTATGTCAGTCAGTTGGAAGACTGGGACGATATCAATAAAATTCAGGTGCCGGATTTTTATCTGGATGTGGAGGAAACCAATCGGAGAGAAGAGATGGCCAACGAGGCTGTGGGAGATATTCTGAAGGTTATCATGGATGGGCCGGAGTATGAATACCGCCCCTGGGATCATTTTATGGAGTGGTCAGATATTGATACCCTTTATGATAAGATGCTGTATGATGAGGACTGGGTGCATGCTCTGATGCGCCGGACCATAGATGTTCATCTGGCAACGATAAATAAACTGAAGGATATGGACTGCCTGATGCGTCAGCAGCAGGTGGTGCACTGTACCGGAGCTTGGACAGATCTGCTGCCGGAAAATCCGGAAAAACCGGAATTGAAGGATGTATGGACCTACGGCATGGCTCAGATTCTGTACACGGTATCGCCGGAGATGCACAATGAGTTTGAATTTCAATATGCCAGCGAATGGTACGACAAGTTTGGTCTGGGATACTATGGCTGCTGTGAACCGCTGGATGACCGGATGGAGTATGTAAAACAGATCAAAGGCATCCATAAGATATCTGTCAGCGCCTGGGTGAAAGACTTTGAGAAAATGGCGGAGGCTATGGAAGGGAAATATGTATATTCCAATAAGCCGGCGCCGGCTTTAATCGCGGCTCCCAGCTGGAACCCAGAGACGGTGGAGGAAGACCTGAGGGTGCGCCTTAACGCCGCTCAGAAATATAACTGCCCGGTGGAATTTACGCTGAAGGATATTTCCACCATCTGTTATGAACCTCAAAGACTGACCAGATGGTCGGAGATCATGAGGAAGGTTATCGGGTAAAACCTGAAAAAAATGAAAGAATATGTGAAATGCCTTTAATGGAATTTTCTCTGAGATATGGTATAACTGTTATATGAACAAGATGACAGATAGAAATCGATTTCGGCAAAGATGAAAAAAGTGACAGTATAGAAGGGAGAATTTATTATGAGCGTTGACACAGAAGTATCCGTAAGCGGAGGAGAATTATTCCGGGAACAGTATATGTACAAACATCCTCCGGTGTCCCAGATGAAGACGGAGTTGAAATTTTCCGATGAAGATAAGGCAGTGCTGCGCCGGCTGGCGGAGAAAGTGGCCGCCATTGCAGAGACTGACGCAATGAAATTCAAGAAAAAGCTGTGGACGGAGAACCATGACCTGAAAAGCACTTACCCGGTGATCTTTGTGGATCCGGAAAACGGCTGGAATGAGATCATGACCGACGACGTCTTTGAATGTAAAGACCCCCTGGCCAGAACCTGGGAGAACACCCTGAGGAAGGATATCTATTCTGCTGAAATGATCAAGGATGACAGAGTCATCACCAAAGATTTCAATGTACCCTGGTACTACACTGACGACGGTTTCGGTATTACGCCGAAAATCGAGTATACGGGACAGAAAGGCGGTTCCTACCACGTGCTGCCCGCCATCGAGGATTATGAGGAAGATTTTCCCAGGATGCATTTTCCAAAAATCACGGTGGACCGGGAAAAGAGCCAGCAGGTGATGGACCTGGCCAGGGATACCTTCGGGGACATCTTAAACTGCCGGTTTTCCATGAAGTGGCACTGGGCCGATGACTACCTCAATGAGTTCGTGGCTTTCCGCGGGATGGAAGATTTCATGTGCGACTTTGTGACGGAGCCGGAGTGGATAGAGCGGATGATGACTTTTATGACGGACGGTATCATGGAACGCTTCGATTATCTGGAGGAACAGGGGCTTCTGGCGCTGAATAACGACAGTACCTACCTGGGAACGGGAGGACAGGGATATACAACGGATCTTCCGGCAGCAGATTTTGCTGGCAAGGTGCGGACGAAGGATATGTGGGTGACGCTGCAGGCCCAGGAGACAGTGTCCTGCAACCCGGATATGTTCGGAGAGTTTATCCTGCCCCATTTCAAACGGCTGGCGGAGCGTTTTGGACTGGCCCATTATGGATGCTGCGAACCCTATGATGTAAGGTGGAAATATCTGAAAGAGATCCCCCATCTGCGCCACGTGTCCGTATCCCCGTGGGCGGATTATAAAACAGTGCCGGATTATCTGGGCAGGAATTACGTTGCCAGCGTGAAGCTGAAGCCGACGCCGCTGGCGATGCCGGAAATGAACGAAGAGAATGTGAGGAAAGAATGCCGCCGTGCGGTGGAGGAGACTTACGGGGGGATCTGTGAGTTCATCATGAAGGATAACCACACCATTGGAAACAACCCCAACAACCTGATCCGCTGGACACAGATTATGCGGGAAGAAATTGAAAGAAAATATTAATAGTAAAAAACGCTGCGAAACAGATAAATGATTCGCAGCGTTTTTTGACGGAAGAACAGGAAATATATTTTTATTTTAATGTATCACGTGCCCTATATCCTTTCTTATTTATATGAATCAACTATACATTAGTTGATGCAAATAAGTGAAGCAAAAAAAGATAAAAAGGAGAAAAAACAAAAAGAAGACAGAAAAAGTCAAGAATAATCCAGAAAACTGCATAATATACATAAAATAAAACCAATATTTATATAATTCTTACAAGAATATAAAGAGAAGAGGGAATGAGTTATAGGATTCTACTAATTTTTTTGCGCTACCTTCTTGATAAAACAGGTTAATTATTGTATAATAAAAACACGTTTTAACAGAAACGGATTAAGAAAATCTATAGGTTAAGGAAGTGTATATTACAGAAGAAACTGGGATCAGAAAATATTGTTTTTTGATTCCATTTCATCTGTTTGCCGGGAATTAGAAAACAAAAAACAGCGGGGAAAGCTTGTAAAGGAGGAGAGATAATTGCGTATGAAGAGAAACCGGTTTTTGGCTGCGTTATTGGTGGTTGTCATGGTTGCATCCATGTGCGGTTCTTACGTTTCGGCGGATACCCCCCAGCAGAAGGATGTATCAGACGGCTTATGTGAGCATCATCCGGAACATACGGCTGAATGCGGCTACGTGGAAGCCACGGAGGGAAGTCCCTGTACTCATGAACATACGGAGGAATGTTATACCACCGATGAGAACGGAGTGCAGGTTCTAAACTGCCAGCATGTTCATGATGAAACTTGCGGCTACGTGGAAGCCACGGAGGGAAGTCCCTGTACATATGAATGTGAGATCTGTAATGGCACCTTAGAAGGTGAGGGAGATACAGCGGCCGCAGAGGATACACCGGAAGAAACGGAGACAGAGGAGAAAGATGAAACGGCTGCGGAGCCGGAAACGATTCAGATCAGTTCCTGGAGCTGGGTGGATGAAGACGGCCTTCTTCAGGAAATCGACGGTGTCTGGGGCCTGGGGATGCCAGGGGCCAGTGAAGAAAATCCCCTGACCCAGGATGTTTTGCTGGAGATGCTGCCAAAGGAGATCCGTGCGGAAGTACCGGCTGCAGATGAGACCGGAGCAGAAACCGGGGCGACGGAAGAGACGACGCTTACCCTTGCCTGGGATCTTTCATCCATACCCGAGGAAGGCATCTGGTCCGGAGATCATATTTTCACCGCAGCTTTGCCGGAGGGGTATGCCCTGGCGGAAGACGCTGATGAACTGAGCGTCACGGTACAGTTAGGCGGCGCAATGACTTATACCACATTGCCCAGCGGTTCTTCTACTAATGCACCTTTTCAGAATCATTTGGTAAACGGTGTATCTCCGGCGGGAACGACCATTAATCTTTTCGATTACTGGGTGACGGGGCGGACGGACGCGGATAACGAGGATCCGTGGACAACCGGAATCCTTCATAACAATCACGGAGGAGAGCGGAGAGGCAATGTGCCGGATCTCCAGAACCAGGGAATAAATGCCGATCATGCATTTGTGTTCGGTTCAAGTTTGGGAGGGAATTTCGGCGCCTGGAATGAGTGGACCAGCAGTTCGGCGCCAAGAAGAGGCATTGTGCAGAATCGGCTGTCGTCAGACGGGTATCCGGTACTGAATCTTTCCCAAGAGGATGTCAACAATGCAAGGTATACATCGAACGGATGGTACTATAATACGCTGACGGGAAGAAATCCAAGGGAGTCTTTGGCCTACCTCTTTGATCCTACCATAGAAGTCGACGGCAAGGCATCTTACTCAGATGTGCAGGGGCTGCTGCAGGTCAACAGTGAAGGCTACTACTACTACGACAGTACGCAGAACTATGCTGCCTTTTATGAAGAAGATAATACCTTTGCGCTGTATGATCAGGGAGGAGTAGAAAAAGGCGGTGCAGGCGGGCAAACCGGACAGTTTTTCCCCTTCAACGCAGCCACGGACGTGTTTACCTCCAACTATAGACTTAATGGGACAGTATCCACAGATGAAGACCTGAACCACTATTTCGGGCTTACCATGTCAACGCGTTTCATTCAGCAGAATGATGGATACACGACGTCAGATAAGACAAGGCCTGTGACATATGAATTCAGCGGAGACGACGATGTATGGGTGTTCATAGACGATATCCTGGTGGCGGATCTGGGAGGTATTCATAATGCGGGCTCCCTGGAAATTAATTTTGTAAGCGGTGAGATTTTCATTAATGGCAATCGGCAGTCTCAGACCCTGGGACAGCTGCTGGGATATGGTACAGCCACACTGCCAAACAATACGTACCATACCTTGGATTTCTTTTACCTTGAACGGGGAAATGTAGATTCCAATATGAAACTGGTATACAATCTGGTGACCATTCCGGAAAGTTCTGTTATCAAAGTAGACCAGACCGGGGATGCGGTGGCGGGAGCAGAGTTTGAACTGTATGCAGCCAACGATACGACTCATCCAATTGCAACTGGAACAACCAACCGAAACGGAGAGTTTGTTTTTGTCAATGAGGAAGATTTCCCGATCACGATAGCAGATCTCTATGAAGATTACAAAAACGCTGAGGATGCACAGGGAAATAATCTGATATTAAAGGAGACTGACGTTCCAGCAGGATATCGGTCCAACGGAGATCTGGGGCTGCGATTCTATGTGACCCATGAGGATGAGGTACTGCTGTTGTCCAACAACCAGTGGGATGTGGGAGCCTATGCCATGTCCAAGGTGACCACGACAGCTCCTGAGGTTATCATTGAGGCCGGCGGCGGAAGAAGCTTAAATTTGAGGACTGCAAATGATCCGCTGATGTTTGGAGTAGTATTCCAAAAACAGGAGGATGGAAATTGGTATCCGGTTTCCGGAGATCCGCTGAATGGGTGGAACGTGGCAGAGGGAAGCACCTGGAACGATATCAGAAGCGCGGTTCTTGCCAATCCCTATACTTTCCATTTGGCGTCCAGCGGTGCATATCAGATAGAGATAGAAAATCTGCCGGGAGATATAACGAAGTATTATCATATATGCGGAAGTATAGATGAAGCGGAATACACGGTAGCTTATTATTATACGACGGCCAGTACGCTGGCGGGAATCAACGGCAGCAATACGTGGAGGATAGAACCGGAGGCAGCTAATCCTGAAAACCAGTTTGACCGTGTCTTTTCTGTAAATCTGTACGTACCCAACATTAAAAACCGTCTGTTTATTCAGAAGGTAGATGAAACGGGAAATCCGGTTAACGGTGCAGATTTTGCTCTTTATACGGAATCTCAAGTTGATGTAGCCGATGACGGAACGGTTACAGTCAAAGACGGGCAGACACCTTATGACAGCCGGACAACCATGCATATTGAAGAAAAGCTGGATTTAAACGGCGGCGGCGTATTTCCCACGTCAACCAAGGGCATATTGGAACGGGGCGTATACTATTTGATAGAAACTTCGGCCCCTCAGGGATATATATTGAATGACACGGCCACTAAGATTGTCGTGGACAACACCGGCGTATACGCCGACGCAGGAACGGCTGATGACGGAATATCTGTTCTGAAAGGTGTTGGCTCCATCGTGAAAAGCATGGTTCAGTTTGCTACAGATGATAATGTAGATACCACACTGAATCATATAAAAGCCGGACTGACAACGGCTACATATAATGGACAGTACAACGAAGAAGGAAGCTTCACCTGGGGAACTGTTGACTGGAGCGCGGATGATGTATTGCATCTGCAGTATGCGAATCAGCATAATGTACTGGATTATGGGCTGACAGGAGCCGATGAGGAAGGAAATGTTGATACGCTGACGTTGAAAACGGATACCGGATGGTCTAAACTGTTGATTCAACAGTGTTACCAGCACGATAACACGGTGGATGTCAGTAAGAAAGATAATCTGGGAGATACGGATATCACTAAGATTTTCTCAGGTACGACGGTAGTGCGCGTTGCCAATCAAAGAGTAGGAAATCTGTTGATCAGCAAAACTGTGGAAGGAGACAATCCGCCTCAAGGCGCTCAGTTCACTTTCGAAATCGAGGTGAAAGATTCCAGCGGAACAGCGCTCAGCGGCACTTTTGATACGGTGACGGGCACCGATACCCAGGGAACCATCACCTTAACGGATGGAAAAGGGACGGTGACATTAACAAACGGGGAGAGCCTCACCATTACAAATCTTCCCACCGGATCATCTTATACAGTGACAGAGACGAATATCCCGGCGGGATTTACACCTTCAGTAACGGTGAATGGAGCCGCTGGAGGATCAGAAAATGCTGGATCTGGAACCATTCCGCATAATGATACGGCAAATGTTGCCTTTACCAATACTTACAGCAACGATGTAACATTAACCGGTGATACGGCGCTTAAGGCACAAAAAAGGGTGACCGGCATGACGTTTGACGCTGACACGGAGTTTCAGTTTAAACTGACGCTGACGGACGAAAACAGTCAGGAGATAACGAATCCAGATGTAGAATACGCTGAAAATGCCGATACATTGATGATCAATGGAGAAGGAAGCGTCGACGGCGTCAAAGAAGGAAGTTTTGGAAACGTAACATTTAAAGCAGCCGGAACGTATTATTTTACTATTCAGGAAGTAGTTCCTTCGGGAAATGGCGCCATAGCCAATATGACATATGATAACCATGTTGCGAAAGTGACGGTTGTAATTGAACAAGAAGCGGATGGAACGCTTGTATTGAACAGCGTTACCTATGATAATACCGCTTCCGCAGTTGAAGCAGATCAGGGAATAACGAATAAAGCGGCCTTTACCAATCAGATTGCAGCGGACTTTTCTTTCAAGAAGATCAACCGTGACGGACAGTCTCTGGGAGAAGCGAAATTTGCCGTTTATCAGCTGCAGTGCAGTGAAAAAGAGCATGAATCTTCTGTTCATACGAACGATCTGATTGAGGCGGATGCGGAAGGTAATCTGTCTGACAGTTATCAGTACAGGGATTGCTGGAAACTGATCGCAACGGCAGATTCCGACAATACAACAGGTATGGTATCTTTTGAAAACCTGCCTGTGGACGGAGAATACAGACTGGTAGAGGTAAAAGCTCCCGACGGCTATGTGGTGCCGGAAGGACAGTGGAATATCACGTATGACAGCGCAGAGGGCAGATTTACCATTGGAAAAGATTCCGCTGTGGGAAATCCGCCGGCATATAATGCGGCAGAGGGCACAATTATCAATTACAAACCCAGCGAACTTCCCTTCGCCGGAAATACAGGAATAAAGATGTTCCTGATGATTGGCGGAATTTTGATGGCGGCGGGAGCCGCAGGAACCTTCTGGTATCTCAGAAGAAAAAGAAGACTGGCCTGAGCCAAAAGGATGGATACGGGCGGTGTATCCGCCCTTAAAAATAAATATCCATAAAATTAACAAAACAATAATGAAAAGGAGGAGATTCTTAACGATGAAGAAGAAATCCAAGTTATCAAAAGTCCTGGCGTTATGCCTGGCAATGGTAATGGTGTTTGCCATGAGCGTACCGGCTTTTGCGGCGATAAGCGATCAGACGACCGGAAATTTTACAATCACCGGATTTGACACAACGCCCGCTCCCACGGTGTCTGCTTACCAGATTATCACCGTTAATGTAGCTGACAATGGACAGCCGGAATATCCCATGTATACATGGGTGGATGCGGTAGCAAACTGGGTGACTGCGAATTATTCCACTTACATTGATCAGAATCTGGGTACAAACGCAGTGGCGGATGCCTTTGAAAATGCAGATGCAGCGGATGTGAGTCAGTTCCTTGAAAGAATGACGGCTGCGATCAAAAACGGAACGATTACGGGTATTAACCCCACAGTGGTTACAGCTTCCAACGGAGAGGCAGCGTTTACCAATATGGCAATGGGTGAATATTTGATCACCGCCAACGGTGGTGTGAAGATTTACCAGCCCACAACGGTTAAATTAGTTCCGGAATATAATGAAGAGACCAATGAATGGAATCTTGCTAATGCGGTTATCGGTACGGCAGGCACCATGAAGAGTGTAACGCCGGATATTCCTGATAAAGATGCTTCTACAGAGGATAGTGACAAAACAGTTGCAATTGGGGATACGGTTACGTATACATTGACAGTAAACGTACCTTCTTATCCGGCTGACGCCACAAATACGAAATTTGAAGTGAGCGACGCATTGAGTGCAGGACTTACTTTTAACGGAACTAATACCATTCATGTCTACAGTGATGCAGACTTAACAATGGAAATTCCCAATACCAATTATAGTGTGACAGCGCCGTCAGGCAACAGAACTTTCCTGATTGCCTTCAACCAGGCATTTACAACGGGATATGCCGGTGATACACTGTACATTACTTATACAGCCACGGTAAATGAAAATGCATTTGAAGAGGATGCCCTGGGAAATGACGCATTCTTAGGTTACAACAATGATCCTTATACAGATGAAGATTATGAAACACCGGGAACCCACGAAGACGTATATACATACGGCATTAATTTGACAAAAATTAATGAAGAAAATACAGCTCTTCAGGGAGCTCAGTTTACTCTTTCCGATCAGCAGGGAACTGAGCTGAAGTTTACAGAGACAACGACAGACGGCGTTTACAAATATGATCCGGCTGCTGGAAATACTGTACTGGAAGTATCTGCCGATGGCGTTCTTCAGCTGCAGGGCCTTGACGAAGGAACTTACAAATTGAAAGAAACAAAAGCTCCGGATGATTACGTACTTCCTACAGGGGAAATTACCATTGTGATTACCGATCAGGACGGTGCCGGGGGAACGGCGAACGGAGCCATTGATCAGATTAATGTAAGCAAAACGGGAACCATCGAATTTGATAATGAAACATTGATGGGAACAAAGAATAATATTGTTGATCTTGATGTAATCAATACCAGCGCCGCAGATGCTGGATTCCAGCTTCCCACCACCGGCGGTATGGGTACCATGATCTTTACGATCCTGGGTGTTCTGCTGATGGCTGGTGCGGTTACCATGGTTGTGGTAATCTCCAGAAAAAAAAGAGCGTAAGAATTTAACAAAATTGGGTTTTATCTGTCATGAGTCAAAATACAAATAGAACAAAACAGAAAAAGAAAAACCCGCTGGTACTCCTGGCGCCTCTGCTGATTTTTGCAGTGGGCGCCGGGATTTTCCTTTATCCGGCGGTCAGCAACTTTCTTGCGGAGAGAAATCAGTCCAATGTTATTCATACCTACCAGGCGAAAGTAAATGAGCTGGATCAGGAAGAGATTGATGAAGCATGGGCGGAGGCCATAGAATATAATGAAAATCTGGCGGGAGATCCGGTACATGACCCCTTCGTTATGGGGAGCGGATACGTACTGCCGGATAATTATGAGGAGGTGCTGAATCTGAATGGGGACGGCGTCATGGGTTATGTGGAGATACCGAAGATAGACGTCTATCTTCCGATTTACCACGGTACCAGTGAGGAAGTTCTGGCTGAAGGAGCCGGTCATCTGGACGTGACGGCTCTGCCCATCGGCGGAGAAGGGAACCATTCTGTGATCAGCGCTCACCGGGGGCTTCCCAGCGCAGAATTATTTACCAGACTGGATGAGATGGAAGAAGGAGATACTTTCTATATCCATGTGCTGGATCAGACATTGGCTTACGAAGTGGATCAGATTGAGGTAATCCTTCCGGAAGAACTGACGCTGCTGCAGCCGGAGGAAGGAAAGGATCTGGTGACTCTTTTGACCTGTACCCCCTATGCGGTTAATACACATCGGTTGCTGGTGCGGGGAACCAGAGTGCCTTATGAGGAGGCAGAGGCCAGGGACAGTGAACAGATATTGGATTCTGATTCCGGGTGGAGAACGGAATATATGATTGCCGTTGCAGCGGGAATCGGCGTGTTGGTTCTGCTGATTGTGGTTATTTGTATAGTATGGAAGATTCGGAGAAAGAGCCGTAGAGAATAAAGGAGAGGAAAACTGTGTTGAAAAAGATTATGCTGTATCTGTTTGTGGCTGTGCTGTTTTCTGCAGGATTTCTCCTTGTATTTTATCCAGTGGGCAGGTCGGCGGTTATGGACCGGAAAAACAGGGAATCTATTCGCCATTTTCAGGAAATAGCCTCCGGTGAAAAAAAGGATCTCCAGATTAATGAGAGTGATATGAAGGATTCTTCTGAAAAAATGGAAGAGATATCCGGAGAGAATGACGACGCCTTTATGCAGCTGTTTTCTGAGATGGAGACATATAATCAGAAAATATATCAGGAACATCAGACAAGCCTTTGTGACGCATGGAGTTATCAGCAAAATGTGTTCGATTTTCCCTCCACCGGTCTGGAGGATGATATGGTAGGATACCTGGCCATTGACGCCATGAATATAGAACTTCCCCTTTATATAGGAGCCAACGAGGAAAATATGGGCAAGGGCGCCGTGGTGCTCAGCCAGACCAGCATGCCCATTGGCGGGAAAAACACCAATTGTGTGATTGCCGCCCACCGGGGATGGTATACCTCACCAATGTTTCAGGATATTGAAACGCTGAAGCCGGGGGATGAGGTACGGTTGACTAATCTGTGGGGAACCTTGGTATATCAGGTGGTGAAATCCATTGTGATTGACCCTTCTGATATCGATGCAGTGAAAATTATCGAAGGAGAGGACCTGCTGACTCTGGTCACCTGTCACCCTTACACCCAGAATTACCAGCGGTATGTAGTTTACTGCAGCCGGACCGGAGGAAGCAATCAGATGGCCGGTGAAGAGGAACAATCCTTTGATGGAGAAGGGGCAGACGATGCTTCCCAGGAGGAAATTTCAGCGGATGATTCCTATGAGGCAGAGGTGGAGATTCCCTTTGAAGGGATTCCCTGGGAATCTTCGGAACCGGAAATTCAAAAAGAGCGGCTGGTAAACCGTCTGGTTATGGCAGGATTTGGACTGGCGCTGATTCTGGTGATTTTTCTCCTGATTATCCGAAAGATGAAAAAGAAAAGAAAAAATTAATAATTTTTTTCGTTTTATCTTCTTCTTTTTGTGGTACAGTAGAGCCATAAGAAGAAAGGAGGATCCTGCCGGTGGATATTCAGGCATTAACGGAGTATTTTTTAAGATACGGCGCGATTTTTATTTATGTGATTGTCCTGTTGGAGTATATGAATCTTCCGGGATTTCCTGCGGGAGTGATTATGCCTCTGGCAGGTATCTGGGCTGCAAGAGGAGAGATCAGTTTTCCTCTGGTAATGGTGCTGTCTGTGGCGGCAGGGATAACCGGCAGTTGGATTTTATATCTGCTGGGACGGTTGGGCGGCACCAGGATTCTCGGCTGGTATTTTAGAAAATTTCCAAAACATAAAGAGTCTGTGGAGAAAAAGATGGATATGCTGCGGGAAAAGGGCTGCGTCGGTGTGTTTATCAGTAAACTGCTTCCGGTGGCCCGGACGCTGATATCTATTCCAGCAGGGATGATAAGAATGAATTTCGTAAAATATACGATCAGTTCTCTGCTGGGTGTATTTATTTGGAATCTGGTGTTTGTAGGCGCCGGATATTTCCTGGGGGATGCCGCAATAGAAATGTTCATGTGATTGAATTTGTATTATAATTTAAACTACTGGGGAATGGCAGTAAACCTGCATAAAATACTGCGATTATACATTGACTTTGGGGATTTTGATATGTTATACTATTTCTCGCTGTGAAGCCCATAAAACCAAGGTCTATAAGGGCTGGCCGGCGGTCACCGCCGTTAAATGTGCCGTGTGTTCGAGACCTTCCACACGTAAAAAAAATACTAAAGGAGTGATTGTCATGAGAGACAAAAAAGTGGTGTTTATCACCCAGGCTGCCATGATTGCGGCCATCTATGTTGTGGTAACTGTAGTTTTTTCTGCATTCAGTTTTGGAGAAGTCCAGGTGAGGATTTCGGAAGCGCTTACGGTGCTGCCCATGTTCACGCCGGCAGCTATACCGGGACTCTTCATCGGATGCATTCTGGGCAATACTTTAGGCGGCGCCATTGTGGTTGACGTTATCTTTGGAAGCCTGGCTACTTTGATCGGAGCTGCAGGTTCCTGGATGCTCAGAAAACATAAATTTCTTGTGCCGCTTCCGCCTATTCTGATGAATGTGCTGATCGTGCCTTTTGTGCTGAAGTACGGATACGGTGTGGCGCTTCCCATTCCTTTTATGATGGGAACAGTTGGAATCGGAGAGGTGATCTCCTGCGGTGTATTGGGCTATGCGCTGATCTTTGCTTTGGAGAAAGTTAAACATGTGATATTTAAGGAGACTCTGGTTTCCTAGAAACGAACGAAAAATCAAGAGGGGATGCAGATGCATTCTCTCTTTTATATTCTTGACAAATGTCGAAAACTTTTTTACAATTTTTGTGTATGGATGGAGGTAATGCCATTGAGAACCATGGAATTTAAGATGGAACGTCACGGCTTGCTGGAAGTGGGGCAGGAGGTGGAGGTAACGGAGAGTGCGCTCCCCACTTCTTACTATTATACCATTATTCCTGCGGTGGCCATGAGCAAAAATTATGCCGCCCATGAGAGGCTGAAGGCCAGGAAAGGAATCGTAAAAGAGATCAATGTGACGGAGCGGGGCTATTATACCAATGTGGAGTTTGAAGAGGAATAGACAGATTATCCCCCGGGTGAGGTTGTGAGCAGGGAGATATGTTGCTATAATAGTGGAGGAAAAAAGTTGAAAACTTATGAAGTAATATGGGAAATTTTTAATCAGTGTGCAAATAATCAGATGCGGGATGTTTTTTTTGACGAGATAGAGACGGATAATCCAGAGGAATATGTAAAACATAAGTTTAAGGACAAGGTGCTGAAATACGATATGATTGATCAGGGAAACGGCAATCTTGTGTTTGACATTGTGACTTCCGGGATCAAGCAGAGGATGACTTTTACAGAAGTTTAAGTTTCCCGTACACAGGAGGAAAGAAGTTGACGGAGAATAACAGGATACATACCCACGTGATGGAGGATGGAACGGTTGTGGAACACTCCCATCCCCACAATCACACCCATACCCATCAGAATACAAAGGCGGTGATCAACCGTTTGTCCAGAGCCATCGGCCATCTGGAGTCTATAAAACGTATGGTGGAGGATGGCAGAGACTGCAGCGAGGTGCTGATTCAGCTTTCGGCGGTGAAGGCGGCCATCAACAATACGGGTAAGGTGATTCTTCAGGATCATATTGAACACTGTATCGTGGACGCCATTGAAAGTGGTGACAGGGATACGCTCAGAGAGCTTCAGAAAGCAATCGACAGATTTATTAAATAAAAGAGGAAAGAGGGAAAAAAATGGCAAAAGAGTGCAGCAACACGTCATGTACAAAGGAAAGCTGTGAGGGATGCGCCAGCAGGCAGCCCCAGAGTTTCCAGGTGGAGATGAACAAGGATTCTAATATCGGGAAGGTAATCGGCATCATCAGTGGAAAAGGAGGAGTGGGCAAATCGCTGATTACGGCGTCCTTTGCCAATCAGCTTGCCGCCCAGGGCTTTCAGGTGGGCATTCTGGATGCGGATATCACCGGGCCGTCTATTCCCAAAATGTACGGGATTAAAGAAGCGGCCATGGCCAGTGAACGGGGGATTGAACCCAGAGTGACGGAAAACGGCATTAAGATTATGTCCATCAATCTGCTGCTGAAAAATGAAGAGGACCCGGTGATATGGAGAGGGCCGGTGATCGCAAATATGGTAAAACAGTTCTGGACAGATGTGATCTGGGGGAACCTGGATTTCCTGCTGGTGGATATGCCTCCGGGAACGGGGGACGTACCGCTGACGGTATTTCAGTCTCTGCCGGTGGATGGAGTCGTAGTGGTGACTTCTCCCCAGGATCTGGTGCGGATGATTGTGAAGAAAGCGGTTAAGATGGCGGAGATGATGAAAATATCCGTATTGGGTGTAGTGGAGAATTACAGCTATGCCGTTTGCCCTGACTGCGGGAAAAAGATTCCTATTTTTGGAGACAGCCGGATTGACCAGGTGGCCCAGGAGTATCAGCTTCCGGTGCTGGGAAAAATTCCCGTGCATCCTGAATATGCCAGGGCAGCCGATGAAGGCGCTTTCCACCAGGTAAAAATGGAAGAATTGAAAAGCATTCTGGGATGACAGAACAAAGACAGGCAGTTTTCGTAAATAAGTACCGGAAACAGATGTTTACAGAGGGAAAAATTGGGCAAGAATTCAATTGACTTTCACAGACCCCGGTGCCATAATATGCTAAAGAAAAAATTTTATATGTTTCATAAAGCGAGGGATGATATTATGGCAGAATGTAAAATCAAATTGAATGCCACAGAAGATGTACGTGAATTTGTAGCGGCTGCCGGTAAATGTGATTTTGACATCGATATTTTTTATAACAGAGTTGTTATTGATGCGAAATCTATTCTGGGAATTCTGAGTATGGATCTTACAAAGCCGCTCACGGTACAGTGTTACGGTGAGAATCAGGAATTTAACCGCACGCTGAAAAAGTTTGCGATTGCCTGAATGATAGTATCACATGGGAAAGTAAAGATGCAGAATGCCGTTTTGGCATTCTGCATTTGTTTTTTAGATATGGAAAAAGATACAATAAAAATATCCGTCCGCAGTCTGGTGGAGTTTATTTTACGTTATGGAGACTTGGACAGCAAAAGAGGAGGCGGCATGGATCGGGACGCCATGCTGCTGGGTGGAAAGATACATCGAAAAATTCAAAAAAGCATGGGAGCAGGTTATCGTTCCGAAGTGACTTTGCGCTACCAGAAGGAGTATGACGATTTCCGCATTCTTCTGGAGGGAAGGGCCGATGGGATTGTAGAGGAAGAAGGCGGAGTGCTCATCGATGAAATCAAGGGAACCTTCCGGGAAGTGGAAGAGATCCGGGGGCCGGCGCCTCTTCACCTGGCTCAGGCCAAATGTTATGGATGGATGTATGCCAGAGATCACCGGTGTGAGAAAGTGACGGTTCAGGTCACCTACTGTCATCTGGAAAGCGAAGAAATCCGAAGGTTTCAGGAAGAGTATAAGCCGGAAGAACTGGAACTGTGGTTTGACAGCCTTCTGGGAAAATACTATCCCTGGGCCAGTTTCCAGCATACCTGGAAGATCAGGAGAAGGACTTCCATGGCAGGACTTCAGTTTCCTTTTCCCTATCGGGAGGGGCAAAGAAACATTGTGGCCAGCGTATACCACACAATCCGGCAGAACAAAGAACTTTTCGTACAGGCGCCCACCGGCGTGGGAAAGACCATGTCGGTTATTTTTCCGGCGGTGCGGGCCGTGGGAGAGGGGATGGGGGAGAAAATTTTTTATCTCACCGCCCGAACCATCGCCCGTCAGGTAGCAGAGGAAGCATTTTCTATTCTGAAAAGTCATGGCCTGGAATACAAAGTGATCACCCTGACAGCCAGGGAGAAAATGTGCGTCTGTCCGGAGCCGGACTGCAGTCCGCTGACCTGTCCCCGGGCAAAAGGCCATTTCGACCGGGTGAATGATGCGGTCTTTGAGCTTCTCACAGGGCAAGATGAGTATACAAGAGAACTTCTGCAAAAACACAGCGAAAAATGGAATGTCTGTCCCTATGAGATGAGCCTGGATCTGGCGGTGTGGGCGGACGCGGTTATCTGTGATTATAACTATGTATTTGATCCCAGGGTACATCTGCGCCGTTTTTTTGGCGATACGGTAAAGGGAGAGTATATCTTTCTGATTGACGAGGCACATAATCTGGCAGAGCGGGGACGTGAAATGTACAGTGCCCTTCTTTGCAAAGAAGATGTGCTGAAAATAAAAGAAAAACTAAAATCCCGCAGCAAAAAAGCGGCGCGTTTTCTGAACCGGGCCAATCGGCAGCTTCTGGAAATGAAGCGGGAATGCGATACCTATCAGATTATTTCCGGGCCGGGAGCGCTGCCCCTTACGCTGATGAACCTCCAGGGAGAGTTGGAAAAATTCCTGGAGGAGGCGCCGGATGACGAACTGAAAAAAGAGGTGCTGGAATTCTATTTTCAGATTTGTACTTTTTTAAATGTCTGTGATCTTCTGGATGAAAATTATGTGGTTTATACGTATCACGATGAAAACGGAAGGTTTTATCTTAGGCTGTTCTGTGTAAATCCGGCGGATAATCTGCAGCAGTATTTAAAAAAGGGAAGGGGAACCGTGTTCTTTTCCGCCACCCTCCTTCCCATTGGGTATTATAAGCGGCTGCTGGGAAGCCGGCAGGAGGAAGATTATGCCATATATGTGGAATCGCCTTTTCCCGAGGAAAACCGCCGGATATTGATCGGGCGGGAGGTCAGCAGCCGCTACAGGAGGAGAGGACCCAGAGAGTACGAGAAAATTGCCCGGTATATTTACAGAATTTTATCTGCTCATCGGGGAAATTATATGGTATTCTTTCCCTCCTACCAGATGATGGATGATGTGTTTGCGGTGTTTTCCCGGAAGTATGGGATGGAGGAAAACATTCAGTGTCTCCTCCAGTCTCCCACCATGGAAGAAGAGCAGCGGGAAGAATTTTTACAGAAGTTTGAGGAGGGCCATGAGAACTCAGTGGTGGGGTTCTGCGTGATGGGCGGCATTTTTTCCGAGGGGATTGATCTGATCGGTGAAAGGCTGATCGGAGCGGTGCTGGTGGGAACGGGAATTCCCGGCGTCAGTATGGAACGGGAGATTCTGATGAAATATTACGAAGAACAGGGAGAAAACGGATTCGACTATGCTTACCGATATCCCGGCATGAATAAGGTTCTGCAGGCGGCGGGCCGGGTGATCCGCAGGGAGCAGGACCGGGGAATTGTGGCTCTTTTGGATGAACGTTTTCTTACGTATGAATACCGCTGTCTGTTTCCCAGGGAATGGAAATCCTATTGGCCCTGTACGCTGGGTGAACTGGACAGTATTCTCAAAGAGTTTTGGTCAGGAGGTCACTGTTCTTGACGGGTACAGACATTATTCGCTATAATGGATTCTATAGAAAGAACATTTTCTTTAAGAGAGGAGAACAATCATGAAGACAGTCAGCACGACAAAGGCGCCGGCGGCTATCGGGCCCTATTCTCAGGCGATGATCGTAAATGGTATGGTATTTACTTCAGGGCAGATTCCCATTGATCCGGCCACGGGTGATATCACAGAAGGCGGAATCCGGGAACAGGCCCATCAGGTGATGAAGAATCTGGGGGAAGTTCTGAAGGAAGCAGGGTCCAGCTATGAGCAGGCGGTGAAGACGACTTGTTTTCTTGCAGATATGGATGACTTCGCGGCGTTCAACGAAGTTTACGGCGCATATTTTACCGGACGTCCTGCCCGATCCTGTGTGGCGGTGAAGGCACTGCCGAAAAATGTGCTCTGTGAAGTGGAAGTCATTGCAGTTATACAGTAAGAGGGAGAGGAGAAGTATACATGGTAAGACGAGTTTACGTAGAGAAAAAACCGGATTATGGGGTGCAGGCGAAAGAGCTGAGCCATGAGATCAGCAGCTATCTGGGAATTAAGGGAGTGGAGAAGGTAAGAGTTCTCATCCGCTATGACGTGGAAAACATTTCTGATGAAGTGTTTGAAAAAGCATGTCACAGTGTATTTTCCGAGCCGCCGGTGGATGTGCTCTACCGTGAAAATTTTGAAATGGCGGAGGGCGCCAGAGTGTTTTCTGTGGAATATCTTCCGGGACAGTTTGATCAGAGAGCGGATTCTGCCGTGCAGTGCATTCAGTTTTTAAAGGAAGATGAAAAGCCGATTATCCGTTCTGCAACGACATATGTGTTGGAAGGGGCGATCACGGATGAAGAATTTGCAGCGGTGAAGAACCATTGTATTAACCCGGTGGATTCCCGGGAAACCGATATGGTAAAACCGGATACGCTGGTGACTGTTTTTGATGAGCCGGCGGAGGTGAAGATTTTCGACGGCTTTACCAACATGGATGAAGCACAGCTTAGGGAATTGTATCAGTCGTTGAATCTGGCCATGACCTTTAAGGATTTTCTTCACATCCACCGTTATTTCTGCGGAGAGGAAAAAAGGGATCCTACGATGACGGAAATTCGCGTGCTGGATACTTACTGGTCTGATCACTGCCGCCACACTACCTTTTCCACGGAGCTTACGAAAGTGGAGTTCAAGGACGGAGATTACAAGGAACCCATCGTCCGCACTTATCAGCGGTATCTGGCAGACCGGGCGGAGATTTTCAAAGGCAGAGACGATAAATTTGTATGCCTGATGGACCTGGCGCTGATGGCCATGAGGAAGCTGAAGGCGGAAGGCAAACTGGAAGATCAGGAGGAATCTGAGGAGATCAATGCATGCAGCATTGTGGTACCGGTGGATGTGGACGGAGTTGAAGAAGAGTGGCTGATCAACTTTAAAAACGAGACTCACAATCACCCCACGGAGATTGAGCCTTTCGGCGGTGCGGCCACCTGTCTGGGCGGCGCGATCCGCGATCCCCTCTCTGGAAGAACTTACGTTTATCAGGCCATGAGAGTAACGGGGGCGGCAGATCCCACTGTTTCGGTGAAAGATACGATGAAGGGTAAGCTGCCGCAGAAAAAACTGGTGCGTTCAGCCGCCCATGGATACAGTTCCTACGGAAATCAGATTGGTCTGGCTACCGGTTACGTAAAAGAAATTTATCATCCCGATTATGTGGCGAAACGTATGGAGATCGGAGCGGTGATGGGAGCAGCGCCCCGCAGAGCCGTGATCCGCAAAACTTCTGATCCGGGAGATATCATTATTCTTCTGGGAGGCCGTACCGGCCGTGACGGCTGCGGCGGCGCCACCGGTTCTTCCAAGGTACACACGGAGGAATCCATCGAAACCTGCGGCGCTGAAGTTCAAAAGGGTAACGCTCCCACGGAACGGAAGATACAGAGAATGTTTCGCCGGGAGGAAGTCAGCCGCCTCATTAAGAAGTGCAACGATTTCGGCGCCGGCGGCGTGTCTGTTGCCATCGGTGAGCTGGCGGCCGGACTGGAAGTAAATCTGGATAAAGTGCCTAAAAAATATGCCGGTCTTGACGGAACGGAAATCGCTATTTCAGAATCCCAGGAAAGGATGGCCGTGGTGGTAGATCCTTCCAATGTGCAGGAGTTTTTGAAATACGCCAATGAGGAAAATCTGGAGGCTGTGGAAGTGGCTGTGGTTACTGAGAGCCCCCGTCTGGTGCTTAAATGGAGGGGAAAAGAGATCGTCAATATTTCCAGGGCATTCCTTGATACCAATGGAGCTCATCAGGAAACGGAAGTATTGGTGGACATCCCCAACCGTGAAGGCAATGTGCTGAACAGGAAGGAAGAAGTAGGGGAAGTAAAAGAGACCTGGCTGAATACGCTGAAGGATCTCAATGTATGTTCTCAGAAAGGTCTGGTGGAGATGTTTGACTCCTCCATCGGAGCGGGCAGCGTGGTAATGCCCTATGGCGGCCAGTACCAGATGACGGAAACCCAGGCTATGGTGGCCAAGGTTCCGGTGCTAAATGGAAAGACCAACACAGTGACGATGATGAGTTACGGTTTTGATCCTTATGTATCCAGTTGGAGTCCATACCACGGGGCCGTCTATGCGGTGACGGAGTCCATTGCCCGCATCGTGGCCTCCGGCGGCGATTACAAAAAGATCCGCTTTACTTTCCAGGAATATTTCCGGAGAATGACAGAGGATCCTTCCAGATGGAGTCAGCCCTTTGCAGCCCTTCTGGGAGCCTATGACGCTCAGCTTGGTTTTGGCCTGCCTTCCATCGGCGGAAAGGACAGTATGTCGGGGACCTTCAATGATATCGATGTTCCCCCCACCCTGGTTTCCTTTGCGGTGGATGTGGCGAAACAGCAGGATATCATTACACCGGAGCTGAAGGAAGCGGGAAATCGTCTGGTGTGGATTCGTCTGCCCAAGGATGAATACGATCTTCCAGATTATGAAAAAACCATGGATCTCTATGATCGGCTGCACCAGGATATGCAGGCAGGGCGCGTGGTGTCTGCCTATGCGCTGGATCGTCACGGAATTGCCGCAGCGGTCAGCAAGATGGCTTTTGGAAACAGAATGGGCGTGAAGATTGAACACGATCTGGATCCAAGAGATTTCTTTGCACCGGGATTCGGTGATCTTCTCTGTGAGGTGAAAGACGGAAAAGTAGGAGAATTGGCCTGCACATACCGGGTAATCGGTGAGGTAACGGACAAGGATGCTTTCGTATACGGAAATGTATCCATTCCCTTCGAGGAAGCGCTGGACGCCTGGAAGGGTACCCTGGAGAAGGTATTTAAGACGAAAGGGACCCAGGATACGGCGCCGGTGGAGAGTCCGCTGTATCAGGGAGATTCCTTCTACATCTGTAAACATAAAACCGCCCGGCCTACCGTATTTATTCCGGTATTTCCGGGAACCAACTGTGAATATGACAGCCGGAAAGCTTTTGAACGGGCGGGAGCCGATGTGATCACCAAAGTATTTAAAAACCTGACGGAAGCGGATATCCGGGATTCCGTTCAGGTATTTGAAAAGGCCATTGAACAGGCGCAGATCATCATGTTCCCCGGCGGATTTTCCGCAGGCGACGAACCGGATGGTTCCGCCAAATTCTTTGCGACGGCTTTCAGAAATGAAAAGATTCAGGAAGCAGTGATGAAACTGCTGGAGGAAAGAGACGGACTGGCGCTGGGTATCTGCAACGGATTTCAGGCGCTGATCAAACTGGGACTGGTGCCCTATGGAAAAATCGTGGGACAGAACGCGGACTCCCCCACGCTGACCTACAATACCATCGGACGTCACATCTCCAGAATGGTTTACACGAAAGTGGTGACCAACCATTCGCCCTGGCTGATGAAAGCGCAGTTGGGCGGCGTTTACACCAATCCGGCATCCCATGGCGAGGGACGGTTTGTAGCCAGTGACCAGTGGCTGGATAAGCTTTTTGCCAACGGCCAGGTGGCGACTCAGTACTGTGATCCCTCTGGAAATGTTTCCATGGATGAGGAGTGGAATGTGAACGGTTCTTACCGGGCGATTGAAGGAATTACCAGTCCGGATGGAAGAATTCTGGGTAAAATGGCTCATTCAGAACGGCGGGACGACGGCGTGGCCATTAATATTTACGGACAGCAGGATATTCAGATCTTTGAATCCGGCGTAGAATATTTCAGATAATACCAGGGTAAAAGCCCCTGGCCATCTCTGTGGAAACACAGTGGGCCAGGGGCTTTTATGATCCTTGTATGTTCAAAAAAATCGAGTGCTGCGAAAGGCTGAGGGGGAAATTCCCACTTTTTTGGTAAAGGAAGTGATAAAATTTACTTCACTGCGGTATCCCGTACGGAAAGCGATTTCCTTAACGGACAGATCGGTGGTGTGAAGCAGGGACTTGGCCTCGTCGATTCGATGAAGGATAATGTACTCGTGGGGGGAAAATCCTGTCTGACTGCGGAACTGCCTGGAAAAGTGAGAAGGGCTCAAGCCGGCCGCAGCGGCAATTTCTTTCACGGAAAGATCTTCGAAGAGGTGACGCTTCATATAATCCAGCGCCAGGTTAATGGGATTTTGCAGATCGTACGCCGTTGTCCGGGGCGGGATCAAAAGATTGCAGAGCAGGGAGTAAATCCGCTTGGAGATATCGGCCTCCGTCTGAATGCCGTCCTTCAGCAGGGTGACTAATTCCGTCATATCCCGCTCAGTTCTGCTTTCGGGATAGGGGGTGAAGACAAATTTTCCTCCATGAAAGGAAAGAATCTGATCGAAAAAACGGTCGGCGTTGACGCCGTCAAAGTGGATCCAAATTCTTTCGGTATAATGTTTTACGCGAAAACGATGGGGTTTTCTGCAGTCAATCAGAGAAATCTGTCCCGCTTCTGCAGTGAGAGATTTTCCGTTGGATTCGATTTCCATCCCACCCTTTCGGATATAATCCAGCAGATAGGTTTTATGACTTTCCAGTTTTCCCACGTCACAGGAATCCAGAAAGAGATAATTGTGGTCACAGTAGTAATGACCGCAGCGGGTGATATAGAGAAACAACTGCCGTGCCAGTGATGAAGGAGTGGCAAAGTAACGTTCCGACTGGGGCAGCACGCCGGGTTCTTTGATAACTTTCATGGGATGCTCCTTATTAAAAAGATGGTTTTATCATAGCACAAAATATTAATGAAACGCAATAAAATATAATTGTATTTCCTTGAAAGGCCAATTAGAATAAAGAAAGATTTATTAATACCAGGGGGAGAAAAGTATGCGTGTCGTACGTGAGAAAGCATTTTATAAAACTTTTGCCGTTTTAACAGCGTCGCTGGCTCTTCAGAATCTGTTGACCTACAGCGTAAATCTAATGGACAATGTGATGCTGGGAGCTTACAGCGAAACGGCCCTTTCCGGATCCGCTCTGTGCAATCAGTTTCAGTTTCTGCTGCAGATGCTGGTGATGGGGGCAGGGGAAGGCGTGGTGGTGCTGGGCACTCAATATTGGGGAAAGAAAAATCTGAAGCCCATTCCCCATATCATCGGAGTGGCGCTGCGCTGCGGAGTGGGTCTGGCGGCGGTAATGTTTCTGTTGGTGCTCTTTTTTCCCTCGCAGGCGTTGGGGCTTCTCACCAACGACCAGGCGGTGATTGCAGAAGGAGTAAAATATCTGAAGATAATCTGCTTTACCTATTTGATTTTCACGGCAACCAATATTCTGACCGCTTCTCTTCGGGCAGTGGGAATTGTGAAAATCGGCTATATTATATCGGCGACTACTCTTTGCATCAACGTGGTGCTGAACTATCTGCTGATCTACGGTCATTTTGGAATGCCCAGGATGGGAATCCGGGGAGCGGCTGTGGCCACGCTTATCTCCAGATGTGTGGAACTGCTGATCGTAGTCTGGTATCTGAAATACAGAGAGCATGACCTGAACCTGAATTTGCGGAAACTTATCTTTATTGATAAATCCTATAATCAGGATTACAGAAAAGTGGCGCTTCCCGTATTGCTGAATCAGGCCCAGTGGGGAATTGCCCAGATGGTTCAGACGGGAATTTTAGGACATATGGGAGCGGCGGCTATTGCGGCCAATTCCATTGCAACCATCGTATATCAGATTATTTCTGTTGTAGCCTACGGTTCCACCAGCGCTTCCAGCATTATTGTGGGAAAAACCATCGGTGAAGAGCGGGAGGACAGCCTGAAAGTGATGGTCCATACCATGGAACTGCTTTTCGCGGGAATAGGAATTGTTACAGGACTTTTGATTTATCTGTCCAGAAATCCGGTGTTGTCTCTTTATAATATCTCAGAGGAAGCACACAATCTGGCGCTTCAGTTCATTGTGGTCATGGCAATCACTACGGTGGGAACTTCTTTCCAGCTTCCCTGCGACAACGGGATCATCCGGGGAGGAGGCGATACTGCTTTCAGTATGAAAATGAATCTGATCAGTATGTGGCTGATTATCGTGCCCTTTTCCTCCCTGGCTGCCTTTGTGCTTCATTGGCCGCCGGCGGCGGTGTTTTTCCTGTTGAAATGGGATCAGATTTATAAAATTATTCCTGTGACTATACGGCTGCACAGTTGGAAATGGATTACTCATGTAACACGAAGTGAATAAAAACATCCGCACCGGATTTTTCGATCCGGCGCGGATGTTTTTTAATGGGATTTCCGGCGATAAATAAGATAAATGAAAAGGGCGAGAGCTGCCAGGGAAAGGGACGCGAATATGATAACCGGGGAATCATCTCCCGTTTTAGGCGAAGCGGCAGAAGAAGAGGACGGTTTTTTAACCGTTGTTTTTTTCGTGGAAGCAGAGGTATCTGAATTCTTTCCGGAATCGGTGACTGTTTCCAGGGTGGGATTTGTCTGATGCCTTGTTTCGTTGGAAGAAAGATCCGGTTTTTCAGGGAGGTGCAGCCAGGCAGTGTTGGTCAGAAGCGCCTTCTCTTTAGGGGCTTCTATTTGAAAAGTCAGGTGGGCTCCCTCGCCGTTGTCAAGATCTTTGACAATCCAGGTAATGGTTCCCTCTTCCTCCTTCATCTGCTGGATGGATGCGGCGGATTCAGGCAGGGCGCCGGTGATCTCTCCGGTGATTTTTAAAGAATCCCGTTCCCAGACGCTGTTTTCAGGAATTTCATCGGTGACGGTAAGAGTACCGGAGAGATAACCGGGCGTACAGTTTCTGGTCACGTCGATATGGTATTCGATGATATCACCGGGGGAGACGGAAACGGGGGTCTCAAAGGAAGAAGGGGCTTCGCCGGCAATTTTGCCGTCGTGAATGACCAGAGCTGTTTTGGTGATGGTGTGGTCTGCTACGGGCATGTTGCTTACCTCATACCGGATAATCTGGCCGTCCTGGGTCAGTGTGAATTCCTCTTCCCAGCTTCCTTCATACAGGTCCGGATTCCGCGTTTCCGATGCCATAAATTTTCCTTCATTTTGCAGAGTGGCAGAAAGGGGGGAAGACAGGTAGACTTGAGTGTCCTCCTGGTAGGTTAGTTTTTCCAGTTCTTCATACTCCTCTGTGTTTTTATTCCATTGAAAAAGTGTAAATTCTGCGTTGGGAAGAGCGGCCCCTGAAAAGGCGTCGCTTTTGTGTATTTCAAGACGGCAGTCCTTATGGAGTGTGGGAATATGGGTAAGCGTTTCGTTGGTTTCCTTCTCGACGGAGCCATTGCGGAGAATAGAGACGGCGGCCTGATTGGGAATGACATATTCTTCACCGTCTGTCTCTGCATTCAGATAAGGCGTCAAATCAGCATCGGGAGGGATGGATACTTCCAGATCGAAACGGTAAGTGTTGTAGTAAAAACCCGCCCGGTTCGTATCATTGGCGGTGAAAGAGATAGTTTGCCCGTCTGCGGCTACGGTAAATGCTTCCGTTACATCGGCGCCTGATTCATCGCAGACGGAGGCGTCAATCAGGGTAAGACCGGCAGCCAGACGATCGGTGAGTGTATAGCCGGCGTAGTAGTTGTTGGGTTCCTCGTTGGGAACGGTGTGATAAACAGAATAAGTAAAAGTCTCCTGAATGCTGGAAAGTGTGTTTTCCTGTCCCCTTTCATCTGAATCGGAAACTTCTTTTATGGGAGTGGAAGGCTCTGAAGGCGCCAGGGGCTGGCCGCTGTATCCGAAGTAATCCAAAGAATCGCAGAAAATCCGGAGAGATTCCGGGTCGGAGAAGTCAGACAGAAAATTTTTATCGCTCTCATAGCCCTCCCGGAAGTAATAACAGCAGTAAAAACGCTGAGTCTGTTCAGCTCCTTCAAATCGTGTCATAAAAGAATCTGCTTTGGAGGAAGTGTGAGCCGCAGCGGTATTGTCATCATACCAGGCGCCGTCAGAGATGAAGGTGACGGAACCGTCATTGTCAGTCAGGCATCGAAGATTGGATTCTTCCGGAATATATAATTCTCCCGGATTGCCGGTCAGTTCAATGGCCTGTCCCCAGTCCACGTCGTCAAAAGTCATAAAGCATGGAAGAAAGAGGGGTTCGCCTGTTTCACTGTCGAAATATTCATAGCGGATATCTATATAGGATTCTCCCGCTACACAGAAGCCGATCCGGTCGCTCATTCCCCACAGAATCATGTGGGAAGGAATGCCGTCTCTGGTGTAGAATTCATAGTCTGCCAGGGTGGCTTTCAGGTCTACGGAACGACCCTGCCAGGTCCCTGTGTTCCGGTACCAAAGGCCCACTTTTCCTCTGAGGGAATAATCCAAAGCATTGATTCTGAGGGAAATCAGATTCTCCGGAGCATATGTGGTTTTATCCACATCCAGGCTGTCCCATGGCCCGAAGGGTTCTGCCTGGGTGACGCCATCAATTACTTTTGCGCCGAAACAGTCGCCGGACAGCGACTCCCCGGAATTTTCCCGAATTACATGGATGCCGGCAGTTTCTTGGGGATCGGCGGTCTCATCCCAGAGCTCGCCGGCTGTCTGGGGGGATTCCGGCCGGGATATGGAAGCCCAGGCGGTGACGGCGACGCCCAGCAGAGAACCTAAAAAGATCAGACAGATGAGGGCGGCGCTGCAGCATAGTATGGTAGTTCTTTTTTTCATGGAAATCTCCTTTCGTTTTTGGTAGATCGATCCGGCGGGATGGGCATTCCTCCTTTCTGCATAAAAATATCTATAGGAAAAAGAAAACGGGGCATAATAAGTCCTGGGGATTTCTGTTGTTTTAAATTTAAATATGGGATTTTTCGGAAGAACTTCCGTAAATGAAATAAAAAAGATTTTGTAAAGGTATTATAACAAAAACAGAAGATGGAAGCAATACATAAATGGGCGGAAACCGGTAAATGATAGAAAAGAAAGCAGGAGAGAGATTTCGATGAGCAGAATAACAGAGATCAGCGTTATTATGGGAGTTTATAATCCAAAAAACCAGGAACGTTTTTTTCATGCGGTAAAGTCGGTGGTTCGTCAGACGTTTCTCAACTGGGAATTGATCCTTTACGATGATGGTTCCGATGAAGTTTATCGGTCATGTATTGAACTGGCAGCATCCCTGGACGACCGGATATTTCTGATCAGGAGCAGGGAGAATAAAGGACTGGCTTATGCGCTGAATCAATGTATCCGCCATGCTTCCGGAAGGTATATTGCCAGGATGGATGACGACGATGTTGCGAGAAAAGACCGGCTGGAAAAGCAGTTTAAATTTCTGGAGATGCATCCTCAGTACCAGTGGGTGGGTTCCAATGCGGAGCTGATAGATAAAAGGGGAGTCTGGGGATGCCGCAGAGTTCCGGAGATTCCGGGAAAAAAGGATTTTCTTTTCACTTCTCCTTATATTCATCCATCGGTGATGTTTCATAAAAAGGTATTAAAGGAAAACGGAGGATACAACACATCGGGAGAATTTCTTTTCTGTGAAGACTATGAACTTTTTATGCGGCTGCACAGAAAGGGATTTCAGGGCTACAATATGCAGGAAATGCTGCTGCAGTATACGGAAGACTATGCGGCCCATAAAAAAAGGACTTACAGGCGGCGGATACGGGAAATGCGGGTACGTTACAGAGGGTTCCGGCAGCTTGGTATTCTGAACAAGATTACATTTTATCATGTGTTCCGCCCGCTGATGGTGGGGGCAGTGCCGGCTTTGCTGCGCCACTATATAAAAAAGCAGATGAAAGGCTGGAAAATATGGGAGAGAAAAGAAAAGACCAGTACGGAAAATATCTGAAGGAAAATCCCCGCATGTATCAGGTGGTACGGCAGATGGAGCTGCCAAAGCAGGATCCTCAAGCCCTGGCGGTAAGTTATGTGTTCGGACCGGCCCTTGGAAGTTTTGTCATGTGGGTACTGGAAGAGGCGGTGAAACATAAAAAGAGGAGACTTTATTTTCTGGCGCGGGACGGCTACTTTATGTACCGCGCTGCGCTTTTTTTCAGCAGCCGGTTAAATCTTCCGGTGGAATGCCGCTATCTTCACTGCTCCAGATATGCCCTTCGTGTTCCCACTTATCATCTGAATCAGGAGGAAGCTTTGGAGTATATATGCCGTCGGGGAATTAAAGTGACGCCGGGACGGATTCTGCGGCGGGCAGGTTTGTCAGAAGAGGAGGCGGCAGAGGTATTGGAACGCCTGCATCTTTCCTTTGGGGAAAATGAGGTGATTCCTTATCTCAGTCTGCCGGGAATAAAAAGAAAACTAAAAAACTGTGATTTATTTTTAGCGGCCATGAACCGCCGTTCAAAGGAAGCTTTTCCTTTCTTGATGGGATATCTGAAACAGGAAGGGCTGCTGGATGAGGGAGAGGATGCCATAGTGGACAGCGGGTGGATGGGTTCCATGCAGAAGACGCTGAATGAAATTCTTCTTTATATGGGAAGGAAAAAACGGCTGGAAGGATATTACTGGGGGCTTTACGATCTCCCGCCGGACGTTCTGCAAAAAGAATATCACTGTTATTTTTTCAGTCCTCAAAAAGGTCTGCGGGAAAAGGTCCATTTTAATAACTGTATTTTTGAAGCAGTTTTCACCGCTCCGGAGGGAATGACTGTGGGATATGGGGAGGAAAAAGACAGGTATGTGCCGCGTCTTGGGAAATCATCTAATGAGGGGAAAAGGTTTGTATTAAAAAGTGAAGAGTATTTAAAAAATTATATCGCCCTTTTTGCTGAGGAAGTTGCAAGAACCGGGTACTGCCGGACAGATATGGTAAAGGAACGGCAGACGGTGGCAAAGCTTCTGGGAATGTTTATGGGGAACCCTACGCTGCAGGAGGCGGAAGTTTTTGGCTCCCTTATGTTTTCTGACGATGTTCTGGAGGATAAAGGCCAGCCCATTGCGGTTCCCATGACGAAGGAGGAATTAAGGGAGCATCATCTGTTGTACCGGCTTTTGGTAATGATGGGAATAAGAAGGGGGAAACAAAAGGAAAGCGCCTGGTATGAGGGAAGCGTGGTGCGTCAGGGGGATCTTGTGCGGTATCATCTGATACAGCATACCCTTTATAAGTATATCCGCTTTCTGGGAAAAACCTGCCGGTTTCAGGAAAAACTGCGGAGGAAAGAGAATGTGCAAGAACCGGGTACTGCCGGACAGATATGGTAAAGGAACGGCAGACGGTGGCAAAGCTTCTGGGAATGTTTATGGGGAACCCTACGCTGCAGGAGGCGGAAGTTTTTGGCTCCCTTATGTTTTCTGACGATGTTCTGGAGGATAAAGGCCAGCCCATTGCGGTTCCCATGACGAAGGAGGAATTAAGGGAGCATCATCTGTTGTACCGGCTTTTGGTAATGATGGGAATAAGAAGGGGGAAACAAAAGGAAAGCGCCTGGTATGAGGGAAGCGTGGTGCGTCAGGGGGATCTTGTGCGGTATCATCTGATACAGCATACCCTTTATAAGTATATCCGCTTTCTGGGAAAAACCTGCCGGTTTCAGGAAAAACTGCGGAGGAAAGAGAATGACGACTGAGGGGAAAAGAAAGAGACAGTACGCCTTTGTGATACGGCAGCTTACTGCCAGGGAAATCAAACGCAAGTATGCCCGGTCTTACCTGGGTATCCTGTGGAGCGTGCTGAATCCTTTGCTGTCCATGTTGGTGCTCTCTCTTATTTTTTCCAAAATGTTTCAAAAAAGCATCGAAAATTTTCCCATCTATTATCTGACGGGATATATTCTCTGGCAGACCTTTACCGGAGCTACTACCGCAGCCATGACGGCGCTCACGGACAATAAACTTCTGCTGTTAAAAGTGAAATTTCCCATGGAAATATTCATTGTGACAAGAGTGTATACGGCTGCAGTGAATTTTTTGTATTCGCTGGCAGCTTATGGCGTTATGCTGGCTGTCTTTGAGATCAGAATTCAGATTACCGCGGCATTGTTTCCGGTGATTCTCTTCTTTTTATTTCTCTTTTCGCTGGGGATGTCGTTTATCCTGGCTACAGGCTACGTTTTTTTCGGAGACTTGAAACATTTGTATACTGTGGCGCTTACCCTTTGGATGTACTGTTCCGGAATCTTTTATCCGGCAGAACAGTTGGAGGGAATTATACAGAAAATCGTCTTTTACAATCCCATGTATGTATATATCCGCTGCCTGAGAAAGGCGGTTATGTATGGAGAAATACCGACGGGAGGGGAGGTTTGGCAGATGGTTCTTTGGGGCAGCGCGGTCTGTCTGGCCGGGTGGCTGATTTTTCAGAAAAACAGGAACAAAATCATGGAGTGGCTGTAATGGAGGAACGGGATGGAGATAGAGGTGCAGGATGTGACCATGCGTTTTCGTCGGGCGAAGGAAGAAGCCTTCAGCCTGAAGGAGGCAGTGATTCAGAAGATTAAAGGGCGGCGCAGTTATGAAGTATTTACGGCCCTGGATCATGTAAGCTTCCGTGTGGAAAAGGGGGAAGTGGTGGGAATTATCGGCACCAATGGTTCCGGAAAGAGCACCCTTTTGAAAATTATTTCCGGCGCCCTTCTGCCCACGGAAGGAACGGTGACGGTGGACCGGGATAAGGTACAGCTTCTGACTCTGGGCGCGGGCTTTGACCCGGAACTGACAGGGAAAGAAAATGTTTATCTCAATGGCGCGCTGATTGGCTATACCAAGGAATTTCTGGACGAAAAATACGAAGAGATCGTTCAGTTCGCTCAACTGGAGGGATTTATGGAAGAGAAGGTAAGAAAATATTCTTCCGGCATGGTGTCCCGCCTCGGATTTGCCATCGCCACGGTTCAGGATACGCCGGAAATCCTGATTCTGGATGAGATTCTGAGTGTGGGAGATATGTTTTTCCGGGAAAAGAGTGAAAAGAAAATACGCAGTATGATTCATGGAGGTTCTACGGTGCTGATGGTATCCCATTCCCCTGCGGTTATCCAGAAGAACTGTACGAAGGCAATCTGGATTGAAAAGGGAAAGGTGCAGATGGAGGGAGAAACAAAGCAGGTATGTAAAGCTTATGAAAGCATGGTGACAGGAAAGGGATGAAAGAATGGGCATATAAAAAATATCAGGGGTTCAAAAGAAAAGTGAAGAAATCTTACAAGAAAAAGACTTTATACACCCAAGGCAGCGAGACGGCGCTGTCTGTACGGGAAAAGCCGGAAGAACTGGCCGAAAAGCTTCTTTCTTACGATGTGATTTCTTTTGATGTGTTTGATACGCTGATCCTGCGCTGTGTCTCCCATCCCACCGACCTTTTTTATTTGGTGGGAATGAAGCTTAATTATCCCAATTTTAAAAAAATCCGGATTCGTGCGGAACAGGAAGCAAGAAAGAAAAAAGGAGGGGCGGGAGAGGTCACTCTGGCAGAGATCTGGGAAGTGCTGGAGAAAGAGTGCGGAATAGAAAAGGAAAAGGGAATGGCGGCGGAGTGGGAAATTCAGAAAAGCTGCTGTATGGGAAATCCTTATTTTCTGGAAGTGGCTGCCATTTTGAAGCAACATCAAAAATGTCTGGCAGTCATGTCGGATATGTATCTGAACCGCCGTCAGATAGGTGAAATTTTAAAAGACTGCGGATACGGACAGATGGAGCATTGTTTTGTTTCCTGCGATTACGGCGCCTCCAAATGGTCAGGCAGCCTTTATGAAGTGATGCGGGAAAAAATGGGAAAAGAGAAAACGTATATTCATGTGGGAGATCAGGATAACTCTGACTGCCGGCAGGCTCTGGCCCATTCCTTTCGGGCTGTCCGGTACCGGAATGTGAATGAAAAAGGAAACCGATACCGTCCGGAGGATATGTCGGCAGTGACGGGAAGTATTTACCGGGGAATCGTCAACGCCCATATTCACAATGGACTTTCAGAATTTTCCAGGGAATACGAATACGGATATATTTACGGGGGACTCTTTGTTACCGGGTATTGCCGCTTCATCCACACCTATGTCCAGGCAAGGAGAATTGAAAAAATTCTTTTCCTTTCCCGGGACGGAACGGTGCTGATGGAAGCTTATAGAAGGATGTATCCTGCCGAGGCGCGGCGGGTGAGATATGCTTTCTGGTCACGGCTGGCGGCAGTAAAAGTGACGGCGGGATATTATAAGTATGAATATTTCCAGAGATTTCTTTATCACAAAGTGAATCAAAAGTTTACTTTGCGTCGGATTCTGACCAGCATGGAACTGTCCTGGCTGCTGCCTGATCTATGCCGAAGCTGCGGCCTTTCTCCGGAAGGGATGCTGACGAATAGAAATGTGGAAAAGGTTAAAGAATATCTGATGAGACGCTGGGATCAGATTCTGGATTCCTACAGAGGACAGCGGGAGGCGGCCGGCCTTTATTACAGAGAGATAATCGGCGAAAGCAAAAGCGCTGCCGCGGTGGATATCGGATGGGCGGGAAGCGGCGCGGTTATGCTGGCTTATGGGGTGAAGAATCTGTGGAATATAGATTGTGAAATAACCGGAATACTTGCCGGGACAGATTCTGCTTCGGCGGAGCGGGGAGAAGTGGGGGAAACTTTTCTGCTGAGCGGACAACTGGTCAGTTATCTGTATTCACAGAGAGAAAACAGGGATGTATGGAAATTTCATGATCCGGCCAAATTTCATAATCTTTACTGGGAATTGCTTCTGGGCGCTCCCTGGGGCAGCCTGAAAGGGTTTTATCCCGACGGCAACGGAGGATACCTCTGCCGATTTCGGGAAAATCCGGCCAAAGGAGACAGAATACAAAGCATTCATAAAGGAATTCTGGACTTTACGGAGCAGTATCTGGCCATGGAAAGAAAAATAGGGCGTGAAATACCCATCAGCGGAAGAGATGCCTGTGCGCCCATGATCAATCTTTGCAGTCCGGGAAATGAAAAATTTATGGAAGGAATGAAGGAGCTGATGGATGTGATTCATATTGGGTAAGGTTTTATACCATGCAGTCAGTTCGTATCAGCTTCTGGAGGTAATGCTTCACCGTATGCTCCGTCATCCCCGGGAGCGGGCGGTGCTGATTCTGCCCGATTTCATCAAAGAAAAATATCCCCAGTATCAGAAGCTGAAAAGAAAAAAATTTTTTGATGAAGTGTATTTGTTTCCCTATCTGGCCATTCCCCATGACAGCGAAGAAGCTATTGCAATGAGGGTGAAAAAATACTATGAGAAGATGATCCCCCACGATATCCGGGGGTTTTGCAGGGTATACGTTGCAGGCGCTCATTTCTACTTTACGCTGTATCTGTTGGAGAAAAAGATTTCTTTCTGCTTTTTTGAAGATGGGGCGGGAATGGCAAGCCGTCCCGGGCAGCTGTGGGAAGATCTGGCAAAGCAGTATCCCCTTCATGCCGCCATCGCAAAAAAACGGGGCCTGTTTGACGGATCAAATCCCCAGGTGGAAAAGATTATCTGTCTGAAAAGGGCTCAGACTGTGGAGGTGAACCAGGAAAAATATCTGGATTTTTCAGTGGAAAAGGAACTGGAGGGGCTGAACGGGAAAGACCGGAAAAAAATCATCGGTTTTTTTATTGGACACAGAATATGGACGCGGGCCCAGGGGATCCTGCTGACGCAGAATTTTTCAGGGCTGGGGGTGATGAGCCCCGGGGAACAGATCAGCCTGTATAAGAATCTGGCGGAAGATTTTCTTTCTCATGTGCCGCTGATTATAAAGAAACATCCGGACGATCCCCTGGATTACCGGGGAATATTTCCCCGGACAAAGGTAATCCGCACGGTATTCCCGTCGGAACTTCTGCCCTACGTTTTTTTTCGAAAACCAAAGACCGTGTACGCGTTTAATTCTACCGGGTGCGAAAATCTTAAGGATCATTTTCGCATCAGGCAACTGGACAATGGCAAAAAGCAAAAGGAAGGAGAAGACCATGGGTGACGGACAGGCGCTTATTATTGTAAATTCAGTATATCAGCTGTTTTCTGCCGTCCATATCCGGCGGGCTTTGCTTGGAGGGAAAAAAGTGGATCTGCTTTTGACAGATCTGCTGCCCGGCGCAGGCGTCTATAAAGAGAAAGTGAAGGAGACGGGACAGTTTCAACGGGTTTTGTCGGCAAAGACGGCCAGCCTTTCTCAAAAATATATGACGGGGACGGAGCAGGAGATTAGAGAGGGGTATGCAAAAGCAGACAGCATTTTCAGGTGGACGCTGTGTGATGAGCCGGGAAAGTACGAAGAGATTTATTTTTCCAATTTTGACACCTTCACCCGGATGCTGGCCTGCAGGCTTTACGGAGACCATCCTTCGTTTATCTGTTATGAAGACGGATTTTCCACCTACGTGATTGATTATCTCAGGAAAGAAAGGGCTGCGGTGAACCGGACAGAGGAAGGAATGAAAATCAAGGATCTGGTGACGAAGGTGATGCTTTATGAGCCTCGCCTTGCGATGAGGGGAGATCGATTTCCCAATGCCAGAATTCCTAAAGTTTCGGTCAGAGACGATGAACTGAAAGAGTTGCTGAATTATATTTTTTCTTATAAAAAACCGGATATGTGGGAAAATTTTATCTTTCTGGAACAGTCTTTCCGGGCGGAAGGGATGAAAAGCAATGATCTGGATCTGATGGAAGAGTGCCAGGCGGCGGTGACGCCGGAACATTTTATCGTAAAACCCCATCCAAGGAATGAGGAAAATATTCCCTTTGCCAGGGGACTTTCCAGAAAATATGACGGTCGTGTACCCTGGGAGCTGTTTTTGATGAACGAAGAAGAGGGACGGTGGAATCTTTTGACCGTTTGTTCCAATGCAGCGCTCACGGGCAGGCTGGTGTTCGGAATGGATATCCATACGGTGATGCTGTATCGCCTGTTCCAGGGCAGAGTGCTTTGGAAAGAAGACGATGTGCTGATAAGGTATCTGAAAAAATTTCACCGACAGTTTGCAGGAAAGAATTATTATGTGCCGAGGACAGTATATGAGCTGCGGGCTATTCTCAGATATTTGTCCGGCGTCAATGGTTAGGAGGCAGAGGATGAAGGACAAAGTAAAAGTTTCCGTCATTATTCCGGTATATCAGGTGGAAAAGTATTTGGAACGGGCAGTGGACTCTGTTTTGGCCCAAACGTTAAGGGAACTGGAAATCATACTTGTGGATGACGGAAGTGAAGATGCTTCCGGGCTGATTTGCGATCGTTACGGCGAAGAATATCCTCAGATGGTCCGGGTGATTCATAAAAAAAATGAAGGCCTGGGGATGGCGCGCAATACGGGAGTTCAGGCGGCCCGGGGAGAGTATGTGGCGTTTCTGGATTCCGATGATACGGTTGAGGCGGACATGTACCGGGAAATGTACGAAAAAGCGGCCAAAGAGCAGTACGATATGGTGATGTGCGACGTAAAAATCCTTTATGTGGAAGAAAACAGGGAGTCTGTGGTGCGGACCTTCCCGGAGGAAGAGGTGGATCTGGCCGAATATCTGGCAAAGGGAAACAATATCACATACAGCGTAAACAAGCTGTACGCCAGAAGAATCTGGGAAGAAAATCAGTATGAAAAAATGCTGTTTGAAGATATTTCTCTCATTCCGGCGCTTGTAACCAGGTATCCCCATATTGGCTATGTTCCCAAGGCTTTTTACTGTTATTACCGAAGAGCCAATACCATATCTACCACATTTGCAGGGGGAATGGTGGACATTATCCAGGCGTTCAGAAACTTTATCGACCGAAGCGATCCGCGTTACCGGGAAGAAGTCATTTACTGTACGGCAAAGCAGCTTTTATGGAATATGACCCAGTCCCGGGTATTGTTTCAGGCGGATTTCATCGGCCTGCTGAAAGAATATAAAAAGGATTTTCTTCTGAATCCCTATATCGCCCACGATCCCAAAATAAAGAAACTCCTTGCCTTCATCCAGCAGGAAGTAATACCGGAACATTTTATCTGCATCTGCCCGTTGGAAGAGATTCCGGAAGGATTTATGCAGTCTCTTGGAGAACATTTTCCCAAAGCAGAACTTACCGTAAGAGAGATATCACAGCAGGAGACGGAAGAATTTCCCCTATCGGTGAAACGGGCGCTGGAAACGGGAAACAGGGAGTTCGCCAGGGAATATGCCGGTCTTAAAATCCTGTATGAGCAGGGGGGAATATTTCTCAAACCGGATATGCGGGTGAAGCTGAACTTAAAAAGACTTCGCCTGCAGACCATTTTTTTCGGGTTTGAAAATGAGGAAGAAATCTGCGGCGGATGTTTCGGGGCGGTGCGGGATCATTACGTGATACGGGCCCTTTTGGATTCCTATGAAGAAGATAATATTTTCAATAAGGCCATGCTGCCCCTGAAAGAGAGGATACGGGATCTGCTGATTCTTTCTTTTGATTTAAAAGTTAACGGAAGGAACCAGCGGCTGAAAAAGGAAATTCAGATTTATCTTCCGGGAATTCTGGCCTTTGATATGCAGGATGGAGAAAATTGCTGCAAAAAAGTGCCGATGGAAGTGCCGGAAGGATATGAGATAGTCAGCGGCCGGGTGCTGAAGCTTTGGTCTGACCGTCTGATGGAAAACTGGAATCTCTATAAAAAACAGCGGGATCAGAATCAGAGCGGAAAAGGGAAAAAGGAGGAAGAGGAAGCCCTGCCGCCCTTTGGCGGTATGCCTGGCGCCGTTCAGGCGGAAGAACAGATACGACAGGTAGTGGAAGCCTATGAAAATTCCACCTGTTGGAAGATTACCCGGCCTCTCCGGGCGCTGGCCGGTATTTTTAATAAATAAGGAGGCATTATGCGGACAGTTTTAATTATCCCGGCCAGATATAATTCCAGCCGGCTGAAAGGGAAACCCCTGATGGAGATTGAAGGAAAGCCCATGGTGTGGTGGGTGTATCAGCAAATGAAAAAATCCGCCAGGGTGGATGAGATTTATGTGGCCACCGACAGTGAGAAAATACAAGGAGTGTGCGCAGATTACGGGATGAACTGCATGATGACCTCACCGGATCATAAAACCAGTACGGAACGGCTGTATGAGGTGTCCAAAAGTATTCCCGGGGACATATATATCTGTGTCAACGGCGACGAACCTCTTTTGGAAGCGGAGGTAATGGAACAGGTGATTCCGGAAAACCTGGAAGGTTTTTTTGTCTCCAATCTTATGACAGCAATCCTTCATCCGGTGGAGGCGGTGGACGATTCCAATATAAAAGTGGTGACAGATACCAAAGGGAATGCATTGTTTATGTCCAGAAGTCCCATTCCCCATCCCAAAGCCAGCATCCTTTTTTCGTATTATAAACATCTGGGCGTTCTGGCCTATTCTCCAAATGCCCTTCGTTTTTTTGCGGAAACGCCCAGGGGTCCGCTGGAAGCGGTGGAGGATATCAATGAACTGCGTTTTATCGAACACGGAAAGAAAGTGAAAATGATTCCGGTGGAGGCAGAAACCTTGTCGGTGGATACGGCAAAAGATCTGGAGTATGTACGGCAGGTGATAAGAGAAAGGAGTCTGGGGAGATGAGTATACAGATACTGGACTGTACGCTGAGAGACGGAGGTTATATCAATGATTGGAAGTTCGGGAGGAAGACGATACAGTCAATTCTGGATAAACTGGAACGGGCGGGTATCGACATTGTGGAATGTGGATTCCTGACGGGGATGATCCAGGATGAAGAATGTTCTCTTTTTGACAATGTATCTGCCATCGAAAAGCTGCTTCCTCAAAGGAAAAGAACTTCCATGTATGTGGCGATGATTGCCATTGGGGAAAAGGAACTTCATCCCGTTATGCTTCCCCGGCATGACAGCAGAAGCATTGACGGAATCCGTCTCACTTTTCATAAGGCGGAGATTGAACAGGCCTTTGAATGGGCAAAAATTATCATGGAAAAGGGATATCACGTTTTCATGCAGCCGGTGGGAACGGTATTTTACAGTGATTTGGAACTCTTAATGCTGGTGGAAAAGATAAATCAGTTAAATCCCTACGCCTTTTATATCGTAGACACTCTGGGCAGCATGTACAGAAACGATGTCTCCCATCGTTTTTATCTGATCGATAAAAATATGAATCCCGGAATCCGTCTGGGGTTTCACGGTCATAATAACCTGCAGCTGGCATTTTCCAATGCTCAGGTACTTGGAAAGATACAGACGAAACGAACGCTGATTCTGGATGCTTCCGTTTATGGGATGGGACGGGGAGCGGGAAATTTGCCTACAGAGCTGATTACCCAGTATATCAATAAAAATATTGACTCCCGATACGATACCGCTGTGGTGATGGATATTTATGACGATTATATTTCTGCCATCCGCAGGGAATACGAGTGGGGGTATTCCATGCCTTACCACATAGCGGCCAGTCATGTCTGTCATCCCAATTACGCTTCTTACCTGATGGACAGAAGAACTCTCACCATGAAAGACATCGAAGAAATCATCCGTTCGATTCCGGAAGACGACAAAGTTCTTTATGACCGGCAGAAAATAGAGCGGCTTTATGTTCAGTTTCAGAGCAGAAAGATTGATGATGAAAAGGCAGTGAATCAGTTGAGGGAGCTGATACGGAACCGGAAAATTCTACTGCTGGCTCCGGGCAGAAGTCTGTCGGAAGAATATGACAAAATTATGCAGTATCGGGAGAAGGAATCACCCTACGTAATTACGGTGAATTTTGTGGATGAAACCTATGGGATGGACGCCTGCTTTGTCAGCAATCACAAAAGGATGGATATGATTGAACAGGAACTTAAAACTCTGGACGGGATGCTTACCATTCTCACCTCCAATATACCGGCTAAGATAGAGAAAAGTCTCAGCGTGGACTATAAACGGTATACCAACGGTGATGAAATGATTTCTGATAATGCAGGTCTTATGCTGCTGAAACTTCTAAAGGAGTGCGGCGCAGGGGAAATCGTTCTGGCTGGTTTTGACGGTTTTCATCACCGCTTGAACGGAAATTATTACAGCAGAGAGCTGAATTTGAAAGTGGACGAGGCAAAAGCGGCTCAGCGGCAGGAAAGAATACGCCGGCAGCTTAAAGAATTAAACATGGATATCCGGTTTCTGACAAAATCCGTCTATGAGGAGGAGGAACATGTATAAATGCATTTTGTTCGATTTGGACGGCACACTGGTGAATTCTTTCGAGGGAATCTGTCATGCTTATGAAATGGCATTTCAGAAAATAAAGAAGCCTTTCCCCGGAAAGGATTTTGTGCGAAAAGCGATAGGCGCGCCTCTTCCTTTTGCCTTTCGGCATCTGGCGGGCGTTGCGGAGGAGGAAATTGTGCAGGCCGTTGCCTGTTACCGGGAATATTACCATGCAGAAGGCATAAGAGAGGCCTTTGTCTATGAAGGGGTACAGAAAGTATTGGCGGAGCTTAAAGCCCGGGGATGTTTTCTGGGAACTGCTACGTTGAAAAAAGAAGAATTTGCCAGAAAAATGCTGCAGCAATTGGGACTGCTTTCCTATTTCAGCGCAGTCTGCGGAACGGATGAAAAGGACAGCGCCACCAAGGCGGAATTGATTCTGCGGGCCATGAAGCTGGCGCAGGCGGACAGAAGAAACACAATACTGGTGGGTGACACCCCCTATGACGAAAGGGGAGCCGGGGAGGCGGGGGTGGATTTTCTGGCGGTTACCTATGGATTTGGATTTTGCGGATCCAAGCCCCAGGAAATTTCCCGCGCCGTTTATGTGGCTCAAAAGGCTTCTGAAATACTGCCTTTCCTTATTAGGGCGGGGGAGTGAGATGAAGAAAAAACGGTGGATATTTTATACCATTATGGCCATTCTGGGAACTGTCATGCTTACCGTAACGGCTGCAGCGGTTTATTATACCTATATCACTGACCGGACTCTTCATGAAGTTACTTCGCCGGAGCCCTCCGGCATCCTGTTTTCCGTTTACGTTTTAAAAGAGGATCCGGCGCAGACGCTGGAGGAGGCCAGGGGATATCGATTCGGTGTCAGCCGTCACGATATAGATCAGGAAAAAATGGAGTTTATTTACACAGAATAATCACATAAATACCATAAAATGGTCACGCTTACCTTCTATACTAATGGAAAAAGGAGGTGAGAATCATAACAGAATAAAACCTGTTACTTAACTTGATTCATGACAGAAGGGAGTACAGTATTTATGAAGTTGAAACGATTGAGAGTATTATTGCTTGCAGGTGTTGCAGTATTGTCAATGACGATGTTCTATGGATGCGGAGGAAACGACGACAGTTCCACAGACAGCAGCGGTACCAGCGGCAGCAGCAGTTACAGTTCATCCGATGACAGCAGTGCAAGTGACAGTACTAGCTCAGACAGTGAGACCAACAGCAGCACAAGCGGCAGCTCATCGGAGGATGAAGAGTCAGGCAGCTCCACAGACAGCAGCAGTACCAGCGGCAGCAGCAGCTACAGTTCATCCGATGACAGCACAAGCAGCAGCACAGGCAGTGATTCCGATGCAGCGTAAAGGATAATCAGGCATCGGACAGAAGATGGGAAGTGGTACTATTATAGTGGGAGTATTAAGGATAAACGGTGAGAAAGGAATCTACATTGATGTGAAAGAACGAGCAAAAAGGATCTTTATCAAAGCCGGGCAATACCTCTATATGAACATATATAATTGTTGGATTCCTGTAATTGTCCAGTATTCAGAAAAAATGCATCGATGGTTTTTTAAAAACCTGGAGGGCGTCAATGTTGCCGGCAAGAAAGTGATGATTAAATAGAAATGATAAAGAAGTTCAAGGCATGGGAAACAGGAATCCTGTGCCTTGTTTTTCATATGCATTGTTTTGCATTTGTGATATAATAAATATTCATTGCCCTCTGTATAAGATAACTGAGGCAGAGAAAGAAATTTGTGAAAAGGATGAAATTAAATATGTCACAGACGAGAGAGAATCCTGCCCGTCCGGCGGGAAAAAGCGGAGAAAAAATGCTGGAGAGGATGAACAAAAGTCATGGGCCGCTGAGAGACTTTGCACTGCCGCTGCTGCCATGGCGTCCCTCTATGCGGATTTTGGATGTGGGATGCGGCGGAGGCGCCGCTATTGCGGAAATGATGAAAATGTCGCCGGACAGTATAATTGACGGTGTTGATTATTCGGAAGTCAGCGTCCGGCAGTCTGAGGAACTGAACCGGGAATACCTGGGCAAACGATGCAGTATTCGTCAGGCAGATGTGGTAGGTCTGCCCTTCCCGGATAAAACGTACGACCTGGTGACGGCGGTGGAAACGGTTTATTTCTGGCCGGATGTGGCCAGCGCCTTTGAGGAAATCCGGCGGGTGTTAAAACCTTCGGGAATATTTGCGGTGATTAACGAAGGCAGCGATCCCGAAAAATGCCACTGGCCGCCGGTAGATGGCTTTATGCGGATTTATCGTCCGGAAGAACTGGAAATGCTTATGAGAAAAGCGGGATTTCGTGAAACGAAAGTCGTTCATGGAGAAGGCCAGTCTATCTGTGTGACTGGTGTGAAGTAGATAAGAAAAGCCTGCAGTCGGAGGCAATCGCCTGGGTGATTGCCTTCTGCTTTCAGGAAAAATGAAAAATCCTGAAACCCAAGTAAAATCAAGGATTTCAGGACTAAACAGAAGTAGCGAGAGGGGGAGTCGAACCCTCGACACTACGGGTATGAACCGTATGCTCTAGCCAACTGAGCTATCTCGCCATATGCAGTTTTTTGAAAGTAAATGGGACCTATAGGGCTCGAACCTATGACCCTCTGCTTGTAAGGCAGATGCTCTCCCAGCTGAGCTAAGATCCCTTTTTTTACTTTTTTGCAAGTCACAACCGCAACCTGCTTTGCTATTATACAATTATAGGAATAGATTGTCAATAGGAAAAATAAAAAAATATCAAAAAAATAAAAAAGATGTCCGGGCTCAGTCATACAGTCTGCTTTGGCAGCAGAATGTATGGCCGACCGTTATAGTAAAATAAACGATTTCAGCAAATGGAAGAAAATAGGGGCAGAAATGCCAGAGATGATTGCACTGATATCATTTATTCGGAATCTCCGGTGATTCCATTTTATTATATACTATAATATGACATATTAATAGCAACGTTTCGGTACTGTGACAAATAGTCCATAAAAGGTACGCCAAATGAAACAAAATGATTTGAAATGGATGCAGGAATACGTTATGATAGACACAATGGAGGAATGAAAAATGAGAGTTGGAATGGGTTATGACGTACATCGTCTGGAAAGCGGGAGAAAGCTGATACTGGGGGGAGTTGAAATTCCCTTCGAGAAAGGCCTGCTGGGGCATTCAGATGCGGATGTGGCAGTTCATGCCGTGATGGATGCGCTGCTGGGAGCGGCGGCTCTTCGGGATATTGGCACCCATTTTCCGGACAATGATCCAAAGTACAAAGGAATTTCCAGTATTGTGCTTTTGCAGCATGTGGGAAAGCTGCTGGAGGAACATTCTTATATTGTTAATAATATTGACGTGACGATTATTGCGCAGAGGCCAAAAGTAGCGCCTTATATTGAACAGATGGAAAAAAACGTGGCTGAAGCCCTTCATTTGGAGAAAAGCCAGGTGAATATTAAGGCGACGACAGAAGAAGGGCTGGGATTTACCGGAAGTCTCCAGGGAATTTCTGCCCATGCCGTCTGTTCCCTGATACCGGTTCTCCAGTTTGCGGACAGTGACCGGGAGTTTGGAGCGTCTTGTGAAAGGTGTAAAGGCTGTAAAAAAGGGCAGGATGGGTGTTGACAAATATTTTATTTTTTCATACACTTTTTTCGTAATCGAGGAACTTCGGCCGCGGCGCTTTTTAGCGGCAGGAATATAGAAAAAGGAGAATTGTAAATGAAGCTGTACAATACGCTTACCAAGAAAAAGGAAGAATTCATACCAATTACGGAAGGCCAGGTGAAAATGTATGTCTGCGGACCTACCGTATACAATTTTATCCATATCGGCAACGCCAGACCGATGATCGTTTTTGATACTGCCAGACGGTATATGGAATACAAGGGATATGAAGTGAACTTTGTATCCAACTTTACCGATGTGGATGATAAAATTATTGCCAAAGCCAATGAAGAAGGAGTGTCTGCGGAAGAGATTTCCACCCGCTATATCGCAGAATGCAAAAAAGATATGGAGGGAATGAACGTGAAACCGGCGACTACTCATCCGCTGGCAACCCAGGAGATCGGAGGAATGATCGATATGATACAGACTCTGATTGAAAAAGGTTATGCTTATGATGTGGACGGAACGGTATATTTCAGGACAAGAAAATTTAAAGAATATGGGAAACTGTCCCATAAAAATCTGGATGATCTGCGAAGCGGGGGCCGTTCGCTTCTGGTGACAGGAGAAGAATCAAAAGAGGATCCGCTGGACTTCGTACTCTGGAAACCTAAAAAAGAAGGAGAGCCTTTCTGGAAATCCCCCTGGAGTGAAGGCCGTCCCGGATGGCACATCGAGTGTTCAGAGATGTCCAAAAAATACTTGGGGGAAGAGATTGATATACATGCGGGCGGTGAGGACCTGATTTTCCCCCATCATGAAAATGAGATTGCACAGAGCGAGTGCTGCAATGGAAAACCCTTTGCCAGATATTGGCTTCACAATGCTTTTTTGAACATTGATAATCGTAAGATGTCAAAATCCCTGGGAAATTTCTTTACGGTAAGAGAGATCAGTGAAAAGTATGACCTGCAGGTGCTTCGTTTCTTTATGCTGAATGCTCATTACAGAAGTCCGCTTAACTTCAGCGCTGAGATTATGGAATCCTCAAAAAATGCACTGGAGCGGATTCTCACATCCACAGACCGGCTGAAAGATATGGAGCAGAAAGCGGAAAAGGAAAAGGCCAATGATCAGGAGCGGGATCTCCTGGAAGAGATGAAAGAGTTCAGAACTAAATTTGAGGCGGCTATGGATGACGATTTGAATACGGCGGACGCCATTGCAGCTATTTTTGAACTGGTGAAATTTGCCAATACGGAAAGCGATGAGAACAGTTCCAGGGAATATCTGGGAACTTTAAAAAATGAAATTCTTTCTCTCTGTGATATTCTGGGGCTGAAAGCAGAACGAAAAGCGGAAAATCTGGACGAAGATATTGAGGCTTTGATTGCAAAAAGGCAGGAAGCCAGAAAAGCGAAAGATTTCAAATTGGCGGATGAAATCAGGGATCAGCTGCTGGCGCAGGGAATTATTCTGGAAGATACAAGAGAAGGAGTGAAATGGAAGAGAGCCTGACATATTTTAAAGAACGGTTCCAACTGGCAGATGTGGATGTGAGAACCTATTCTCCGCTGGCCTTGGCTTATATAGGAGACAGCATTTATGATCTTTTGATCCGCACGATGATCATGAGCGAGGGCAATATGCCGGTACAGCAGCTTCACCGTAAATCCAGCCGTCTGGTGAAAGCTCAAAAACAGTCGGAGATGATGGAAAAAATACGTCCCCATTTGACTGAGGAAGAGGAACGCGTATATAAGAGAGGAAAAAATGCCAAACCTCATACCACGGCCAAAAATGCCAGCCTGGCGGACTATCACAGAGCGACGGGATTTGAGGCGGTTATGGGATATCTATATCTTTCAGGGAACATAAAAAGAATCGTTGATCTGATGAAAGTCGGTTTGGAATAAGGGAGATTTATGGAAAAAAACAGTCAGAATGAAAATTTGGTGGAAGGCAGAAACGCCGTGCTGGAGGCTTTCCGGTCCGGCAGGAGTGTGGATAAGCTTTACGTGCTGGATGGGTGTGAAGACGGACCGGTAAGGACGATTGTGAGAGAAGCAAAAAAGCAAAAGACGGTGATCCATTATGCGGCAAAGGACAGGCTGGACCATTTGTCTGAGACTGGAAAACATCAGGGAGTAATTGCGTTCACGGCGGCTTATGAATACGGTACGGTGGAGCAGATGCTGGAGAATGCCAGGGAAAGGGAAGAGGCGCCTTTTCTGGTTTTGCTGGACGGCATCGAAGATCCCCATAATCTGGGGGCGATCATCCGGACGGCCAATCAGGCAGGAGCCCATGGAGTGATCATTCCCAAGCGAAGGGCAGTGGGATTGACGGCCACGGTGGCGAAGGCTTCCGCCGGCGCATTGAATTATACCCCGGTAGCCAGAGTAACCAATTTGGTGTCGGTGATAGAGGAGTTGAAAAAAGAAGGACTTTGGTTTGTATGCGCCGACATGGGCGGAACTTCTATGTATGATCTGGATTTAAAAGGCCCTATTGGTCTGGTGATCGGAAACGAAGGGGAAGGCGTCAGCCGCCTGGTGCGGGAAAAATGTGATTTTGTAGCTTCGATTCCCATGAAAGGCGATATTGATTCGCTGAATGCATCGGTTGCAGCCGGTATTCTTGCATATGAGATTGTGAGGCAAAGGGGATAGCAAAGAGGAAGATATGAGGGATTTTGAAACGTTATCAGATGAAGAGCTGATCCAGCAGATAAAGGAAGGACAGGATGACGACGGCATAGCAGATTATCTGATGGCCAAATATAAGCCGCTGGTGAGAAAAAAGGCCAGGGCTATGTATTTAGTGGGCGGTGAGACGGATGATCTGATTCAGGAAGGAATGTTGGGTCTTTTTAAGGCGCTGAGAGATTTTAATCCTCAAAAGGAGGTCTCTTTCGCCTCCTTTGCCAGGCTTTGCATTGAACGGCAGTTGTATAATGCAATTCAAAGTTCCAACAGGCAAAAGCATCAGCCGCTGAATACCTACATTTCCTTAAGCGATGAGGAATTTGCTTCGGAGTTAAGACAGATTTCCGTACAGAATCCGGAGGCAATTATCATTGATCAGGAAAACACGGCGGGAATTGAAAAAGAAATCCAGGGGTTGTTGAGCAAATTTGAGAATCAGGTTCTTAAAATGTACTTGGAAGGAGCTGATTATATCCAGATAGCGGAACGTCTGGAACGGCCGGCAAAGTCCATTGACAACGCTCTGCAGCGGATACGCCAGAAAGTAAAAGCCTGCATTACAAAAAGATAACAAAATAATTCATTTTCTGCTTGACATATCCGTTAAGTTTTGCTAGAATTACTATTGCTGTAGCGAGTTGAACTGCTGCACAGGCTGCCGTGGCACAGTAGGTAGCGCGCAACATTGGTAGTGTTGAGGTCACGGGTTCGATTCCCGTCGGTAGCTTGAAAAAGAGTCTGTTTTTACAGGCTCTTTTTTTGGTGGACAGTTGGCGGCCCCCTGCCCGGAGGCAGGAGGATTAAGATTTACAATATGTATTCACCAATTATTTTTGCAATATTCACAATATCACTTTCACCGGTAAATTCGAATACAATCTTGCCCACTCCGCTGTAATATAGTTCTAATTCACTGTCTAAATCCAGAACACCGGAAGTTTCTACAGAAAAAAGCTGAATTTTGGAATAGGGAAGAGTCGTAAAATCTTTCTTCTTGCCGGTAACTCCCTGGACATTTACAGCAATAATCCGCTTATTGGTGAAAATTACGTAATCACGAAGCGCCTGATATTCTCCGATGAACTGTTCGCCGGAAACGAAAAGCGGAGATATCACCTTTTCATTGCTGAACTTACCGCTTTTTTTCAGCTTCAATACGCTGCCATTCTTAAAATCAATCATGTACTTTCCCTCCTTAAATCATCAAATGTGTTAAAGCTTCCCATTCAGCTGCCTTTGTAATTATCATACCACATTCTGTTATCAATTTGTTTGATTGAATAAATTTGATAAAAAAGAAACGGTAAGGAACGTATTTGAGCCTCTGGAATACCTTAATTTATAATCAGTATGTAAATAAGGAGGTTACGCTGATGATCAGCAATTGCGGACATGATGAAAGGGGAAGATACTCCGGCGGCGCCGCCGGCGATCAGACTGGCGGTGAATGGGAGATAAGATCCTGGTACAACAGGCCGTGGAATTATGTGCTTCGGCATCCAGATGGAAAAGTACGGGAGATGATTGCCGGTATGGCGGAAGCGGCCGCAAAGAATAATCGAATTGGTTATGATCAGAATGATCGATATACGTTCTGGCAGCATTTGAAAGCCAGCAACTATGATCCGGCCCGGATTACCGTTAAATGTGAGGCGGATTGTTCCAGCGGCATAGCGGCTATCGTGAAAGCCGCGGGGTACCGGCTGAATAATGCTGCACTGAAAGGAGTCAGCATTTACTGCTACACTGGAAATCTGAGGCCGGCGCTGAAAGCGGCGGGGTTTACGGTACTTTCAGCATCCAAATATCTTACCTCCGCCAGTTATCTGCTCCGGGGGGATATTCTTTTATATGAGGGCCATCACGTGGCAGCCAATCTGACGACAGGCAGTAAAGCTGACGGCGGATCAGGCGCTGAAAACAGTCAGACGCTGAATAAATCCGTCAAATGGAACGGCCGGGTGACTGCCCCGCTGAACGTTCGGAAATGGGCCGGCACCGGGAATGGACTATGCTCGTTCAGTCCGCTGAAAACCGGAACCCTGGTGGGAATATGCGATACAGTGCAGGCTGCTGATGGAGACGCCTGGTATTATATTCTCTGCGATGAAAAATATGGTTTTGTGTCAGCAGATTATGTAAAACAGGAATCTGATCAGAGTATAGCCAACGAAATCATTGCCGCCGGACAGATCCACGCAAATAATTTCTGTAAAGCAGAACTTGCCGTTGACGGAGTTTGGGGACAAGAAACAAAGAAAGGCGCAGTCAGGGCTGTGCAGCACGCCATGAACCTGGATTATAATGCAGGTTTGGAAGAGGATGGTGTCTGGGGAGAAAAATCCGCAGCAGCTCTGGAAGGCCACTATGTCAAGAAAGGCGAAAGCCAGTATATGGTTACTGCTCTGGAGATTTTGTTTATGCTGCGCGGCTATGAATGCGGCGGGGTGGAAAGTCCGGGGATATTCGGGGAAGGTCTGGAAGAGACGGTTGCCATGTACAAAGGAAAGAAGGGATGGACAGTCAATGGTACGGCGGGGAAAGGAATTTTCATTTCCCTTATGGATGTTTCTGCGTAATGCAGTTAAAGACAGTGTCTTGTATCCCCCGGCGATGAGCCGGGGGAATTTGCATTTGATTAAAATTTCTTAAACTAATAGAATATGCATATCATATATGATAAGATTAAAAAATAAAAACAGCGTATCTATCGGGATTTTCAATGACTTCCCAATAAATACGCCTGCAGTGGAGCATACGGGATTCGAACCCGTGGCCTCAACAATGCGAATGTTGCGCGCTCCCAACTGCGCTAATGCCCCGTAAAAAACATTATAGCATGGTTTATAAAAAAAGGGAAGGAAAATTATGAGAAAAGAAAGAATCACAAAGATGATCAGCGTCCTTACGCTAACTCTGGCAATATCGTTGTTGATCACTGTTCCGGTGCAGGCAGCCGGCTGGCAGAAAAGTGATGCCGGGTGGCGGTATGAAAATGAAAACGGCGGTTGGCCGGAAAATGAATGGAAGCTGATTGGAAATCAGTGGTACTATTTTAACGGCGCCGGATATCGAGTGTCGGGCTGGCAGCAGATTGATGGGGGATGGTATTATTTCGGAGAGGAAAAGGACGGTTCTCTGGAAACCAGCGCCTGGGTGGACGACTATTACGTAGGTTCAGACGGCCGGATGATGAAGGGGGCATGGATAGGAAACTACTATGTTGATGAGGAAGGAAAAAGATCCGACGGCGTCAGACGAACCAAAGGGATACCTCTGGAGGCCATTACCTTGTCCAAAACAGAAATAGTTCTGCAAAAGGGGGAAGCCGCCAATCTTTATGTGAGCTGCCAGCCGGAGGATACGACAGATTTCCGGCGTATTAGCTGGAAGAGTTCAGATTCATCTGTGGCGTCGGTATCCAGCGGGAAAATTGTGGCCAGGGAAGCCGGTACGGCCAGGATAACCGCCAGAATCGGTCTGTGTACCGCTGGGTGTACGGTAACGGTATACGACAGCCCCGTCTGCCGGACCGCCATGTCCCTCATCGGCGATCAGTATATCTGGGGAGGAAACGGTCCCCAGGACGGCGGCGTGGATTGTTCCGGGCTGCTGATGTATGCTTATACCCAGAATGGCTATGATTTTGGAGCTGATTTAAATGCGGATAATTTTGGAAAGTATGGAAGGGAAATCACCCGGGAGGAATTGCGGCCGGGCGACGCGGTCTGCTGTGTATTTGGGAATGGCAAGTATCAGCATATTTTACTGTATCTGGGAAACGATATGGTCATTGCCTCGGAAAGCGGCGGCGCCGCCGTCTGTACGGCCGGACTGGAATGCTTTCAGCATGAGCGGGGAACAACGTGCAATTGCCGGGTAGTGAAGCGCCCGCTGAATGAAAACGACTTGAAAGATGCAAAATTCGTCCGCATGGATGCATTTAAAAGGAACGGAGTGGATGCCGCATGAGAATTGCGCTGATTACAGGAGCTTCCAGCGGACTGGGACGTCAGTTCGTTCTGGAGATTTCCAAAAGAGAGGGGGAGATTGAAGAAATCTGGGCTGTGGCAAGAAGACAGGAGCGTTTGCAGGAACTCCAAAAGGAATGTTCTGTGCCGGTCAGAACCTGTCCGCTGGACTTGACCAGTGAGGAAGAGCTGATGAAACTGGAACGGCAGCTTGAGAAGCGGCGGCCGGAAATCAGGCTGCTGATCAATGGAGCAGGTTTTGGAAAAATAGGCAGCTACCAGGAAGTGTCCCTCAAAGACAGTCTGGATATGATCGATTTAAACTGCCGGGCAGCGGTGGCGGTCACAGTGATGAGCCTGCCTTTTATGAAAAAAGGCGGCCGGATTCTGCAGATTTGTTCCACGGCAGCCTTTCAGCCCTTCCCCTATCTTAATATTTATTCCGCATCCAAGGCTTTCCTTTATCGATACAGCCGAGGACTCCGGCGGGAGGTGATGGGCAGAGAAATTTACGTGACCGCTGTCTGTCCCTATTGGATTAAGGATACAGAGTTTATCCCGGGGGCAAAAGAGAGCCAGGGGAAAAACAGGATTCGTCATTTCCTTCTGGCCTCCCCAGTCAGATCCGTGGCAAAATGGGCTCTTTTGGACAGCCGCCTGGGTCTGGCGGTTTCCACTCCGGGGCCAGTCTGCATGGTGCACCGACTGGCGGCAAAATTTCTGCCTTCTTTTCTTATGATGGATGTCTGGGAGCTGCTGCGCAGAATTTGATCTTCCCATTGGTGAAAGGATGGAAAAATGGTATCAATCAGTCTCTGTATGATTGTAAAGGATGAAGAGCTGACTCTGGCCAGGTGTCTGGATAGCGTAAAAGATACGGTGGATGAAATTGTTATCGTAGATACAGGTTCAAGGGACAGGACGAAAGAGACTGCCAAAAAGTACACGGCTTGTATCTATGATTACCCATGGAAGGAGAACTTTGCCGCTGCCAGAAATTATTCTTTTTCCAAAGCGTCAAAGGAATATTGTATGTGGCTGGATGCAGACGATGTATTTCCGGAAAAGAGCAGAGAGGCTCTGATAAAATTAAAAGAGGAGCTGTCCACGGACGTTGATATGGTGATGATGCCCTATGAGACTGCTTTCGACGAGCAGGGGCGGCCGGTGTTTTCCTATTATCGGGAAAGACTGGTGAGAAATAACGGAAAGTTTTTATTTTCAGGTAGAGTACATGAAGTAATTCCCATATCCGGGAGGGTAATATATGCAGACATACCGGTGCATCACAAAAAGGAAAAATCAGGAGACGGCGGGAGAAATCTGAAGATTTATCAGGAAATGGAAGCGAAGGGAGAAGTCTTTGATGAAAGAGCTTTGTACTATTACGGCAGAGAGCTGCTGATGCAGGAACAGTATGATAAAAGCATACAGGTTTTGGAACATTTCCTGGAGAGGGAAAACGGATGGAGGGAAAATAAGATTGATGCAGCACGGCAGTTGGCATGGTGTTATGAACAAAAGGGGGAAACAGAAAAAATTCTTCCTTCCCTTTTAAAAAGTCTGGAATATGATGTGCCGAGGGCGGAAACCTGTTGTGCGCTGGGCGGGTATTTTTTGAACCGGAAACAATATTCCCAGGCCGTTTATTGGTATCGTCAGGCGTTTTGCGCACCAAAGGATATGAAATCAGGAGCTTTTATCCAGGAAGAGTGTTATGGCTTTCTGCCGGCAATTTCTCTGTGTGTCTGTTATGACAGGATGGGGGATCAAAAGCAGGCGGAGAAATATAATGAAATGGCGGGAAGGTATCAGCCGGATTCTCCCTGGTATCTGCAGAATAAAGAATATTTTTCCCGGCAGAACCCTATGCTGATGAAAAAGAGTGACTCTTTGTCAGATAACACATATATTATTAAGAACTCAGATACCAGGAGAATCCATATGGCATGGTTTAACAGAAAAGATGAACAGGAATGTCAGGAGTCCAATATGCAGTGCAGATGCCCCTCTAAAAATTGCTGCCCGGATCCCATCCCGGGGCCGCCGGGACGGCCGGGACCAACAGGCCCTGCCGGTCCCGCAGGAGCTACCGGCCCTGCCGGCAGTAAAGGAGCAACGGGTCCGACGGGACCTAAGGGAGCCACCGGCCCGACAGGACCTAAAGGAGCCACCGGACCGATGGGGCCTAAAGGAGCTGCCGGCCCTGCCGGTTCATCTGCATTGGAGGATCTTTTGGCTGCGTATTCTACGCCGTCCGCTCCGGGTTCCAATGGTCAGCCGCTGGAATTTGATCAGAATGGAGTGGCGTCCGGTACCAGTATTTCCCATACGGCGGGGAGCAGCCAGTTTATCATAAACACACCAGGACTGTATGCAGTAACGTTCCATGGCAATATTGCGCCGGCTTCCGGCGTGAATTTCCCGCTGACCGTGACGCTGGCCTTGGAATTGAACGGGACGGCTGTTCCAGGCGCCCTGGCGTCTCACCGTTTCCACACCTCTTCAGACACGGCTACGCTTTCCTTTAATTTTCCAATGGAAATCGCCATGGCGCCCGCCACGCTGCAGGTAATGGCCCAGGGAGGAAATTTTATTTACACGGCGGTGTCTGCTGCCATCTATAAGTTACGCGGCGAAGATTGTAAATAGAAGATAATCACAGCAGGGTTATGGGGGAATTGGTTTCCCTATGACCCTGCCTTTGCTTGGGGTAAAAATTCCTTTAACCGGATATTTACTTGACTTTGGGGGTGAATGGAATATAATTTTAAGTAGCGAAAAACTTGAAAAAGAGGAGAAAAAGATGGCTAAATTTTGTACCAGATGTGGAAAACCATTGATCGATGGTCAGCCCTGTGACTGCAGCAAACCGAAGATACAGCCCACAGGAACTCAGGATGATGAAACTGTGGTTCTGAAGGAGCAGCAGAGCGATCCCGATATGGGCCAGCAGAGGAATTCCTATACGAATCAGCAGCAGGGGAATCCCTATATGAATCAGCAGCAGGGGAATCCCTATATGAACCAGCAGCAGGGGAATCCCTATATGAACCAGCAGCAAGGGAATCCCTATATGAATCAGCAGCAGGGGAATCCCTATATGAATCAGCAGCAGGGGAATCCCTACATGAATCAGCAGCAGGGGAATCCCTATATGAACCAGCAGCAGGGGAATCCTTACATGAATCAGCAGCAGGGGAATCCTTACATGAACCAGCAGCCGGGAGGATTCTACAGGCAATCCCAGAACAATTTTAACGGCCAGTGGTTTCAGGAAAAGACGGGAAAATTTGTAAAAAATACAAAAAACATGTTTGCAGAGATACCGGCGCTGATTACCCGGCCGGATACTACGATGAAACGTTTGTGCGACAGCAACAGCAATGTGATGGGGCTGGAGATGGTTGGACTGAAGGCGGTTGTCTGTTTGCTGATCATGCTTTTCCTGACATCGAAAATAAAAAGTATGGCGGGCGGCATGGTGGAACTGCCCATTTTCCGGCTTATTGTTTTTGTCCTGATTCTTACCATTGGTTTTGCATATCTGCAGGCGGCAATTTTCAAAGGAATTGTGACAGCCTTCAAGGGAAGTACAACCATACATAAAATGATGACGGCGGTGGGATTCAGCGCTTTTGTGGACAGTGTGATGATACTGCTGACTGCGCTGTTTATCATGTCTTTCCCCCGGTTCGCCATCGTTTTGATGTGCATTCTGTCACTGATCAGTTTTTGTTTTTATTTGAGGGGATATGAACACGCAGTGCAGATGAAACCGGACCGGAAGGTATACTGTTTCATCGTGGCACAGGTTCTGACCGCAGCGGCCATAGCTCTTGTATTATATATTGCGCTGCCGATTATTTTTGATTTACCCATTCGTGATATGGAAGATTTATTGGGAAGATTTATGTAAGACCCTTTGACAATGGGAAATTTTATGGTATGATATAAAAGATCATCATTGAGTCGCCTGCGTAACAGGCGGCTCAGTTTGTACCTGAGGAGGAATATAAGTGGAAAAGGAAACAATTTCCAGAAATTTTATTGAACAGATTATCGACCAGGATCTGGCGGAGGGAAAGTATGAGACGATCTGTACCAGATTTCCGCCGGAGCCCAACGGATATCTTCATATTGGACACGCCAAATCCATATTGTTGAATTACGGTCTGGCACAGCAGTATCATGGAAAATTTAATCTCCGTTTTGATGACACCAATCCCACAAAGGAAAAAGAAGAATTTGTAGACTCTATTAAAGAGGATGTGGCTTGGTTGGGAGCCGACTGGGAGGATCGCCTGTATTTTGCCTCGGACTATTTTCCCCAGATGTATGAGGCGGCTGTAAAATTGATAAAAAAAGGGAAGGCTTTTGTCTGTCAGCTTTCAGCGGAGGAAATGCGGGAATACCGCGGAACTCTCACGGAACCGGGGAAAAACAGTCCTTATCGTGACAGAAGTATAGAAGAAAATCTTCGTCTGTTTGAAGAAATGAAAGAGGGAAAATATGAGGATGGAACCATGGTGCTCCGTGCCAAGATTGATATGGCGTCTCCCAACATCAATATGAGAGATCCGGTGATTTATCGCGTGGCTCATATGACCCATCATAACACAGGCGACGCCTGGTGTATCTATCCCATGTATGATTTCGCTCATCCCATTGAGGATGCCATAGAGGGGGTAACCCATTCTGTCTGTACATTGGAATTCGAGGATCACAGACCCCTGTACGACTGGGTAGTGCGGGAATTGGAGTATGAAAGACCGCCCAAGCAGATTGAGTTTGCAAAACTTTATCTGACCAATGTGGTGACCGGAAAGAGGTATATTAAGAAGTTGGTGGAAGACGGGATTGTGGACGGTTGGGATGATCCCCGTCTGGTGTCCATTGCCGCCCTCAGAAGAAGAGGCTTTACTCCGGAATCTATTCGGATGTTTGTGGATCTCTGTGGAGTTTCCAAAGCAAATAGTTCTGTGGATTATGCTATGCTGGAGTATTGTATCCGGGAAGATCTGAAGATGAAACGCCCCAGAGTGATGGCGATTTTAAATCCCATTAAACTGGTCATTGATAATTATCCTGAGGATCAGGTGGAATATTTCAACGTGCCCAACAATCTGGAAAACGAAGCTCTGGGCAGCAGGAAAGTTCCTTTTGCCAGAGAGCTTTATATTGAGCGGGAAGATTTTATGGAAGAACCGCCCAGAAAATATTTCCGGTTATTTCCAGGGAATGAAGTCCGTCTCATGAACGCTTATTTTGTGAAGTGTGAAAGCTTTATAAAAAATGAAAGGGGTGAGGTGACGGAAGTACACTGTACCTATGATCCCGAGACGCGCAGCGGCAGCGGTTTTACCGGAAGAAAAGTAAAGGGAACGATCCACTGGGTAGCGGCCCGGACTGCGGTGGAAGCGGAAGTGAGACTGTATGAGAATATTATAGATGAAGAAAAGGGCGTTTATAATGAGGATGGTTCATTGAACCTGAATCCCAACTCATTGACGGTGCTGAAAGAATGTTATCTGGAGCCCTCTCTGACGGAAGCGAAAGCATATGACAGTTTCCAGTTTGTAAGAAACGGATATTTCTGTGTGGATGCCAGGGATTCCAAAGAAGACCATTTGGTATTCAATCGGATTGTATCGTTAAAAAGCTCCTTTAAATTGCCAAAATGAAAGAATTAACGATATCATTAAACTCAGAATCTAAAATACCTTTATACGAGCAGATTTACCGATATCTGAAACAGGAAATCCAAAGAAGGCAGATACTCCCTGGGGTGTGTCTGCCTTCTTCCCGCGCTCTGGCTTCACATCTGCAGGTCAGCAGGAGTACAGTGGACATGGCGTATCTCCAACTGGTATCAGAGGGATATATTGAGTCTGTTCCCTGCCGGGGATATTTTGTCTGTGATCTTGAGGGAATGTTCCAGATGCCGGGGCAGGCATCGGAGACTCAGGAAACGACGAAGGAAAAAGAGGAAAAATATATATGGGATTTCGCGGTAAACGGAATTGACGAAAAGGGATTCCCCTATAATCAGTGGAAAAAAATTTCCAGGGAGGTACTGTCGGAGGGGCCGTCTTTGTTTGAACTGGGAAATCCCCAGGGAGAGCCGGGGCTTCGCAGTATCCTGACTTCCTATCTCCACCATGCCCGCGGCGTCTGCTGCAGCCCGGAGCAGATTGTAGTGGGAGCGGGGAATGATTACCTGCTGATGCTTCTCAGAGTGGTGCTGGGAGGAAACCGCCGCATAGCCATGGAGAATCCCACCTATAAAAGCGCCTATCTCTGTTTTCGCCACCTGGGCTATGAGGTACAGGGAATCGGCATGGATGAATGGGGAATGCGGATGGACGAGCTGGCGCTGTCTGGTGCAGATACTGCCTATGTGATGCCTTCCCATCAGTTCCCCATGGGAAATGTGATGCCGCTGAAACGAAGGATGCAGCTTCTTGCCTGGGCGGCAGAGGGTGAGGGAAGGTATATCCTGGAAGACGATTATGACAGTGAATTCCGTTATCGCGGAAAACCTATTCCGGCCCTCCAGGGTTACGATAACAGAGACAGAGTCATTTACCTGGGCACCTTTTCCAAATCCATTGCTCCGGCTATTCGCATCAGCTATATGGTGCTGCCGGAATCTTTGATGAAAAAATACGAGGAAAAAGGCCGGGATTTTTCCGTTACCGTATCCCGGGCGGATCAGAAAATTATTGAGACATTTATCCGGGAGGGCTATTATGAACGCCATTTGAATCGGATGAGGGCGCTTTATAAAAGCAAACATGATCTCCTTTTATCACTGTTAAAGCAGATGACAGACATCTGCCAGGTTTCCGGGGAGAATGCGGGACTCCATGTGGTTCTGCGCTTTGTCAACGGGCTGTCTGAGAAAGAAGCCATTGCCAGAGCCAAAAGGGCGGGAGTTCGTGTGTACGGAATATCCGAGTACGATACTTCCGGTTTTCAGCGGGAACGTTCAGACAGGGTGATTATTGGCTACGGGGCCATGACGGAAGAAAAGATAAAAGAGGGAATCGGCAGACTGAAGGAAGCGTGGACCGTATAAGCAAAAGAAGTATAAAAACTGCGGCAGTGTGAACACTAAAAATTCACACTGCCGTGTTTTTGCATTAGTCTTCTTTTTCATCAGCTGCAGGTTCCTGATCCTTTTTCTCGTCAGTTTCCTGTCCGGCGTCTGCCTGATCTTTGGAAATGGTTGTATAGCTGCGCCCTGTGTCGCTGCACCCCGGACAGGTGTCGGAATCATCGATATCATCATCGAACAGATCATCGTCGTCCATTTCTGATTTTTTGAAGAATACGATAAGACCTCCGATCACTGCACCGAGAACCATCAGCCATGCCAGCATTTTCATGACGCTGTGTTTACGCATATTTTTCTTCTCCTTTTAGAATAATTTACAAACATTGTAATACTTTTCGCCGAAAAAAGAAAGCATAAAGTAAAAAATGATGAAAACGGCTTGCAGGTCCCATAAGAGGAGGGTATACTTAAAACGAATAAATTATTCAAAATAATGTGAAATATATGAAAAAGACGGACGGGGAGAACGTAAAATGTACAAGGCATGTTTATTTGATTTAGACGGAACGCTGCTGGATACGGTGGAATCCATTGCTCATATCGCCAATCAGGTATTGGCCCATTATCATCTGCCCCCTCATCCTGTGGAAGCCTATAATTATTTCGCAGGAGACGGAGCGGATATGCTGATGGAACGGAGTATCCGTGCTGCAGGAGGAGACCTTTCCTGTCTGGATGAAGCGCGCAGCATGTATCGCAGTATGTTTGCGGAAGATCCGCTGTATCATGTGACCGCCTATGAAGGCATGACAGAAACGCTTAACCAGCTGAAGGAGCGGGGGGTGAAACTGGCTGTGTGCACCAATAAACCCCATCCGGCAGCTCTGGGAGCCATTTACGGTATCTATGGAGAAAACCTGTTTGACATGATTCAGGGACAGGTACCTGAAATAGAACGGAAGCCATCTCCCCAGTGTGCGCTTCTGATTGCCCGGTGTCTGGGCGTAAAACCGGAAGAATGCATGTATGTAGGGGATACGGACACGGACATGATCACGGGAAATGCGGCGGGAATGTATACCATCGGGGTGCTGTGGGGCTTTCGCCAGAGAAAAGAACTGGAAGAAAACCATGCGGACAGAATTATCGAGCATCCGTCCGAATTGCTGAAAATACAAAAGGGGGAATGAGAAATGACGCAGGAATACAGTGAAGAATGTTTGAAGATTTTTCTGGATAATCAGGAACAATTGTTTGATGAACCGGTGGCGGAGACTATGGAGGAGGCAGAGGCTTTTCTGGAGGACTGCATGGCAGTGGTTGCAGATTCTCTGGATGAAGTGAGGGATTACATGGAAGAATCGGGCATGGATGTGCAGGATATGACCGATGAAGAACTGGAAGAAGCCAGTGAAGTATTTCCTCTGCCGGATGGCCGCTATCTGATTGTGGAAGGTTAAAGGAGAATATATGGCGGAAAAGTATGACGTAATTATCATAGGAGCCGGTCCTTCAGGAATTTTTTGCGCCTATGAGTTGATGGAAAAATGTCCGGATATGAAAATTTTAATGTTGGAAAAGGGCAGATCCATCGAAAAGAGAAACTGTCCAAAGCGAAAAAACGGAAAATGTATGGGATGCAAACCCTGTTCCATCACCACAGGTTTTGCAGGAGCGGGAGCTTTTTCCGATGGGAAATTGTCCCTGTCTCCCGATGTGGGCGGAAATCTTCCGGAAATTCTGGGATATGAGAAAACGATGGAACTCCTGAAAGAGTCTGACAGCATCTATCTGAAGTTTGGCGCGGATAAAAAAGTTTATGGAATTGATAAGGAGAAAGAGATTCGGAAGATTCGGAAAAAGGCGATCAACGCCAATTTAAAACTGGTGGAGTGTCCCATTCGTCATCTGGGCACAGAAGAAGGATATAAAATCTATCAGCGTCTGCAGCAGGATTTGCTGGAAAAAGGCGTCCAGATGAAATTCATGACCATGGTGACGGATATGGAGATTGAAGATCAGCAGGCCCGGGCCGTGGTGACCCAGGATGGACAGCGGTATGAGGCTGATGAATTTGTGGCTGCTGTGGGAAGAGAAGGGGCAGACTGGTTAAGTCATCTGTGCCGGCAGCACGGTATTGAAACCCAGGTGGGAACAGTGGACATCGGCGTTCGGGTGGAAGTCCGGGACGAGGTGATGGAATTCCTCAATGAGAATCTGTATGAGGCAAAACTGATTTATTATACTCCCACCTTTGACGATAAGGTGAGAACATTCTGTACCAATCCTTCAGGGGAAGTGGCGACGGAATATTACGAAAACGGACTGGCGGTCGTCAATGGACACGCCTATAAATCAGCCCAATACAAGACGCAGAATACCAATTTTGCACTGCTGGTGTCCAAAAATTTTACCAAGCCGTTTAAGACTCCCATCGAATACGGAAAACAGGTGGCGCAGCTGAGCAATATGCTTTGCGACGGAAAAATCATGGTTCAGACCTTTGGAGATTTCAAAAGGGGAAGAAGGACCACGGAGGAGCGGCTTTGCCGCAACAATCTGATTCCCACCTTAAAGGATGCGGTGCCGGGGGATCTTTCCCTTGTTTTCCCCCACAGAATTATGGTGGATATAGAAGAGATGATCAAAGCTTTGGACAAGGTCACTCCGGGAATTGCCAGCGATGAAACCCTTCTTTACGGGGTGGAAGTGAAATTTTATTCCAACAAGGTGGTGGTGGACAAAGATTTCCAGACCAGCGTAAAAGGACTGAGGGCAGTGGGAGACGGAGCTTCCGTGACCAGAGGGCTTCAGCAGGCCAGCGCCAACGGCATCAGTGTGGCCAGAAGCATAATTAAGAAACGATTTGGAGAAGAAAGCGATGGAATTTGAGATCAGCAGGGGACGAAAAGCCGGGAGTTTTATCAAACGCCGGACGGCGAGCGTTGTGCTGTACGTACTTTACGGAGGAATTTGCGAGCTGTATCGGCTGGACAGCCGGGTAAAAGATGAAATTGACAGCTGGCCGGAGGGAATGACCTACTGTCTGGCCTGCTCGGAAAAAGGGCCCCGGTTATTCTTTAGAAAAAGTCAGAATCAGCTTCAAAGGCTGAATCCCCGGATTCAGAGATATTACGATACGGCCATTACTTTCCGCAGCCTGGACGGGGCCTTTGAGGTGCTGACCGGAAGAATGGGAATTGCTCAGGCTTACAGCGCCCATGCATTTTCTCTTCATGGCGATATCGGCACGGCGATGGAACTGACCCGATGTGTGGATGTGGTGGAATCTTACCTGTTTCCCCGGTTTATGACGAAAAGAATTTTAAAAAGAGTACCCAGAAAAGAAACCAGCACCCTTTTGGTATATCTGAGGATTCTGATCGGCGCACTGCGGGGAGCCTACACTCCGTCAAAGGAGGAAAAAAAGCCTTACCATATTAAATCCATGCATAAAAAATACGAGGAGTCTTGAAAATGATACCAAAATATTATGAATTTCAAAGTTCTGCAAAAGTGCTTTCCGGACGTCACGCATTGGAGAATCTTCCTTCAGAGCTGAAAAATCTCGGCGCGGTAAAGCCGATGATACTGTCCGATGAAATCCTGGAAAAGATCGGAACACTTCAAATTGTAGTCGACGCTCTGGCAGAAGGAGGGATAAAAGAAGGAGGAATCTATACCCGAATTCCGGCAGACTCTTCTCTGCAGGTGGTGCATAATATTGCGGCAGAATACAGAAGACAGGAATGCGACAGTCTGGTGGCTGTGGGAGGAGGTTCTGTCATAGATACGGCAAAGGGAGTCAGAATGGTTCTATCCCAGAACGTGGATGATCTTCTGGATATTTGGGGCTGTGAAAATTTAAGCGGAGCGGTTAGAATTCCCTTTGCTGCAGTTCCCACCACTTCGGGTACAGGATCAGAGTCTACCCTGGTGGCGGTAATCAAAAATGAAGCACGAAGATTGAAAATGGAATTTATTTCTTACTATCTGCAGCCGGACGTGGCAGTATTGGATGTGAGAATGACAGAGACGCTCCCGCCAAAGACAACTGCCTCCACTGGGATGGATGCATTATGCCATGCCATCGAGGCGTATACCTGCATGCAGAAAAACCCGGTCAGTGATGTTTATGCGGTGGGAGCTATCCGCCTGATCGCAGAAAACCTGGAGAATGCGGTTAAAAACGGGAAAGACGGGCAGGCCCGGCTTGCCATGGCCAACGCCTCAATGATGGCCGGAGCAGCTTTTTCCAACAGCATGGTAGGGGTGATCCATGCCATCGGCCATGCGCTGGGGGGAGTCTGCCACGTGCCCCATGGCGACGCCATGACCATACTGCTTCCCCACGGCATGGCGTTTAATCACAGAGTGTTGAAAGAACAGTATGGAGAGCTTCTGTATGTGCTGGCAGGAGAGAAAATATGCATGGAAACACCGAAAGAGCTGCGGGGGAAAGAGGCGATCCGTCAGGTATGGCTGCTTCGTCAGCGTCTTCACAGACTCTGCGGACTTCCGGTGCGTTTAAGGGAGTGCGGAGTGAAAAAGTCAGATTTCGCTCTTGTGGCACAGACAGCGCTGAACGACGGCGCCATGATCGTAAATCCCAGGGAGGTCTCCTATGAAGATGTGCTGTTTATTTTGGATAAAGCGTATTAAATGAGAGAATAGCGGCAGGAGGTGGTACCGTGAATTATATTGAAAAAATTGTAAAAATGCAGAAACTGTTCTTTTACGGAAATCAGACGAAAAGCCTTCCCTTCCGGCTGATGGCTCTTGACCGTCTGGAGCAGGCAATTTTAAAGCATGAGTCCGAGATTTATGAAGCGCTGAAAAAGGATCTGCATAAATCAAAGGCGGAATCTTATATGGCGGAGGTGGGCATGACCCTTTCTGAACTTCGCTATATCCGCAGACATCTGCCCTTCTGGATGAAAGAAAAGAGAGTAATTACGCCTCTGGCTCAGTTCCATGCCAGAAGTTACGTGGTTTCGGAACCTTACGGCGTGGTACTGATTATGTCCCCATGGAATTATCCTTTTATGCTCACAATGGAACCGCTGGTGGGGGCTATTGCCGCAGGAAACTGCTGCGTGGTAAAGCCTTCCGCCTATGCGCCGGCTGTTTCCAGGGTCATAAACCGGATTCTTTCCGAGGCTTTTCCTAAAAAGTATGTGGCCGTGGTGGAAGGGGGAAGGAAGGAAAACACCCAGCTTCTGGATCAGAAATTTGATTATATTTTCTTTACCGGCGGAGTGGAGACGGGGAAAGTGGTCATGGAAAAAGCTTCCCGGAATCTGACTCCCGTCACACTGGAGCTGGGAGGAAAAAGCCCTTGTATTGTGGATGCTACGGCTAACTTGAATTTGGCAGCCAAACGTCTTGTGTTTGGAAAATTTTTAAACAGCGGCCAGACCTGTGTAGCTCCTGACTATCTGCTGATTGAGGAGTCGGTGAAAAAGGAATTTCTGATGCTGGTGAAAAAATGGATCCATAAAATGTTGGGAAAAGAACCAATGTTCCATCCCGATTATCCAAAGATTATCAATCAGAAACATTATGACCGGCTGATGAATCTGATCAAAGGGGAACGGGTGATAGAAGGCGGATATGGAGATTTGGACAGCCTGCAGATTGCGCCGACTATTCTGGATCAGGTGAGCTGGGATTCGCCGGTGATGGGAGAAGAGATTTTCGGTCCGATCCTTCCGGTACTGACTTTCCGGAATCTTCCGGAGGCAATTGCAAAGATAAAGAGAAGGCCCAAACCCTTGGCCCTTTATCTTTTCACGGAAGATATTGCTGCGGAATACCGGGTGATCAAAGAGCTGTCCTTTGGCGGCGGATGCATCAATGATACGATTATTCATCTTGCCACCTCCCGGATGGGCTTCGGCGGAGTAGGATCCAGCGGTATGGGCAGTTACCATGGAAAGGAATCCTTTGATACCTTCAGCCATAAGAAAAGCATTGTGAAAAAATCTACCTGGATGGATCTGCCTATGCGGTATTATCCGCTGTCTCCCTGGAAAGAAAAGATGATTCGGATGTTTTTAAGATAAAGAAGAAAATTATTAGCACTCATTTTGAATGAGTGCTAATTTTTTCTTGACTTTTGCAGAAGGGAAGATTATTATAATATTCAGTAAGGAAATTCAGAAAAAGGAGCGTGCATATTATGGCATTAAGACATGGCAATTTATCCATCGACAGTGATAATATATTTCCAATTATAAAAAAGTGGCTGTATTCTGATCATGATATTTTTGTAAGAGAGATGATTTCCAATGGATGCGATGCCATTACCAAGCTGAAGAAGCTGGAGATCATGGGAGAGTATGCCTTCCCGGAGAATTATAAGAGCAAAATTGATGTGGTGGTAAACCCGGAAGAGAAAACACTGAAATTTATTGATACCGGTCTTGGAATGACGGAAGAAGAAGTGGAAGAATACATTACCAAGATTGCTTTTTCCGGAGCTACCCAATTCCTGGAGAAATATAAAGACAAGACCAATGAGGATCAGATTATCGGCCATTTCGGTCTGGGATTTTACTCAGCCTTTATGGTGGCCGACGAGGTGCATATCGATACTTTGTCCTATCAGGAAGGTGCGGCTCCCGTACACTGGGAGTGCGGCGGCGGCGTGGATTATGAGATAGGCCAGGGTGACAAAACTTCCGTGGGAACAGAGATTACCCTGTACCTCAACGAGGACAGTCTGGAGTTTGCCAATGAGTTCAGAGTAAGGGAAGTCATTGAGAAATACTGTTCTTTCATGCCGGTGGAAATTTTCCTTTCCAAAGCCAATGCCGAGCAGGAGTATGAGACCATCGAAGAGTCTGAACTGACGGATGAAGATGTGGTGGTAGAACATATCCATGAGGAAGCCAAGACAGAAGAAAGGGAAACGGAAGACGGAAAGAAAGAAACGGTGGAAATTTCACCGGCCAGGGATATGGTAAAGATCAACAAACGGCCCGTTTCTTTAAGTGATATCCATCCTCTCTGGACGAAACATCCCAACGACTGTACCGATGAGGAATACAAAGAATTTTATCGTAAAGTCTTTATGGATTATAAGGAGCCGTTGTTCTGGATTCATCTGAATACGGATTATCCTTTTAACCTGAAGGGTATTCTTTACTTCCCGAAGATCAACACAGAGTATGATTCCATCGAGGGAACCATCAAATTGTACAACAATCAGGTATTTATTGCAGATAATATCAAAGAAGTGATTCCTGAATTCCTGATGTTGTTAAAAGGTGTGATTGATTGTCCGGATCTGCCCCTGAATGTATCCAGAAGCGCACTGCAGAATGACGGTTTTGTAAAAAAAGTTTCAGAGTATATCAGCAAGAAAGTGGCGGATAAATTGACGGGTATGTTCAAAACCGATCGGGAAGCTTACGAAAAATGCTGGGATGATATTTCTCCCTTCCTGAAATTCGGCTGCCTCAAGGACGGAAAATTCTCCGACCGTATTATGGATTATATGCTGTACAAGAATCTGGACGGCAAGTATCTGACGTTGGAAGACTGTATCAAAGAGAATAAAAAGGATGAGGCGGAAGAACCGGCGGCAGAAGAAACGAAAGCGGAGGAAACGACGGAAGAGGCAAAAGAGAACGAGACAGAAAGCGAAGAAAAAGAAACTCCCAAGACGAATATCTATTATGTAACCGATGAGGTGCAGCAGAGCCAGTACATCAATATGTTCCGCAGAGAAGGTATGGATGCGGTAATTCTGAAACATAACATTGACGCGCCCTTTATTTCTCACGTGGAGCAAAAGAGAGAGGACGTTCATTTCCAGAGAATCGACGCAGATGTGACCGATACCCTGAAAGCAGAGGATAATGGAGATCTGGAAGAGACGGCCAAAGAACTGCAGGAATTGTTCCGCAAAGTGATGAAACAGGACAATTTGAATGTGAAAGTGGAGAAACTGAAGGATGAAAAAATTTCCGCAATGATGACACTTTCGGAAGAAAGCCGCAGAATGCAGGATATGATGAAGATGTACGGTATGGATGCCAGCATGTTCGGCGGCGGCAGCGAGACTTTAGTGTTGAATGCGGGCCATCCTCTGGTACAGTATATTCAGGAGCACAAAGAGGATGAAAATACATCCATGATCTGCGAACAGCTTTATGATATGGCAGTGATGAGCCATAAACAGTTGTCACCGGATCAGATGACCCGGTTCCTGGAGAGAAGCAATCAGATTATGATGATGCTGACAGAAAAATAAAAAGCTTTTTTAGTTGCCCGGCATTTGCCGGGCAACATTTTTATGCTTCCCTGAACTTTTGTAATTCTGTCGCTGCCGGCTTCTGAAAACTTCCCCATTGACTGGCAGAAAAAGTGATCGGCAGCATAGCTGATGAGCTGGATATGGATAAGTTAGGAATGCTGATTAGGCATTTTTTTGCATGTATCAGAGGTATTAGACATTTCAACGGACAGTTCCTATAATGAAAATGTAACAGGGAATTTACGGCACATAATAGGAATCAAAAAGATATTCGGCAAAGGAGTGAAATGATGAGAAAACGATGGATAGCGGCAGCCCTTGCATTGATACTTGTACTGTCTCTTGCAGGATGCAGCACACGGGAAGAACAGGAGCAGGAAAGACAAACCGAACAGATACAGGAAGAAACAGAAACGGTTCAGGAGAGCACAGAACAGGATGAGGAAACCGGGAATCAAAATGTACTGGTAGCCTATTTTTCCTGGGCGGACAATGCAGTCCTGGCTGAGGATGTGGATGCAGTGAGCTCACCAAGCGTGATTCCCCCCGGCAACGTTCAGCAGCTTGCAGGATGGGTACAGGAAGAGACGGGAGGGGATCTGTTTGCCATTCGTGTTGCGGATCCCTATCCAAGCGACTGGGACGAATGTCTTGAGCGGGCCAATGATGAGCGGTCAGAGGACGCCCGTCCGGAGCTGGTGGAAAATGCAGAGAATATGGATCAGTACGATACAGTTTTTCTCGGGTATCCCAACTGGTGGTACGGGGTTCCCATGGCGCTGCTTTCTTTCATGGAAAGTAATGAGCTGTCTGGAAAAGATGTGTATCTCTTTTGCTCCCACGGTACAGGCGGTCTTGCGAATAGTGTGGAAATCATAACAGGAGCAGCGCCGGATGCGGCGATTTCGGATAATATATTTGACTGTTATGAAGAAGATGCCTCAGCTTCTGAAGAAGCAATTCGCCAGTGGGTACAGGAACTGGGATACAGTTGAGAGAGGTTCCTGGGGACGGGAGGAGATTTTTTATGAAACCGAAAATGATACTGAAAATTTTTGCTGATCTGGCAATGACAGTTTTGCTTCTTCTTTTGATGGCATATCTGCTGGTGGGAGAGTCTGTTCATGAATGGTTGGGACTTGCAATGTTTCTTCTTTTTATTTTCCATCACCTGCTGAACCGTCACTGGCACAGAAATTTGTTCAGAGGGAAATATACGCCGCTGCGCATCTTTCAGACCATAGTGGATGTGCTGCTCTTGGCGGCGATGATCGGGCTGATGGCAAGCGGGATCATTCTGTCCAGAGAGGTCTTTAGCTTTCTTCCGCTGTCCGGCGGTATGGGCTTTGCCCGGACGCTTCATATGCTTGCCTCATACTGGGGATTTCTGTTTATGAGCCTGCATCTGGGACTTCATTGGAACATGATAATGGGTCTGGTTCGTAAAGCAGCCAATATCCGGCGCCCTTCGCTGACACGGGTATGGATACTGCGCATTCTGGCAGCTATACTTTGCGTATATGGGATATATGCCTTTATGAAAAACAGTATCGCTTCCTATATGTTTTTACAGACCCATTTTGTATTCTTTGATGTGGATCAGACTTTGATTTCCTTTTTCGCTGAATATCTGGGCATGATGGGGCTGTGGGCAGTCCTTTCCTATTACGCAGGAAGATTTCTTGTGAAATGCATAAAAGGTATGAATAAATAAAATATAGGGGTAATATTTTGATGAGAAACTTCATTCAGGGGCGGCAGGTCTGTTTAAATTTGCTCAGGCGTTTTCTCTATCATGGAGCGTATCCAGATACTGTCTGGCATAACTGATAAATGCATTTCCGGCAGATGAGAAGATCTGTGTTTTATTCCAGACGAGAATGCTCATGTACGGTAAAGAAGCAAGCAACCGAAAACAATAGATAGACCGCCAGCACTACACTATTCCGAACCAAAGACCAAAAGATAAGCATTTTGAGAAAATCTAAACTTTTGGATTTTCCTAC
>JBMNRB010000017.1:0-65877 GCA_050944435.1 Ruminococcus sp.
CGAATGGATATACATCGGCAGAAGCACATTCACCAATCATTCCATCCATTTATGGATGATGATATAAAACACTAAAAATATATCGGGAGATATATTGACAAATTTCAAATATTGAGATAGGAGAAAATAGAAAAGATAGATGAACTGCATTTCGCAGTTCATCTATCGTAATATAGGGGTAAGGAAGGGGAAAGATTATCCCTCGATGGCAATATATTTTTTATTTTCCACTTCCGGCTGGGCGTCTTTTTTAGGGATAAGCATCGTCAGTGTTCCATTTTCAAATTTGGCTTTAATATCCTCCTCTGTTATCTGAGCGCCCACGTAGAAGCTTCTGCTGCAGTTGCCGTTGAAACGTTCTCTGCGGATATATTTCCCATCAGAATTTTTTTCTTCTTTGCTGGTGTTGGAAGAAACGTTAATCGTCAGATATCCGTCTTTCAGTTCTGCCTTTACGTCCTCTTTTTTTACACCGGGAAGATTCATGATAATTTCATAGCCTTTATCAGAATCTTTAATATCTGTTTTCATCAAATCTGTGGTGTTGGTTGTATAATATCCAAATGGGAAATTGAAAAAGTCATCAAATAAATTTTCTCCAAAAATACTGGGCATTAACATAAGTCATATCTCCTTTCTGCAACAAATAGATAATTTCTTTATTATATAAATTTTTTATCCTATGTATATTTTTTTGTTTTCATTTTTATCACTTCCTTTGTTCTATATGTAATATAACACATGTAATTTTAAATGTAAAGCCTTTTATTTCATTTTTTTGTGAAGATTTTGTGAAATTAATGTGCTGTACAATTACTTTATCTTACGCATTCCAACAGCTTCAATGATCATGGTGACGCCTGCAATAATCAGATAAACCGCCATTACGTAATTCAGTGCCAGAGCGAAGGAAAACGGCAAGAACAAAAACAGCACAGCGAGAATGATATCAATAATGCCGCTGCAGGTCAGTGATCCCGTATGCTCTATGCGGAAATATCTCAGCCGGGACGCAAATGAAATCTTTTGGGCACCGGAGAAGATAAGCAGGAAAGCCAGCATAAAGGTAATTACTTGTACGGTCAGCGTTAAAGGCATAATGAAGAGCATAACGCCGATCAGGATATTAAGAATACCATTGATGATTAGCATTGGATCCTTAAAATAATAGGTTACGGATGCGTAGGAAATAAAATGGTAAATACCAAAGACAATCATCGCCGCCGCTGCCAGATATTGAATGACGGTAAAAATTTTAATTGGAAATACCGCGATGAGAATGCCTGCGATAATCAGCAGAGCCGCGATGATAAAGTATGCTGTCCGGATTTTCTTTCTTTTAGCATTCCATGTGGCAATCAGTTCCTGTACATAATCAAAATTTGAATCGAACCATCTCATATGCTGCACCTCCTGGATAGGTTATTGTTAAAAATAAAATGATATACGGGTCATGCTAATGGCCCGTATATCATTTACAGTATTTTCTCATCCTTCAATTGCGATATATTTTTTATTTTCCATTGCAGACTGGGCTTCTTTTTTGGGAATCATCATGGTCAGAGTGCCGTTTTCAAATTTTGCTTTGACATCCTCTTCTGTAATCTGATCGCCAACGTAGAAACTTCTGCTGCATCTGCCGCTGAATCGTTCTCTGCGGATGTATTTTCCATTGGAATCCTTTTCATCGTTATTGGTATTGGATGAAACATTGATGGTCAGATATCCGTCTTTCAGTTCTGCTTTTACATTTTCTTTCTTTATGCCAGGCAGATTCATGATGATTTCATACGCTTTGTCAGAATCTTTGATATCTGTTTTCATTAATTCACTGGTGTTTGCTGAAAAATATCCAAACGGGAAATCAAAAAAGTTATCAAATAAGTTTTCTCCAAAAATGCTGGGCATCATCATAAGTCATATCTCCTTTCATAAGATCATTACTATCTTTTTTTGTTCTATATGTAATATAACAGATATTACTTTGTTTGTAAAGGAGAGACTGCTGATTTTTTTGTGAATTTTCTGTGAAATCTTAAAGTGATTCAACTGCATAGAAAGAAAATTCCTGAATGAGTTTTGGAGAATCTTTACGGTATGCAAATCCCATATTATAGTGAAAATCTTTTAATTTCCGGCAGCATAATCCGCTTGTATTTTTCAGGCCTTTGATTGACTGCAGACATATTACGGTGGGATCAATATGCACAGCCATAAGCTGCGAGTAAATATTTGGCGTGTAATGTGCCAGTTTTGGAGTGAATCCATTGGCTTTGCAGAAACGGATGATATATTCGGTGCTCATGGATGCCGTCGGATTAAGGAGAACAAATTTTTCAAATTCTACATCGGTGAGCCGGATATCATCTTCTGAGGCGAGAGGATGTTTTTCATTCATAATGACATAGAGAGGTTCTTCAAAGGCGAATTTCCACTCCAGGTCAGATGCATTTTCATGAATTTCGTAATCGGCGGTAAATATAATATCCAGTCGGTCTTCCAGTAAATGAGCCCGTAGGTTGGAAAGAACGTCTTCACATTCAATATTGATGGAAGCATGGGGATATTTCTTTAAAAATTTCTGTACAATTGGAACGATCAGTTCATTGGGATCGCATAAAGTTGGGCATCCAATTCGTATAAATGGTTTTACCTGCTGAATATTGAAAGTTTCGTCGAGGACGGATTCAATATTTTGGATAATACTTCTCAGATTGGTGTAGGCATGTTTTCCGGCGGGGGTAAGCTGAATGGTATTTTTTTTTCGTATAAAAAGCTGGATTCCCCATAATTGTTCCAGTTTTTTTATTACTTTGCTTACTTTCGAAGGCGTCAGATATAGATAGGCAGCCGCTTTTGTAATGCTTTGGTATTCGGCAACCAGGGTAAAAATATATATTTCCTGCAGTTTAATATCTAAAAGATTATAATATTTCATATTCATCACCAATTTTATTATAAGGAGAAAAGGATTACTTTGGCAAGCGGATATATTTCCGTCAGGGACATCTTCTTATCAAAAATGGAAAAAACAGGTCTGCCGAAAGGATGCTATAATATTCTTATTCCATGGAAAATACGAGATGAAAGGGAGTTTTATGTGATGGAAAGAATTTCATTTTCCAGGGACGAGATGGAAGTTAAAGGTTATTATGATTCTGTTATTCCCGAAAAACCTGGTGTGCCGGTTATGAATTCTCCTGTGTCCACAAAGGAGAATATAATTGCCGCGCTGAGCGGACAAAAACCATTATGGTATCCGTCTGTGGGTATGGCAGGAGGAGACTATAAACCGTTTCGTCCGCGCATGTTCCCGGATAACTATACGGCGCTCAGCTATATTATGGATGGGGAACCTCCCGTTGATATTGATCATGTGTCGTTGGAGAATCCGGGATGGTTTGATACATTGTGGCGTTATGAACCGGTGGCAGGAGGACCGATGATCGTACCGGGTTCCCAGAAAATTGACAGTATTTGTGATTGGGAAACGTTGACCTTTCCTAATCTGGATGACCTGGACTGGGAAGGAAGCACAGCGGTTAATCAATTATATCTGAATACAAAACTTCCGGTAGAGTTTTGTATACCCTGCGGATATTGGGAAAGGCTGATGTCCATTCTGGAAGTATCTGAGGCGGCTATGGAACTGATTGATGAAGACTGTCAGCCGGCGATTCATGAATTTTTTGATAAACTGACGGATTTATATATTGATCTGGTAAAAAGAGCGAAGCAGTATTATCATATCGAAATGGTTTTGATTCACGATGACTGGGGACATCAGAACGGACAGTTTTTCTCTGTTGAAACCAACAGGGAGATGATTTTCCCTTATCTGAAGAGACTGATAGACGCCTGTCATTCCATGGGAATTCGATTTGAACTCCACTGCTGCGGAAAGGCTGAGAATTTTGTACCGCTGATGATTGAAGCCGGAGTCGATTTATGGTGCCCCCAGACCATTAATGATTATCAGATGCTGGCGGAGAAATACAGCGGAAAAGGAATCATTTTTGGATTTGAAATTGAACCGGTTACAGACGGCATGCCGGAAGAAAAAATTTATTCAGCGGCAAAGAAATTTGTGGATACTTATAAAAATATCCCAGTGGCTTATGTAAACTATGGAGGCAGCGAAAAATTTTACAAATACGTTTATGAGCTGAGCAGAAAAGCGCTGTCAGAATAAATATGAGGGCCTTAAATTCCCTTTACAGGGATGCGGGTCTTCTTTTTATGCTGAAATAATAGAACATAAAAAGGAGGAGAGACTGTGTAAGAACAGTTGAGATTAATATGGAAAAGATATGGAATAAAAAGTTTATTTTATTATTCATAACAAATTTACTTATGATGGCAACATTCTACGCTTCTGTGCCGATTCTCCCCATATATTGTCAGGAGCATGGCATCACAGGTTCAAAGATAGGAATCGTTTTAACGGCAATGTCGGTGACAACGGTACTTTTCAGGCCTTTTGCAGGATATATTCTTGATAACTTTAACCGTTATTATGTGTATATGCTGTTTTTGGGATTGTTTTGTCTTCCCTTCCTGGGATTTATGGCGTTCCCGATTTTTGGGGCGCTGGTAGTGATTCGGCTGTATATGGGAGTTGTTTATTCCGTTTGCGGATCAGCTACCACCACGCTGGCAGGTGATGTTCTTTCTCCTGACAAAGTACGGCAGGGTGTAAACCGGTTTGCGTTGACGATTTCTCTGGGAATGGCAGCGGGTCCCTTTATCGGAATACAGGTCCAGAATCATATGAGCAGCAGAGCATCTTTCTTCGTACTGTTTATTTTAACAGTTATCGCTTTGATCTGTGTATCCTTCTGCAGAATTAAATATCCGAAGGTAAAACGTAAAAAGTTCTCTCTGGCAGAAGCATTTTATAAGCCGGCTCTGCCTTTTATGTTCAATATGATGTTTATTATGATTCCCTTTGGAGCAGTTATCGCTTACTCTTCAATTTTTGCTCAGGAAAAGGGGCTTTCAAATGTTATTCCTTATTTTTACATATTCCTGGTGGCGGGAATGCTGACATCGAAATTTTCCACACAGAAAATGATCGATGGGGGAAAACACAGGGTTCTGGTTGCATTAAGTCTGGTTGTATTGCTTCTGACGATGGGAAGTTATTATTTTATGGAAAGCGCTGTCCATCTTCTGGCGGCAGGATTTCTATTTGGATTGGGATATGGTATTTTGCAGCCTCTTTTTCAGGCTTTTGTTACGGGGACTACGCCTCCGCCGAAACGGGGATGCGCGAATGCGACGTATCTGCTGTCCTATGATATAGGAATCGGAATCGGTTCATTCCTTATGGGAATGTTCCAGGAAAGTGTAGGGCTGTCAACGGGGTTTACTCTGACGGCAGCAGCTTATATAATCGGCGGTATTATATATGTTGGTTATGTGGATAAATATTATTTGAAATTAATTGCCAATGATTAAAGAATAAGACAGGGTTTGCGCCCTGTCTTAAAGTTTGCTCTGAAAAAGAATATTACTGTCCTCATATATAAAGTATTATCTATAAGCATGATAGAATAATACTATTTTTATAATGTGTAAAAAAGGATTATACTTAATATCAAGGAGGAAGCAGTATGGAGAATAAGAGAAAAGTCTTAATAAAAATTTTTATATCCACCTTGTATTTAAGCGCATTTACCTTTGGAGGAGGATATGTCATTGTAACTTTAATGAAAAAGAAGTTTGTGGATGAATATGGGTGGATTGAGAAAAATGAAATGCTGGATTTGGTAGCTATTGCACAGTCGGCTCCCGGCGCTATTGCCGTAAATGGAGCCATAGTTGTGGGATATAAACTGGCAGGTATGGCGGGAGCATTGGTTTCCATTATTGCAACCATTATTCCGCCCTTTTTGATTATATCTTTTATCTCGGTTTTTTATCATATATTTCGAAACAGCTTTGTCATCAGTCAGATATTGGAAGGCATGCAGGCGGGAGTGGGAGCGGTGATTGCCGCGGTGGTTTATGAAATGGCTTCAGGAGTAATCCATGAAAAAAATCCGTCGTCCATAATCATTATGGCCGCTGCCTTTGCAGCCGCCTGTTTTTTTAATGTGAATGTCATTTATATCGTAATGGCCTGTATCTTCATCGGGATAATCCGGACTTTCCTGTTTCGAAGGAGGGGTGTAAAATGATTTATATCAAGCTGTTCATGAGTTTTCTCCAGATCGGATTGTTCAGTTTTGGAGGAGGTTATGCGGCTATGCCGTTGATTCAGAATCAGATTGTAACTGGTCACGGATGGCTGAGTATGGATGAATTTACTGATTTAATTACTATTTCTCAGATGACTCCAGGTCCTATTGCCATTAATTCGGCTACTTTTGTGGGGATAAAGATTGCGGGAATTCCAGGGGCGCTGGCCGCTACATTGGGCTGTATTCTTCCGTCATGTATAATCGTTACGCTGACTGCAAAAATTTATCTGAAATATCGGAAGATGAATGTGCTTCAAAGTGTTTTGGATTCCCTTCGTCCGGCGGTTGTAGCGATGATTGCATCGGCGGGAATTTCCATACTTGTTTCAGCCTTCTGGGGAAGCGGAGTATCTATAGCTATTACGGATACCAGGTGGACGCTGGTGATTATATTTTTTGTTTGCATCTTTTTACTGCAAAAAGTAAAAATGAATCCGATTATGGTAATGGTACTTGCGGGTATCATGAAACTGGCGGCGGCTATGATTGAGAGATTCATATCTTTATAAGAGATATGGCGTATGAAAAATAAAACTTTTTAAAGAGATGTTGTACCAGGAGGTAGTAAATGTATTGTCGATACTGTGGAGAGAAGATTGAGGATGATGCAAGATTCTGCTCAAATTGCGGGCGCCAAGTGGAAAGACAGGAAAATTTCTGTGAAAATAACCGGCAGCAGCAGCCTTCCCAAAGGAAAAAGAAAAAAGCAGCCGGAAAAACAAAATGGGTTATTGGCGGCATATTGGCCGGGTGTGCGGTTCTGGGATGTGTATGGGCCGGCTGCCATCCTGCAGAAAAAGAAGATGGAGAAGTTTTTGCCGGCACGAAGCAGAAGAATCAAGATGAAGGTAAATATATGGCTGCAGTCTCTGCCATGACGGACGGGGAAGAAAAATACGGGTATATTGATCAGAATGGAGATGAGGTGATACCGCTGAAGTATCAGTGGGCCGGGGATTTCAATGAGGACGGCCTGGCTTTTGTAAGGACTCAGGCGGACGAGGGAGATGCAAATGGAAAATTGGGATGTATCAATGTCAAAGGGGAGGAAATAATTCCCTGCCAATATGATATAATGGGAAACTTCAGTGAGAATGGTCTGGTGTGCGCAGGGATAGTGGAAGGCCAGGATGAGAATGGAGAAGAAATTGAAAAATACGGCTTTATCAATAGAGAAGGGGAAGAAGTAATTCCTCTGCAGTATGACAATGCAGTGGTTTTTGACGATGGAGATTTGATTGCGGTTGCTGCGGACAACGGGGTTGACGCATGCGGTGATGAGGCTTATCTGTGGGGCTTTATCAATACGCAGGGAGAGGAAGTGGTTCCCCTGCAGTATGACCGGTGTAATAGTTTTTCCGACGGAGGATTTGCCGGAGCAGCGCGTGAGTCCGGTACGGATTCGGAGGGGAATCCGAAGTATAAATGGGGGTTTATCGATGAAAATGGGGAAGAAGCAGTTCCCCTGGAATATGACGGCGTGGGTACCTTTGGAGAAAATGGTCTTGGTCCTGTAATGCAGGAAAAGGGGACGGATTCTGAGGGAAATCCCAATGAATTATGGGGTTATGCGGATGAAACCGGAAAAGTAGTGATTCCTCTGGAATATCACGCTGCCGGAACCTTTGGTGAAGATGGTCTGGCAAAAGTGTCAAAAGAAACCGGAAAAGATGAGGAAGGAGAGCCGGTTTATTCAAGCGGCTGTATTGATGATAGCGGCAGGGAAGTAGTTCCCATTCAGTATGATGATGTGAGCGCTCAGGATGAAAGTTCATGGATTTTGGCAGAGAATGAGATAGGAGAGGGATCCGATGAGGAAGTAACCCATGAGTATATTTTTTACGATCAAAATGGAAAAGAAATGCTGGATCTGGCTGACCGGTATATATCCGTGTCCGGGTTTGTGAAAGTTTCTTTCTGACAATATTAAAAGCTGCTTCATGTCAATATTCATGAAGCAGCTTTTGATATGTTTAATCCAATTCCAGTTTTCCAGTATAAAGTTGATAGTAGGTTCCCTTCTGAGCCAGCAGCTCGTCATGGGTTCCTCGCTCAATAATCCGTCCGTGTTCCAGAACCATAATGGCATCGCTGTTTCGGATGGTTGACAATCTGTGAGCGATAACGAATACGGTACGGCCTTTCATCAGGTTATCCATACCTTCCTGAACGATACGTTCAGTACGTGTATCGATACTTGACGTGGCTTCATCCAGGATCAATACCGGCGGATCGGCAATGGCGGCTCTTGCAATGGCCAGGAGCTGCCGCTGTCCCTGAGAAAGTTCCTCACCATCGCTGGTAAGCATGGTGTCATATCCCTTGGGAAGCATCTGGATAAACTGGTCGGCGTGAGCCAGTTTTGCTGCTGCGTAAACTTCGCCGTCGGAAGCATCCAGCTTTCCGTACCGGATATTTTCTCTGATAGTTCCGGTAAACAGGTGAGTATCCTGCAGTACGATTCCAAGGGAACGACGCAGATCAGATTTTTTAATTTTATTTATATTAATGCCGTCATACCGGATTTTTCCATCCTGCACGTCGTAGAAACGGTTGATCAGGTTGGTAATGGTGGTCTTTCCGGCTCCAGTGGATCCGACGAAAGCCAGCTTCTGTCCGGGTTTTGCGTAAAGGGACAGATTATGGAGAACCATGTGATCCGGCGTATAACCAAAGGACATGTCGAAGAACCGCACATCACCTTTTAATTCGGTATAGGTAACGGTTCCGTCGGCTTTATGGGGATGTTTCCATGCCCAGATGCCGGTACGGTCTTTGCATTCGCTAAGGATTCCATCGGAATTCCATTTGGCATTAACTAAAGTTACATAACCGTCATCTGTTTCCGGCTCTTCATCGATCATCTGGAAGATACGTTCCGCTCCGGCCAGGGCCATGATAATGGAGTTGAACTGCTGGGCAATCTGCATGAAGGGCTGGGTAAAGCTTCTGGTAAACTGCAGATAAGATGCCATGATACCCAGAGTGATTCCTCCGATTCCTGCAACGGAAAGGATTCCTCCGAATACAGCCGTAAGTACGAACTGGAGATTTCCCATGTTTCCAATGATGGGTCCCATCATGGAAGCGAAGGTATGGGCGGTGGAAGCGCTCTCATAAAGTTTTTCGTTTAACTCGTCAAACTCTTCCTTTGTTTTTGCCTCGTGGTTGAATACTTTGATGACTCTCTGGCCATTCATATGCTCTTCTACGTATCCGGTGATATTAGCCAGGTCAACCTGTTGACGGATGAAATATTTTCCGCTGTTGCCGCCGATAAACTTGGCGATCAGGATCATCAGCACAATCACTACGACTGCGAGAAGGGTCAATATAGGGCTCAAGACCAGCATGGAGATAAAGGTTACAACGATGGTAAAACTGGACATCAGCACCTGAGGAATGGACTGGTTAATCATCTGCCTCAGGGTATCTGTGTCATTGGTGTAAAGACTCATGATGGAACCATTGGTATTCTGGTCAAAATAACGAATGGGCAGAGTCTGCATATGTTCAAACATCTCATCCCTTACTTTTTTCAGTACTCCCTGACCGATGACTACCATCAGCCGGTTATAGATAAAGGAAGCAATGACGCCCAGGATAAAGATGCAGGCCAGTACGGCTAATGCTCTGTACAATTCCGAAAAGTCCGGATTAGCCTTTCCAATCAGAGGGATGATATAGTCATCCAACAGAAAGCGCAGGGACAGAGATACGGAAATGGTGGAAACGGAACACATAAGGATACAGAGAATTACGACAACAAACTGTACTTTATAGGCGCTGGTAACGTATTTAAGCAGCCGGGCAGCCGTTTTTAATGTATTGCGGGAAACCCTGGCTCTGTCATTTTTATTACTGCTCATCTTCTCCACCTCCTTTGACCTGTGATTCATAAATTTCGCGATAAATTTCGTTGGTTTTCAGAAGTTCTTCAGAAGTACCGATTCCATTGATTTCTCCGTTTTCCATTACGATGATCATGTCGGCATCTTCCACAGATGAAATTCTCTGGGCGATAATGATTTTTGTGGTTTCCGGAATTTCTTCCCGGAAGGCTTTACGGATCAAAGCGTCGGTTCTGGTATCCACTGCGCTGGTAGAATCGTCCAAAATCAAGACTTTTGGTTTTTTCAAAAGAGCTCTGGCAATACAAAGACGCTGTTTCTGACCGCCGGATACGTTATTGCCGCCTTCCACAATCATTGTATTATACTGAGCGGGAAATTCACGGATAAAACTGTCCGCCTGAGCCAGCTTACAGACTCTTTCTACTTCCTCTTTGCTGGCGTTCTCGTCGCCCCAGCGGATATTGTCGTAAATAGTACCGGTAAACAGTACGTTTTTTTGCAGCACCATGGAAACCTGATCCCGGAGAGATTCCAGTTTGTAATCCCGGACATCCACGTCTCCCACCATAACGCTTCCTTTTGTCACATCGTATAATCGGGGAATCAACTGGACCAGCGTACTTTTTGCACTTCCCGTACCGCCGATGATTCCCACCATCTGTCCGGATTTGATTTTCAAATTAACGTTTTTCAGGGAAAGTGATCCGCCTTCTCCGGAATAACTGAAATCTACATCCTTAAATTCAATGTCGCCGTTTGCTACTTCGGTCTTAGCATCTTCTTTGTCTGTCATTTCAGGAACTTCATCCAGAACTTCTGTAATACGGTCGGTAGACGCCTGGGCGATCATAATCAAAACAAAGACGAAGGAAACGATCATCAGGGAGGTCAGGATCTGAAGAGCGTAAACGATTACGCTGGTGAGCTGACCGGTTTCCATATTTCCAAGGATAATGTCCTGTCCGCCGATCAGAACCATGCAAAGCACAACGGCATACATGGTAAACATCATAACCGGGTTATTCCATGATACGATTTTTTCTGCTTTGGTAAACAGTTTATAGACAATACCGGAAATCTTATGGAATTTTTCGTTTTCATAATCGCCTCTTACATAAGCTTTTACAACCCTGGAAGCATTTACATTTTCCTGGACGGTATTATTCAGAACATCGTATTCATCAAATACCTGGATAAAATGAGGATGCGCCTTTTTGGCGATAAAGATCAGAAGACCTCCTAAAATTGGTATGGTTATCAGAAGGATAATGGCGATCTTTACGTTGATCGTCAAGGTCATCACAAGTGAGAGGACGATCATAATAGGTGCACGTACCAACAAACGGATTGTCATCATATAGGCCATTTGGATGTTGGTAATGTCAGTTGTCAGTCTCGTTACAAGACTGGATGTGGAGAAATGGTCAATGTTTTTAAATGAAAAATCCTGGATTTTGTAATAGATATCTTTACGCAGGTTTTTTGCGTATCCGGATGATGCTATGGCACCCATTTTTCCGGCGTAAGCTCCGAAAAACAGGGCAACAACAGCCATTACAATCAGAATCAATCCAGTTCTCAGAATATAGCCCATATCATTGTTGGCAATTCCCACATCAATGATTTTGGCCATCTGCAGGGGGATCAGGACTTCCATAAACACTTCAAAAATAACGAGAATCGGCGTCAGTATGGATTCCTTTTTGTATTCCCGTACAGATCGGAGAAGTTTTCGATTCATGTGTTTTCCCTTCCTTTCATTTTGATGGCGTTATCTATTATAATAACACTTTCCGACCATAAATGGTCAATAGTTTTTATTAATTTCTAGCAGAAAGTATAAATGTTTTTTTGTGATTCATATGTGTTTTGTACATTATATTGAATCTATGATATAATGGGCTGAAGAAAAAGGAGAACAGTTATGAATTATATCGTATTAGATCTCGAATGGAATCAATGTCCGTATGGAAAAGAAAAAGAAAATTTTCAGCTCCCTTTTGAGATTATAGAAATTGGTGCAGTGAAACTGAATCAGGAAAAAGAGATGACAGGAGAATTCCATAGAATTATACGTCCGATGGTATATAAAAAACTGCATTTTAAAACAGAAGAGATTTTGGATATGAGTATGAAACAACTAAAAGAAGGAGATTTTTTTTATAAAGCGGTTCGAGACTTTTTTAAATGGTGCGGGGAAGATTATATTTTCTGTACCTGGGGCAGTATGGATCTTTTGGAAATTCAGCGGAATATGAAGTATTACCATTTACAGGAACTTTTGAAGGGACCGGTTAAATTTTATGATGTCCAGAAACTGTTCAGTATTTCATATGAAGACGGAAAGAGCCGGAAATCACTGGAATATGGAATCGATTATCTGGGGATGGAAAAATCAAAGGATTTTCATCATGCCTTAGCAGATGCTTACTATACTGCTGAGATTTTTAAAAAGCTGGACCTTAAAGTGGCGGAGGAAAATTTTTCTGTGGACACTTATCAGAATCCGAAATCCAAGGAAGAGGAGATTTATATCCTCTATCCCTGTAGCGAAAAATATATTACCAGAGAATTTTGCAATAAAGACGAGGTTATGCGGGATAAAGAAGTGGCGGCGGGACGCTGTTTTATGTGCGGGAAAAATGTGAGAAAAAAAATTCGCTGGTTTTCTCTCAATCCGAAAACATATTGCTGCGTGGCGCTTTGTCCGAAACACGGATATTTAAAGGGAAAGATTCGGATGAAAAAGACGGCGGAAGGAAAAATTTATGCCATTAAAACCATGAAAATGATCGATGAAAATGAGGCAGATGAAATTCGGATGAAAAAAGAAGTCCTGTACAGAAAAAAAAGACAGAAGAAGAAACAGATTACCCATTGACAACTGAATTATATTCTATTTATAATAAATAATGTTTATTGTGAAAAACGGTGAAGGAGACAGTAAGCTGTTATTGAAGGTCAAAGCGAGCCGGAGATGGTGAAAGCCCGGTATCAGTAAATGCAGAAGAAGATCACTCCCAAGTTGCCTCTCTGAAAGGATGATCCAAGTAAGAAGAGCCGGATTCCCTCCGTTATAGGGGACGCGTATGACAGTATGTTGTAAGAGGTGGTTGCGAAGCACATTGCTCTCGTCCTGTTGCAGGACGGGAGTTCTTTTTTTATCAGGAGGAAAGAGCATGTATAAAAAAGTATCAACCGACTTAAAATTTGTTGAAAGAGAAAATGAGGTAAATGAATTTTGGAAAGAAAACCATATTTTTGAAAAAAGTATGGAAAACAGAAAAGAAGGCCCTACTTATATGTTCTACGACGGCCCGCCAACAGCAAACGGACAGCCTCATATCGGCCATGTGCTGACCCGTGTGATTAAAGATATGATTCCAAGATACCGTACGATGAAAGGATATATGGTGCCCCGTAAAGCAGGATGGGATACCCATGGTCTTCCGGTGGAGCTGGAAGTGGAGAAAAAACTTGGCCTGGATGGAAAAGAACAGATTGAAGAATACGGTCTGGAGCCCTTTATCAAGCATTGTAAAGAAAGTGTATGGAAATATAAAGGGATGTGGGAAGAGTTTTCCGGTATGGTAGGATTCTGGGCAGATATGGATCATCCCTACGTTACGTACCATAATGATTTTATTGAATCAGAATGGTGGGCGTTAAAAAAGATCTGGGAAAAGGGACTGTTATATAAAGGATATAAAATTGTTCCCTATTGTCCCCGGTGTGGAACGCCTCTTTCCAGCCATGAGGTGGCTCAGGGCTACAAAGATGTAAAAGAGCGGTCGGCTATCGTGCGTTTTAAAGTGAAAGAAGAAGACGCATACTTTTTGGCATGGACCACTACGCCCTGGACTCTTCCGTCCAATGTGGCCCTCTGTGTTAATCCGACAGAAAAATACGTAAAAGTAAAGGCTGCTGACGGATATGTATATTATATGGCGGAGGCGCTGCTGGATGAGGTGTTGGGCAAACTGGCTGAAGAAGATAAAGCGGCATATGAGATTCTGGAAACTTATACGGGAAAAGATCTGGAATATAAAGAATATGAACCCCTGTTTCCCTTTGTGACACCCAAGGAAAAGGCATATTATGTAACCTGTGATTCATATGTTACATTGACAGACGGTACCGGCGTGGTACACATCGCACCGGCTTTCGGTGAAGACGACTCCAATGTGGGAAAAAATTATGGTCTGCCTTTTGTGCAGCTGGTAGATGAAAAGGGAGAGATGACAAAAGAGACGCCATGGGCGGGTACTTTCTGTAAAGAAGCAGATCCATCGATTCTGGAAGATCTGGAAAAAAGAGAACTCCTTTTTGATGCACCTAAATTTGAGCATAGTTATCCCCACTGCTGGCGCTGCGGCACACCGCTGATCTACTATGCGAGAGAGTCCTGGTTTATCAAAATGACGGCGGTAAAAGATGATTTGATCCGAAACAACAACACGATCAATTGGATTCCTGAGAGTATTGGAAAAGGCCGATTTGGCGACTGGCTGGAGAATGTTCAGGATTGGGGAATCAGCCGGAATCGCTATTGGGGAACACCCTTAAATATCTGGCAGTGTGAATGCGGCCATATGCATTCCATTGGAAGTATTGCTGAATTAAAAGAAATGTCCGACAACTGTCCCGACGACATAGAATTGCATCGTCCCTACATCGACGCGGTTACCATTAAATGTCCCGTCTGCGGAAAAGAAATGCATAGAGTACCGGAAGTAATTGACTGCTGGTTTGATTCTGGAGCTATGCCCTTTGCGCAGCACCATTATCCTTTTGAAAACGAAGATATATTTAAAGAGCAGTTCCCGGCTCAGTTTATTTCAGAAGCGGTGGATCAGACGAGAGGCTGGTTCTATTCTCTGCTGGCTATTTCCACTCTGATTTTTAACCGGGCGCCCTATGAAAATGTCATTGTATTAGGACATGTTCTGGATGAAAACGGACAGAAAATGAGTAAATCTGCGGGAAATGCCGTGAATCCTTTTGATGCGCTGAAACAGTATGGGGCGGATGCCATCCGTTGGTATTTTTATATCAACAGCGCTCCCTGGCTGCCTAACCGTTTTCATGAGAAAGCAGTAACGGAAGGTCAGAGAAAATTCCTGGGCACTTTGTGGAATACTTATGCTTTTTACGTACTGTATGCGGAGATCGATCAGTTTAATCCAATGGATTATAAGCTGGAGTATGAAAAACTCTCCGTTATGGATAAATGGCTTCTTTCACGGCTGAATTCCATGGTGAAGACAGTGGACGATAATCTGGAAAATTACAGAATTCCAGAGAGTGCAAGGACTCTTCAGGAATTTGTGGATGATATGAGCAACTGGTATGTAAGAAGAAGCCGGGAACGGTTCTGGGCGAAAGATATGCCTCAGGATAAAATCAATGCCTATATGACTCTTTATACGGCGCTGGTTACGGTATCCAAGGCGGCGGCGCCTCTGATTCCTTTTATGACAGAGGAGATTTATCAGAATCTTGTAAGAAGTGTGGATTCTTCTGCTCCGGAAAGCATTCATTTGTGTGATTATCCGGCGGTTCGGGAGGAATGGATTGACCTGGAACTGGAAACAAATATGAAAGAACTTCTAAAGATTGTAGTACTGGGAAGAGCCTGCAGAAATTCTGCAAATCTCAAGAACCGTCAGCCCCTTGGAAATATGTATGTAAAAGCGCCGGCTGCACTCTCCGGACTTTATGAGAATATTATAGAGGAAGAGCTGAATGTAAAACATCTGGAATTTGTGGATGCGCTGGATAATTTCATTACCTATACCTTTAAACCCCAGCTGAAAACCGTGGGGCCAAAATACGGCAAGCTGTTAAATGGCATTAAAGCGGCGTTGGCCAGTGTGGATGGAAATCGGGCCATGGAAGAGCTTCGGGCCGACGGACAGCTGAAACTTGACATTAACGGCGAGGAAGTTGTACTATTAGAGGGAGATTTGCTTATTGATACGGCTCAAATGGAGCAGTATATCTCAGAATCTGATAATGACGTTACAGTTGTTTTGGATACTAATCTGACTCCGGAACTGGTGGAAGAAGGTTTCGTACGTGAGATTATCAGTAAAATTCAAACGATGCGTAAAGAAGCCGGATTTGAAGTTACGGATAAGATTCATGTGTATACGACAGGAAATCAGGTAATTGAAGGCATTATAAGAGTACACGAATCCGAAATAAAATCAGAAGTACTGGCAGTGGATGTTTCTTATGACACTACAAAGGGTTATGAGAAAGAATGGAATATCAATTCTGAAAAAGTAACGCTGGCAGTGGAGAAGAACGAAGGGTGAGGACCCGCAGTGGTAAAAGGAGGATTCCATGCAGAATAAGTTATTTGAAAAAGAGCATTTTAAAAATGAGGTTAAAAATAATGTAAAGACTCTTTACAGAAAAACCCTTGATGAAGCGACGCCCCAACAGGTATTTCAGGCGGTTTCTTATGCGGTCAAGGATGTAATCATCGACAATTGGCTGAAAAGTCAGGAAGTATTTAAAAAAGAAGATCCCAAAACCGTTTATTATATGTCTATGGAATTTCTGATGGGAAGAGCTCTTGGCAATAACCTGATTAATCTGACGGCCTATCAGGAAGTAAAAGAAGCGCTGGATGAACTGGGATTTGATCTCAATGTTATTGAGGATCAGGAACCGGATGCGGCTCTTGGCAACGGCGGTCTGGGAAGACTTGCCGCCTGTTTCCTGGATTCCCTTGCCACGCTGGGATACTGTGCTTACGGCTGCGGTATCCGGTATCGGTACGGTATGTTTAAACAGGAGATCAGAGACGGATATCAGGTGGAAGTGCCGGATAACTGGCTGAAAGACGGCAATCCTTTTGAACTGCGTCGTCCCGAGTATGCAAAGGAAGTAAAATTCGGCGGATATGTCCGTGCAGAATATGATCATGCAACGGGAAGAACTCATTTTATCCAGGAAGGATATCAGTCCGTACTGGCGATTCCCTATGATATGCCCATCGTAGGATACAACAACAATGTAGTAAATACTCTGCGTATCTGGGATGCAGAGGCTATTGATACTTTCCAACTGGATTCTTTTGATAAAGGCGATTATAAGAAAGCGGTAGAGCAGCAGAACCTTGCAAAGAATATCGTAGAGGTTCTCTATCCCAATGATAACCATTATGCGGGCAAAGAACTTCGTCTGAAACAGCAGTATTTCTTTGTATCTGCCAGTGTTCAGGCGGCGGTGGCAAAATATAAGAAAGCCCACAATGATATTCATAAATTATATGAAAAAGTAACGTTCCAGCTAAATGATACCCATCCCACCGTTACTGTGGCGGAACTGATGCGTATTCTTCTGGACGAAGAGGGACTTTTATGGGAAGAGGCCTGGGATATTACCACCAAGACCTGTGCCTACACCAACCATACCATCATGTCAGAAGCCTTGGAGAAATGGCCCATTGAGCTGTTTTCCAGACTGCTTCCCAGAATTTATCAGATCATTGAAGAGATCAACCGCCGTTTCCTGATTGAGATTCAGCAGAAATATCCGGGAAATCAGGAAAAAGTAAAGAAGATGGCAATCATCTACGACGGCCAGGTAAAAATGGCTCATATGGCCATCGTAGGCGGATATTCTGTCAATGGAGTGGCCCGTCTGCATACGGAAATTCTGGAAAAACAGGAACTGAAAGATTTCTATGAAATGATGCCGGAGAAATTCAACAATAAGACCAACGGTATTACCCAGAGAAGATTCCTGCTTCATGGAAATCCTCTTCTTGCAGACTGGGTGACAAAGCATATCGGTGATGAATGGATTACCGACCTTCCCCAGATCAGCAAGCTGAAAGTCTATGTGGATGATGAAAAAGCTCAGGCGGAATTTATGAATATTAAATACCAGAATAAAGTGCGCCTGGCAAAATATATTCTGAAACATAATGGAATCGAGGTGGATCCCAGATCTATCTTTGACGTGCAGGTAAAACGTCTCCATGAATACAAACGTCAGTTGATGAATATTCTTCATGTGATTCATCTGTATCACAAGATTAAAGAACATCCGGAGCTTGATTTCTATCCCCGTACGTTTATCTTCGGAGCAAAAGCAGCCGCCGGTTACCGCCGTGCAAAACTGACCATTAAACTGATTAATTCCGTAGCGGATGTGGTAAATAACGATCCATCCATCAATGGAAAACTGAAGGTTGTGTTTATTGAAGATTACCGTGTCAGCAACGCGGAGCTGATCTTTGCCGCCGCTGACGTCTCCGAACAGATTTCCACCGCCAGCAAGGAAGCTTCCGGTACAGGAAATATGAAATTTATGCTGAACGGCGCGCCTACTTTGGGTACTATGGACGGCGCCAACGTGGAAATCGTGGAAGAAGTAGGCGAGGAAAATGCCTTTATCTTCGGTCTTTCTGCCGATGAAGTTATCAATTATGAAAAGAATGGAGGATATGATCCCACATACTATTTCAATACGGATCAGGAGATCCGTCAGGTATTAATGAGTCTGATTAACGGGACTTTCTCAAATGATACGGAAATGTTCCGGGATATTTATGATTCACTCCTTAATACCAACAGCAGTGACCGGGCAGATATGTATTTCATTCTGGCAGACTTCAAATCCTATGCAGAGGCTCAGAGCCGGGTGGAAGAGGCTTACAGAGATGAAAAACGCTGGGCGAGAATGGCTATGCTGAATGTGGCAAGCGCCGGTAAATTCACATCCGACAGAACGATTCAGGAATACGTAGATGACATCTGGCATCTGGATAAGATTACAGTAAAATAAAAAATGATATGACCGCTGCAAAAGAACTGCTGCAGCGGTCTTTTTAAGCTGTTTTACTTTGACATCGTATTTAGTGTATGATAAACTTGGAACAGAGAATTAAACCAGAGGTGAATGCGTTGGATAAGACGGAATATCAAATAAAATTAGACCAGATTACAACACTGGTTGAAAAACAGGATTATGAGGGGGCGCTTGAGATTGTGGAGACAATCGACTGGCGTCGGGTGAAAAGCGTCCGCACGCTCTGTATGGTTGCCGATATTTTTGAAGTTAACGATATGCTGGAAGACAGTAAAAAAATACTGCTGCTGGCATACAAGCGTTCTTCTATAGGGAAAGTGATTTTATACCGTCTGGTGGAGATATCTCTGAAAATGGGCGATGTGGATGATGCAGTGGAGTTTTATACGGAATATGCTCAGAATGCGCCTGGAGATAATTCCAAATATATTTTGAAATATAAGATATATAAGGCAAAAAGATCTCCCATAGAGGATCAGATTGCAATACTGGAAGAATATAAGAGTAAAGAATACACGGAGCGCTGGGCATATGAACTGGCCTGTCTTTATTCAAAAGCCGGGATGAAGGACAAATGTGTCGAAGAGTGCGACGATCTTATTCTCTGGTTCAGCGAAGGTATATATGTAACGAAAGCCATGGAATTAAAGATGGAATACCAGCCGCTGACTCCTTCCCAGCAGGAAAAATATGATAACAGGGATAAGGATGAAGAAGTTGTTACAGAGCTGCAGGAGAAAAAAGACGCGCTTCAGCAGCAGACAGAAGCAGTTCTTGAGAAACTGGAAGAAGCAAGAGAAGAAGCCATAGAAGGAAACCGAAAAGCGGAGCAGGCGGCGGCGGAGGCGGCTGTAACTTTGGATAAGGCAGAGGCAAAACCCTTTGTCATTGAGCCTGAAAAATTAAAAGAAAAGCTGGCTTCCAGTTTGAAGGATGTACTTTCCGGCATATACAAAGGAAAAGAAGAAGTAAAAATGGAGTACAGTTCAGAGGATGACGACCTGGAATCTGCCAGATATGATTCCATTGATCCTCAGTCTGTGAAAGAACTGGAACCGGAGAATCTGGGAGAAACCACGGTGGTTCCTTCAGAAGAACTGGACAAGATAAAAAATGTTCAGCCTGAAAATTCAGAAGAGGAAGAAAAAGGCGAGGAGAAACCAGAGCAGCAGCCGGAAGAAAATCAGGAAGACCTCATTCAAAAATTGTTGGAAGAGACGGCCAACAGGCTGGCACAGCAGATTTCTTCCGGCAATTACATAGGCAAGGAAAAGCAGATAGAAAAGATCTTGGATGAGGATATTTTCGGAGATCAGACAGAAGATTCGGATAAGGAAGCTGCGGTAAAAGAGTCTGCACAAGAGATTATAGAGGAACCCGTTGCAGAAGAATCTGCGGAAGAGGTCATAGAAGAATCTGCCGTGGAAGAACCGGTGGAGGAAATCAAAGAAGAACCTGCCGCGGAAGAGCCTGTACAGGAGATCACAGAAGAACCTGCCCTGGAAGAGCCTGCACAGGAAATCACAGAGGAACCTGTTCCGGAGGAACCGGCGGAAGAAATCAAAGAAGAATCTGCCGTGGAAGAACCGGAAGGGGAAATCGTTCAGGAAAGAAGCCTGGAAGACAGTATCATCGCCATGGCCCTGGAAGAAACACAGGCAAGAGAGGAAACATCCGTTGGAGATACGCGGGAGTTTGGCGCGGAGGAACTGTCTGAAATTGAAGATGCGGCTGAAAAGTCGGAAGAGATTCCGGAGACAGAACAGGAATTGTCCCTGGAAGAAAAAATTTTGGCAGAAGAAACGCCGGAAGAGCGGCGCAGTCGTATTCTGAATGATGTACATTCGGAAAAACTTACAGATGATCAGAGAAAGCTGTTTTCCTATTTCACAAAAGTGCCTGGTATGGATCAACAGATTTTAGAAGCCCTGAAAGGGGTTTACCAGAATGCCGGGGAAAGAACTTCTAAAAATGGAAATATTGCGGTTATGGGAAACGTGGGCAGTGGAAAAACGAAGCTGACGGACAGTCTCGTCCGCGCGATCTGCTGTGATTTGGGTCTGGAGGCGACGAAAGAAGCCAGAATTACCGGCGAGGCGCTCAATGAAAAAGACCCGGCTCAGGTAGTCAGTAAATTAGCGGGTGGTTTTCTGCTCATCGAACATGCCGGACAGATGTCATCAGAGACGGTGGACAAGCTGTCCCGCGCACTGGAGTTCAGAACAGACCGGCTCATTCTGATTATTGAAGACGAGAAGAAAAGGATGAGGAAGCTTCTGGCTGATCATCCCGAATTTGCAGAAAAGTTTGCGACGGTCATATCCATACCTGTTTTTACCAACGATGAACTGGTAACTTTCGCCAGAACCTATGCCAGGGAAACGGGATATAAAATAGATGAGCTGGGAATCCTGGCATTATACACCAGAATTGGAGAACAGCAGACAGAGGAGGAGCCTATGACGGTTGCCACGGTGAAGGTGCTGGTGGACAAGGCGATTCTGAAAGCTCACAGAGGAAAATTGGATAAGAAGGTTTCTAAAAAGAGACTGGACGATGACGGACGGATTATTCTATTTGAAAAGGATTTTGATTTTTAACAGGTGACGGACAAGGCTGCTGCAGGGATTCTTGCGGCAGCTCCTTTTGTCCCGGAAGAGGAGTTATATGAGCGAATACCGAAAACCCTTTTTAGGCAGTCCCCAGGAGACGATTGCTGTTCTGAAAAAATATAATTTTATCTTTCAGAAAAAATACGGACAGAATTTTTTAATTGATCCCCATGTGCTGGACAAGATTATTGCGGCGGCAGATGTGACGAAAGATGATTTTGTGCTGGAGATTGGACCTGGAATCGGGACAATGACACAGTATCTGGCATATGCGGCCAGGGAAGTCTGTGCTGTCGAAATTGATAAATCGCTGCTTCCCATACTGGAAGATACCCTTCAGGATTACGATAATGTGACCATATTGAACGCTGATATTTTAAAATTGAATCTTACGGAACTGGTGAAAGAAAAAAATCAGGGCAGACCCATAAAAATAGTTGCCAATCTTCCCTATTATATTACCACGCCCATTATCATGAATCTGTTTGAAAATCATGTTCCCATAGAATCTGTCACTGTTATGGTGCAAAAGGAAGTTGCAGCGCGGATGCAGGCTGGTCCGGGTTCCAAAGATTATGGCGCTCTTTCTCTGGCTGTGCAGTTTTATGCGGAACCGTATATTGCAGCCAATGTGCCGCCCAACTGTTTTATTCCCAGGCCCAATGTGGGAAGTGCGGTAATTCGTCTGACAAAATACAGTCAGCCTCCTGTAACAGTGAAAGATGAAAAATTGATGTTTCAGATTATACGGGCTTCTTTTAATCAGAGGAGAAAGACTTTGGTCAACGGGCTGAAAAATTATGAAGGATTTCACTATACAAAAGAAATTATTGAACAGTCATTAGAAAAATGCGGTCTGCCGGTCAATGTGCGGGGAGAGGCTATGAATTTGTCTCAGTTTGCAGCATTAAGCGACATACTAAAAGCCGTTTCCTGATGGAAACGGCTTTATTTAAAGGAAGGAGAGTCGATGTTAATCGACATATGAAAAAGAAAATTATAAAATAATTGGTTGCATCCGTTAATTATTTTATGGTATAAGTATATCTTTTAAATGTGATAAAACCATGTTGTACTTGTAAAAAAACCATGAATAAATATATAAAGATTTATGAATATGTTTATGGTTTTTTAAGACACGTATTTTTGATCTTGTGGTATAGTGAAAGAGTAAAAAATGCTGACAAGGAGGTTTTATAAATGGCAGCAAAAAAAGCAGCAGCTGGTTTAATTGCTGTATTTGCAGCGGTCTGTATGATTTTGGAACCGGTTATTGTACGGGCTGACAGCACAAAAGCGGATTTGAATAAACCCTACATTGCGCTGGGAGCGGATTTGAATGCTAATGAGAGGGCAGAGGTGCTTCGTCTTCTGGAGGTGACAGAAGATGAGTTAAAAAACTATACAGTGGCGACGATAACGAATGATATGGAACATGAATATCTGGATTCCTATCTGTCTTCCCAGGTAATTGGAAGCAGGGCGCTTTCTTCCGTAAAAGTAATTGGAAAGGAAAACGGAAACGGAATAAAAGTGACGACGAAAAATATTTCGTACTGCACCACAGGAATGTATCAGAATGCGCTGGCTACGGCAGGAGTTGAGGATGTTGATGTGACGGTGGCGGGTCCCATGTCCATTTCCGGGACGGCGGCTCTGGTGGGTACCATGGAAGCCTATGAGAATATGACCGGGGACGCCATAGAACAGGAAAATGTGGAAGCCGCTACAAACGAACTGGTGGTGACCAGCGAATTAGGCGAAGCGATTGGAGATCAGGAGAAGGCGGAAGAGCTGGTAGGGGCTGTGAAAGATATTGTGGTAGGAGAAGAAGTAAATGATTCGGAACAGATAGAGGAGACGGTGACGGAAACAGCGGAGCAGCTGAATATTTCTTTGTCTGAAGAAGACAAACAGCAGATTGTTGATCTTATGGAAAAAATTTCTGATCTTGATTTGGACGTGGATTCTTTGAAGCAGCAGGTACAGGGTCTTTACGACAGATTGGCCAGCCTGGATATTAATATCAGTGAAGCGGATGTGGACGGCTTTTTTGCCAGCATAGGTTCCTGGGCCTCCGATTTATGGAACAATATTAAAGGCTACTTTTCGGGATTGTTTCAATAGTAATGCAGGGGAAGTTACCTAGGGATTCCGTCGAAAACTGGTGGTAATATACAAAAAAGCGGGAAAATCAGAGAAAAAATTGTATATTTTAACATGCAATTTACAAAAAGGTCATAGTTTGTTCATATTATATTGATATGATAAGTACAGTCCAAAAGGACGTGTAATCGTATATGTAGTGGTTCATTACACATATAAAATTTTTTCATAATAATAGCCCAGGCAGCGATGCCTGGGCACTCCTCATTTTCAGAGGTTTTTACAGTGAAATATCAATGTCTATAAAGATTTCATTTCTTTTTAACAGTTCGTCAGCACAGAGATAAAGGATTAAGTTTAAATATGATTTTTATCTCCCCATTCACACATGCTGTCCAGAATAGGAATTAAGGATTTCCCTCTTTCTGTCAGACTGTATTCCACTTTAGGCGGAATCTGAGGATATTCTTCCCGATGGACAAGCTGATCGGCCTCCAGTTCTTTTAGTGTTGAACTCAAGGTTTTATAAGAAATTTCACCAATATATTTTTTCATTTCGTTGAACCGTACTACGCCAAATTCCATTAAAGTATACAGAATTGTCATTTTATATTTTCCGTTAATTAATGAAAGCGTATAACTGAATCCAGTGGAACTAAGACATTCGTTCGAAATACATCTTCCGCTCATTTTACACTCTCCTTTAAGTAAGTATTTAACATATTTGTAAGTATTGCACTTTAAGGTGCGTACTTGCTTTCTGTTTTATTCTTGCTATGATTATAATATCAGCAGCAAAAGAAGTCAATTCCAAAGAAAAAGGCCACAGCGTCGCCAGATTCGATGCTGCATCAATGAATGTAGGGGGATGCCGGCAGGCTGCTGTGCTGGCGGAGAAGATTTAAAAGAAAAGGAGTGTTTTGTATGAATAAAAAGATAGTGGTACTGAACGGAAGCCCCAGGAAGGGGGGAAACACGTCCATGCTTATAAAAGCATTTGCGGAAGGAGCAGAAAGTGCCGGGAATGTGGTCCGGGAATTTTTCCTGGACGGCATGAATATCCGTGGTTGTAAAGGATGTTTTGGAGGACACAGCAGTCGTGAATGTCCATGTGTACAGAAGGATGATATGGCTCAAATTTACCCGGCCGTAAAAGAATGTGATGTAGTTGTGCTGGCTTCCCCCCTGTATTATTGGAATATGAGCGGTCAGATCAGAACGGCAGTTGACCGTCTGTTTGCTTTGGAGGAAGGGGATGGAAATCTTCTGAGAGGTCACGGCAGATCTTCGGCGCTTCTTATGGCGGCGGAAGGGCATGGTTTTGAGGATGTGGTTCTTTATTATAACCATCTGATGGAGCATCTGCGCTGGAAAAATCTTGGTTATGTTCTTGCAGGCGGAAATATGAATGTGGGAGACATAAAGGACAAGCCGGAGATTCAGCAGGCGTATCAACTTGGGAAATCAATTCAGTGAGATATGAGAAAGAAATTCTGCCTTTGTTCCGGCATGGTATATTGGAAAAGAGTAAAATATTTCACCTATACATTGACACAATGTCAGAATAGTGATATAGTACATATGCTGACATAGTGTCAGAATGTTGGATGACAGAAGGAGGAATTTTAAATGCTGGGAAATTTTTCATATTGCAACCCTACAAAACTGTATTTTGGCGATGATTCTCTGAAATATTTAAATACTGAACTGCCGAAGTATGGAAAAAATGTCGTATTAATATACGGCGGAGGCTCTATTAAGAAAAACGGAATCTATGATGAGGTTGTAGATTTTCTGAAAGCCAATGATAAAAACATAGCGGAAATTTCCGGAGTTATGCCCAATCCCACGGTGGAAAAACTCTATGAAGGTGTCGAGATTGCCCGGAATCATCGTGCAGATTTCCTGCTGGCGGTAGGCGGGGGATCTGTCTGTGATTATGCCAAAGCAGTTTCCGTTTCTGTAAACTGTGAAGAAGATCCATGGGAAAAATACTATCAACGTTTTGAAGAACCAGATTGTGAGGTTCTGCCGGTGGGGTGCGTACTGACTATGGTTGGTACTGGATCGGAAATGAATGCCGGCGCTGTGATTACCAATCCTAAAAGCAAACAGAAAATAGGACATGTTTTTGCGGATGAAAAAATCATGCCCAGATTTGCTGTTTTGAATCCCAGATATACCCTGACTTTGCCCCATTATCAAATGGTATCCGGGATCTATGATATTTTCAATCATATCTGTGAACAGTATTTCTCCGGTGAGGATGATAATACCAGTGACTATATCAGCGAAGGTCTGATGCGTTCGGTTCTCTGTTCCAGCCGTATTGCTAATAAGAATCCGGAAGACTATGAGGCCCGCAGCAATTTGATGTGGACGGCCACCTGGGCATTGAATACGCTGATTTCCCGCGGAAAATCCACCGACTGGATGGTTCATATGATCGGTCAGTCCGTTGGGGCTTACACGAATGCAGCCCACGGGATGACTTTGGCTGCGGTTTCGCTGCCTTATTACCGCCATATTATGTCCTGCGGTCTGCAGAAATTTAAACGGTTTGCTGTGAATGTATGGGATGTTGATCCCGAAGGCAAGAGTGACGAGCAGGTGGCAGAAGAAGGTTTGAAGGCGATGGAGAGCTGGATGCGGGAAATTAGTCTTGTCATGAGCATATCTGAACTGGGCGCCTCTGAAGAAATGGTGGAAGGAATCGCAGACGGAACGATTATTCTGCGCGGCGGCTATAAAACTTTGGAGCGCGATGAAATCGTTGAAATACTGAAAGAAAGTTTGTAATAACTTGACCCAGTGTCAGTTAACTTCTATAATAAATTATAGTATCGGCTGGACCGCCGCTGATTTTATGCGTAGAATTTGGCTGGCCGGGAAAGAGGGAACCGTTATGGCGAAATGCCAAGAAGAATTAGCGAATGCGAGAAGCGCAAGGAAAGAGGAGATCATTAACGCCTGCGCGTCTCTTTATGAGACTATGGGGTTCAAAGATATCACAATCCGGGACATCGGAGGGAAAACCTCTTTTACCCGTACGTCTATCTATAACTATTTCCAGACAAAGGAAGAAATTTTTCTGGCTTTGCTGCAGCGGGAATACGAAGCATGGATCGATGATCTGGAAGAGATGCTCAGAAACAGGAATTCGCTGTCTGCCGTCAAGTTTGCAGAAGAGATTGCATGTACATTGGAGAAGCGGGGATGTATGCTGAAGCTGATGTCCATGAATCTATATGATATGGAAGGCAGCAGCCGTATGGAAAATCTGGTGTCATTTAAAATTGTGTATGCCAGTGCGATGGAGACCCTCACCAGATGTCTGGAAAAATTTTTTCCGCATATGACGGGCGCAGACATACAGGAATTTCTCTATGCCTTTTTCCCCTTTCTGTTCGGTGTTTACCCTTATACAACAGCCACCGACAAACAAAAGGAAGCAATGAAACTGGCACATATAAACTATCCCTGCTATTCGGTATATGAGATTACGAAATCTTTTGTTGCAAGACAGCTTCAAAGTTTTCAGCAATGAATGTTAAATGCATAATAAAACGGGTCAATCTGCTCTGTGCAGGATGACCCGTTTTTGAAAAATACAGAGTTTATCCCTCTGACAGGATTATTCCGGCTGAATTCAGACAGGCATGGGAGCTACGAAAAAATACATCACAATAAAGTGGCAGATACTCCCGCCCATGACAAACAGATGGAAAATCTCATGGGAGCCGAAATTTTTATGTTTGGAATTGAAAATTGGCAGTTTCAGCGCGTAAATAATCCCTCCTATGGTGTATATGATGCCTCCTGCCAGCAGCCAGCCAAACGCCGGTTTCGATAGAGCGTGGAAGATCTGGGAAAATGCCAGTACGCAAAGCCAGCCCATGCCGATATAAATGACAGAAGAAAACCATTTGGGGCAGGTGATCCACAGCGCCTTGATTAAAATGCCGATTAAAGCAACGGCCCATACAAGAGCGCAGAGAATGGTTCCGGTTTTTCCCTGAAGTACGATAAGACATACCGGCGTGTAACTTCCGGCGATCAGGATGAAAATCATCATGTGATCTAGTTTCCTGAGCCGTTTATTCACATTTTCATTTACATCCAGAGAGTGATAAACAGTGCTGGCGGCATATAATAATATCATGCTTAAAATGAAAATGGAAAGTGCAATTACATGAAGCACATCAGGTACTCTCGCAGCTTTTATCAATAGCGGTGCGGCGCCCAGAATTGCCAGGATCATGGCAATAAAATGGGTAACTGCGCTTCCGGGATCTTTAGGTTTCCAAGGCTTTTTCATAATAATCACTCCTTCGACAAGATGTAGTTTTCAAAACTACTTGTTGATATAGTATATACTACATCCGAAGTTTTTAAAAGTCAACAACGAAAAAATAAATAAAATATAAAAATCCGGAGATATCTATTTTATGATAACTCCGGATTACAATTTCTTTTTATCCTGATTTTACAATTTTATATTGGAAAATAAAGATCCCAGATTAGTAGTAGCTTCTCCCGCCTTGGGAAGTTCAAAGGTTTCTTCTGTAACCTCTTTAGCGGACACATCGGCCAGTGCCTTCATGCTGAGGCTGAGTTTTCCGTCTTTGATGGCGATAACTTTTACTTTCACTCTGTCCCCGACTTTCAGAACGGCATCTGGAGTTTTGATCCGTTTTTCGCTGATCTGTGATACGTGGACCAGACCGGAAAGACCGTTGCCAAGGTTGATAAAAGCGCCGTAGGGTTTAATCGTCTCCACAGTTCCCTCTGTGACAAGGCCCACTTCCACATTGGAAATTTTTTTGCGGCGTTCTTCCTGGGCTTTTTCCCTGAGAATCTCCCGGGCGGATAAAATCAGACGCCCTTTTTCTTTATCCAGGTCAATCACCTGAACCTGAAGGGATTGATTCAGATAAGGATTTGTATCTTCTACGTATTCCAAAGAAAGTTTAGAGGCGGGAATGAAACCGCGGACGCCTTCCACGTAAGCGATGACTCCCCCGTTAACGATGCCTTTCACCGTTACATCGATGACAGTTTTTTCTTCCTGAAGCTGTTTTAATTTTTCCCAGGCGAGCACATCGTTGGCTTCTACTCTGGAAAGAAGGATATTTCCCTGTCCGTCGTCGGTTTTGACGACGGTGGCCGTCACCTCATCACCGGGATGTACCATATCTTTGGCGATGAAGCCTGGTTCACGGCTATAGTTTTCTACGGGAATAATGCCTTCAGCGTAATATTGAAGATCCAGGGTAATTTCCTTTTCTGTAACGGAAATAACAGTCCCTGTTATCATATCTCCTTCAGCAATTTTTTTGAAAGAATCATTTAATTCTTTTTCAAAATCTGCCATTGCAGGCGTCTTGTTTGATTCGTTGTCCATAATTTGATTGTCCTCCTTGCCATATGTAATTATAATAATTGTTTTCTGATATTATATCATAAAATGATTACATTGACCAATTTCTGACGGATATGGTACTATAGAAATAAAGAAGGGAGTGAAAAAGTGCGTTGGATAATAAACAGACAATTTATGTAATAGGCCATAAGAATCCGGATACGGATTCTATTTGTTCTGCAATTGCATATGCTGATATAAAAAATCGTACGGAAGAAGGTACTTTTCTTCCCATGCGTGCGGGCCAGATCAATGAAGAAACAGAATACGTGTTAAAGAGATTTCATATTCCTGCGCCGGTGTATCTGGAAGACATCGGCACCCAGGTAAAGGATATGGATATTCACAAAACTCAGGGAGCGAGGAGCGATATCTCGGTAAAGGAAGCATTTAATCTAATGACAGAAAATGGGGCAGTGACGCTTCCAATTACAGATGAAGAAAATAATCTGGAAGGGTTGATTACCATCGGCGATATTGCCAGATCCTATATGGATGCCTATGATAATCGGGTTGTTGCCGCTGCAAAAACTCAGTACCGGAATATAGCCAGTACCTTAAACGGCGAGATTCTGGTAGGCGACGGTGAAGATTACATGGATAAGGGCAAAGTGATTATCGGAGCTGCCAATCCGGACAAAATGGAAGAATTTATTGATGAAGGAGATCTGGTAATCCTGGGCAACCGGATGGAAGATCATCTCTGTGCCGTGGAGCAGAAGGCTGCCTGTATTATCGTGGGACTGGGAGCCAAAGTGTCTTCCGTAATTCAGAAATTTGCCCGGGAAAACGGCTGTACAGTTATCGCGACGCCATACGATACATTGACGATTGCAAAACTGATTAATCAGAGTATTCCTGTGCGGCATCTGATGAAAACCAAGAATCTGATTACTTTCCGGATGGATGACTTTACCGATGATATCCGGGAAATCATGGGAAAGAACCGCCACAGAGATTTTCCCGTTCTGGATAAGCAGGGAAAGTATCAGGGGACGGTTTCCAGGCGGAATCTGCTGAATATCAGTAAAAAGAAAGTGATTTTGGTGGATCACAATGAGAAATCACAGGCGGTAGATAATATCAAAGAGGCGGATATTCTGGAAATAATCGATCATCACCGCATCGGCTCCCTTCAGACTATGCAGCCGGTGGTATTCCGGAATCAGCCGGTGGGCTGTACGGCGACGATTATTTATCAGATATATCAGGAAAAAAACCTGGATGTTCCGCCGGATATAGCAGGACTTTTGTGTGCGGCGATTATATCGGATACCCTGATGTTTCGTTCTCCCACCTGCACGTTTGTAGACAAAATGGCAGGACAGGAGCTGGCAAAAATCGCCGGAATTCAGGTGGAGGATTTTGCTGCGGAAATGTTCCGCGCGGGAAGCGATCTGCAGAGCAAATCGCCGGAGGAAATTTTCTATCAGGATTTTAAAAAATTCATCATTGACGACGTTACTTTTGGAGTGGGGCAGATTAATTCCATGTCAGGCGAGGAACTGCAGCATATTAAGGAGAGGCTGCAGCCGTATATAGAGCATGAATGCGGAAAAAACGGCATTCAGATGGTGTTCTTTATGCTGACCAATATTGTGGAAGAGTCCACCGAACTGCTCTTTTATGGAGAAGGAGCCAGACATATGGTTTCCCAGGCTTTCGAAGATATGAAAATTCTGGATGGTTCCTGCCGCCTGCCAGGGGTGGTTTCCAGAAAAAAACAGTTGATACCTGCATTTATGCGAGCGCTGGAGGAGGTGTAGTATATGCCGAAGCAGCAGTGGAAACCGGGAAATATGCTGTATCCCCTGCCGGCGGTTATGGTCAGTGTTACGGATGGAAAGGGAAAGGATAACATTATCACAGTTGCCTGGGCAGGTACGGTGTGTACCAATCCGCCCATGGTATCCATCTCAGTGAAACCGGAGAGGTATTCTTATAAAATGCTGAAAGAAACCGGGGAATTTGTAATTAATCTTACCACGGAATCTTTGGCCTATGCCGTTGATTACTGCGGCGTGCGCTCCGGACGCGACAGGGATAAGTTTGCTGATATGAAGCTTCATAAAGAAAAAGCATCCCTGGTGCAGGCGCCCATGATTCAGGAATCACCGGTCAATCTGGAATGTAAAGTAAAATCGGTTCAGGAACTGGGTTCTCACCATATGTTTCTGGCGGAAGTTGTGGCAGTTCACGCCGATGAAGCCTTTATGGATAAGAAGAACAAATTTGAACTTTCCAAAGCCAGGCCGATGGTATATTCTCATGGAGCCTATTTTGGCCTTGGGAAATTTTTAGGTACATTTGGGTACAGCGTGAAAAAGAAGAAATAGGAAAATTTGAAAGATGAACCGTTGAAAACTTCATTTTTTGTTCAAAATGACAGGTTTTAGGTGTGAATATGAATTTTTTCACCGAAAAAAAGTCAAAATTTTGAAGTTTTCCTTGTGCACAGAGACATCTCATGGTATAATGCCTTTGGACAAAAGGGTTCTGTGAAAGAAGAGTACGCTTTTGCGTACTCTTTTTCGTGAGAAAAAAGAATATTCAGGAGGTAGAAACATGTCATATGTAGATGAAGTCTATGAGTCAGTCGTAGCAAAAAACCCGGGCCAGCCGGAATTCCATCAGGCGGTAAAAGAAGTTTTGGATTCTCTGCGCCCTGTTATCGATGCCAATGAGCAGCTTTACAGAAAAGAAGCGCTTTTGGAAAGAATCGTTGAGCCGGAACGTCAGATTAAATTCAGAGTTCCGTGGGTTGATGACAAGGGACAGGTTCAGGTAAACGTAGGTTATCGTGTACAGTTTAACAGCGCCATCGGACCGTACAAGGGAGGACTTCGTCTTCATCCGTCTGTAAATATCGGTATCATTAAATTCCTTGGATTTGAACAGATTTTCAAAAACTCTCTTACCGGACTGCCCATCGGCGGTGCAAAGGGAGGATCTGATTTCGATCCCAAAGGAAAATCAGACAGAGAGGTTATGGCATTCTGCCAGAGCTTTATGACAGAACTTTATAAATATATCGGACCGGACACTGATGTTCCGGCAGGTGATATCGGAACAGGTGCCAGAGAGATTGGTTATATGTTCGGACAGTATAAAAAGATCCGCAGCGCATACGAAGGCGTTCTGACAGGAAAGGGCCTTACTTTCGGCGGTTCTCTGGCAAGAACAGAGGCAACGGGATACGGACTTCTGTATCTGACAGAAGAGCTTCTGAAACTGAACGGAATTGAACTGGCCGGCAAGACATGTCTGGTTTCCGGATCAGGAAATGTAGCTATCTATGCAATTGAAAAAGCACATCAGTTGGGCGCTAAAGTGGTAACCTGCTCTGATTCCAACGGATGGGTATACGATCCGGAAGGAATTGATGTGGCAGCTCTGAAAGAGATTAAAGAAGTTAATCGTGCAAGACTGACAGAGTACAAAAAATATCGTCCGAATTCTGAGTATCATGAAGGAAGAGGCGTTTGGGCAGTTAAAGCAGATATTGCTCTTCCCTGTGCAACACAGAACGAACTGCATCTGGATGATGCAAAACAGTTGGTTGCCAATGGATGCCTTGCAGTTTGCGAAGGCGCCAATATGCCTACGACTCTGGAAGCAACCCAGTATCTGCAGGAGCATAAAGTAATCTTTGCTCCGGGTAAAGCAGCCAATGCAGGCGGCGTTGCCACATCTGCTCTGGAAATGTCTCAGAACAGCGAACGTTTAAGCTGGACATTCGAAGAAGTAGATGCAAAACTGAAAGACATCATGGTTAATATTACACATAATATGGATGATGCTGCAAAACGTTACGGATTTGAAGGAAACTACGTAGTGGGAGCTAATATTGCAGGATTTGAAAAAGTTGCCAATGCAATGCTGGCTCAGGGTATCGTTTAATTAATATTGTTAAGTATTATATCGCAACAGCCAGGGTGCTGCAGAAAGTATATTTCTGCAGCACCCTGTTTTTTGTAGTTTATAACAAAAAAAGAATAATAATATTGGTGATAAAGCTGAAAAATTATTCAGTTATTGACATGTTTTTATTGAATACATATAATGAAATTAAATTGAAACGGGTTTCAAAAAGAGCGGAAGGAGAATTATGATAAGTATACGTGAAGTGGCAAAAATGGCAGGCGTTTCTCCATCTACAGTATCAAGGGTAATGAATGGGACAGCCAATGTAAATGATGAAAAAAGGCAGAGGGTTCTTAAAGTCATAAAAGAAACCGGTTTCAAACCGAATGAGGCAGCAAGAACTCTTTACAAAAAATCTGCAAGAATCATTGGGGTAATCGTGCCGAATATACAAAATCCATTTTTTAATGGAATGGCTCAGGCTATTGAGGAGGAGGCCTACGGCAGAGGATATCGTTTAATGCTCTGTAATTCTAATAATAATCTGGAAAAAGAAAAAAATAATATTGATCTTTTGAGCAGAATGAACGCGGACGGGATTATCCTGTTGACTAATCAGGACGGGATCAGAGAGACAATAGAAAAGTGTAAAGTTCCAGTGGTGATCCTGGACCGGGAAGTAAAGGCGGAAAACCAGGTGGCATGTATTCGTTCAGATCACTATAAAGGAGGAAAGCTGGCGGCCGAGCACTTGATTATGTGCGGCTGCAGAAAGATTGTCAATATGCGGGGAGATCAGTCATTGTCCAGTGCTCGAGACCGATTTGAAGGATACCTGGACATTTGCAGAAAATATGAGATGGCTCCTCGTTATATAGACTGCAGATACAGCTTTCATGAAGGACTGAAAAAAACAGAGGAAATTTTAGATTTATATCCTGATGTGGACGGCATAATTGCAGGAAATGACATGGTGGCCGTGTCGGTTTATAAAGTATTGAGCAAGAGAGGGTACAGAGTACCGGATGATGTACAGTTAATTGGATATGATAATATCAGTTTAAGTGAACTGATGACGCCGGAACTGACGACTATTGCACAGCCTATTTCCAGTATGGGGAAAGCATCTGCAAAAGCGTTAATTGATTATGTGGAGAAGAAAGTTATTAGTGACAATTACCACTTTGATGTGGAATTGATACAGCGGGATACGACGATCATAAAAAAGGAGGGAAAGTAAATGAGTAAAATTGGAGTCGTAGGAAGCATTAATATGGACATGACGGTAAAGGCTGAAAGAATCCCTTTAAAGGGAGAAACATTAAAAGGGGAAGATCTGAAATACATTCCAGGAGGAAAAGGAGCCAACCAGGCAGTTGCCATGGCGAAGCTCAATGCAGACGTAGAAATGTTTGGATGCGTAGGCAATGACAGTACTGGAAATGTTCTGGTAGAAAATCTGAAAAGTATGGGGGTAAAAACAGAACATATCAAAGTTGTGGAAAATGTTCCTACAGGATTGGCGCTGATAACAGTAGGAGAAAATGATAATACTATCGTTGTTGTGGCAGGGGCCAATGACTGTGTAGACCTTGCCTATGTGGATGAAATAAAAGACTCTCTTCTGCAATGTGAAATGGTATTGCTGCAGCATGAAATTCCCCAGGAAACCGTTGAGTACATTGCAAAACTTTGCGCCGAGAATGAAGTGAAAGTGGTTCTGAATCCAGCTCCTGCAAGGCCGGTAAAACCGGAAATCCTGGAAAAAGTAACATATTTGACACCGAATGAACATGAAACGGTGATTCTTTTTGGAAAAGAAAAGTCCTTTGATGAACTGATGAAAAAGTATCCGGAAAAATTGGTAATCACGCAGGGATCCAGGGGAGTAAGCACCTGTTTGAAAAACGGAGAGATAATTCTGGTACCGGCCAGAAAATCCAGAGTGGTCGATACAACGGGAGCGGGAGATACGCTGAATGGAGCCTTTGCTGTTGCTCTTACGGAAGGAAAAGGCATGGAAGAAGCGCTGAAATTTGCCAATATTGCAGCAGGGTTATCTATAGAGAAATTCGGTGCTCAAGGCGGAATGCCGACATACCAGGATGTAGAAAAAGAATTGGAGGGGTGACAGATGAAAAAGCATGGAATCTTGAACAGTGATATATCCCGTGTGCTTTCTTACATGGGACATACAGATACCCTGGCAATAGGGGACTGCGGGCTTCCTATTCCGGAGGAGACGGAGAGAATTGATCTTGCGCTTAAATCCGGCGTGCCTTCATTTATGGATGTCCTAACAGTAGTGATTCAGGAGATGAAGGTGGAGCAGGTTGTGTTGGCGGAAGAGATTAAAGAACAGAATCCACAGGTGCACAAAGAGATTCAGAAACTTTTGAACACTGTGGAAAATGACTGTAAAGTAGAATACGTGACCCACCAGGAATTAAAAGACCGGACAAAATCGTGTAAGGCGGTGATTCGTACAGGTGAAACGACCCCTTATGCCAACATTATTTTACAGTCCGCATGTTTGTTCTGAGTTTAACATCTTAAAAAGGGAGGCAGGAAAATGCAGATTGAGATGAAAGGGATTGACAAGGCCTTCGGAAGCAATCAGGTTCTAAAGGACGCCGGTTTTGTATTAAGTGACGGTGAAGTCCATGCGCTTATGGGCGAAAACGGTGCAGGTAAATCAACCCTGATGAAGATCCTGACAGGTGTTTACACGAAGGATAAGGGGACAATTTTTGTTGACGGACATGAGGTACATTATAAAAATCCTCAGGAGGCCGAAAAAGCCGGTATTGTTTTTATTCATCAGGAATTGAATGTGCTGTACGACCTGACGGTGGAAGAAAATCTTTTTATTGGAAAAGAAATTAAAGGGAGATTTGGTTTGTGCAATCAGAAAGCCATGCGCAAAAAAGCGCAGGAAGCCCTAGGCAGATTAGGGGTTCATATTTCACCGTCAGAAGTTATGGCCAATTTGTCGGTGGGGCAGCAGCAGATGATTGAGATTTGCAAAGCACTTATGGTAGACGCAAAGGTGATTATTATGGATGAACCCACAGCCGCGCTGACACAAAGTGAAACGCTGGTACTTTTTGACGTAATTCGTTCATTAAAAAAGGCGGGTGTTTCCATAGTTTATATTTCTCACCGTATGGAGGAAATTTTTGAACTGTGTGACAGAATCAGCGTTCTGAGAGACGGAACATATATTGGAACAAAAAATATTCAGGATACCAACATGAATGAAATCGTCAAAATGATGATCGGACGGGAAATCGGTGAGAGGTATCCGGCCAGAAACTGTAAAATAGGGAAAACAGTTCTTAAGGTCAGGGATTTAACAAAAGAAGGTGTTTTTCGAAATGTGAATTTTGAAGTGAAGGCCGGAGAAGTCTTGGGTGTTTCCGGTCTGATGGGAGCTGGCAGAACGGAGATTATGCAGGCTATTTTTGGAAATCTTCATTATGACAAAGGCAGTATTGAAATCGATGGAAAAGAAGTTCATATAAAGTCTCCTATTCAGGCCATGCGCTGCGGAATTGGGTTTATTACGGAGGACCGGAAAGTGGAAGGACTGATGCTGGAAGAGAGCATTGAGAAAAATATTGCTCTGGCTAATCTTTCTAAAGTTTCTGATCACAAGGTAATGAATAAAAAGAAAGAGGACGAGCTGGTTAAAAAGGGAATTGAGGAACTTCACATTAAATGTTTTGGGCCGGATCATGAATGCGGCAATCTAAGCGGAGGAAATCAGCAGAAGGTAGTTTTTGCAAAATGGATCTATACGGATCCCAAGATTTTGATTTTGGATGAACCCACCAGAGGTGTGGATATCGGTGCGAAAAAGGAGATTTATACGATTATCAATGAACTGGCAGCAAAGGGTGTGGCAATTATTATGGTTTCTTCGGAGCTTCCTGAAGTGCTGGGAATGAGTGACAGAATTATGGTAGTAAGAGAAGGAGATATCCGTGGAATTATCGGGAAAGAAGAAGCGAATCAGGAAAATATTATGACGTTGGCAACGGGAGGTACAATTTAATGAACGCGAATCAGAAAAATATAGTAAATCGTGTGCAGGATTTGGGCGCGCTTATTGCGCTGGTTGTGCTGATTATCGGTATCAGTGCAGTTAGTCCGGAGTTTAGGACATGGAGCAACTTTTTATCTCTGTTAAGGCAGTCGTCCATTAACGGTTTGATTGCTTTTGGTATGACCTGCGTTATCCTGACAGATGCGATCGACCTGTCCGTGGGATCTGTATTAGCTCTGAGTACCGTTCTTTGTGCAGGAATGATTACCAGCGGTGTTCCGGCTGGAGCAGCCATGATTGCGGCATTGATCATAGGTACGGCTCTTGGCATTGTCAGCGGTGTGTTGGTAACGAAGGGACGTCTGCAGCCCTTTATCGCAACATTGATTACCATGACGGTTTATCGTGGTCTGACCATGATTTTTACCAATGGAAAACCGATTTCTAATCTGGGAGACAGTTTTGTATTGAAATTGATCGGTAAGGGAAATTTGTATCGTGTTCCTATCCCTGTTATTCTGTTGATTCTCATTTTTATTGGATTTTTCTTTTTGTTGAATAAGACTACATTTGGACGTGCGGTTTATGCAACGGGAAGCAACTGGAAATGTGCTAAACTGGCGGGAGTGAATATCCATCGGACAAAGATTATCGCTTATGCAATCTCTGGCTTTATGTCTGCACTGTCAGGATTGATTCTTCTGTCCAGGCTCGGATCGGCGCAGCCGAATCTGGGCGACGGATACGAACTGGATGCGATTGCTGCGGTTGCGCTGGGAGGAACCAGCATGAGCGGCGGACGTGGAAAAATATACGGTACTTTTGTGGGTGTATTAATTATTGCTGTATTGAATAATGGTTTGAATATCCTGGGTGTGTCCTCTTATTATCAGGATGTAATCAAAGGGCTCGTTATTCTGGTAGCAGTACTGTCTGACAGAAAACGTTAAATAAGTAGGAAGGAGAAATCAGCGATGAAAATAAAAAAACTAACAGCTCTTTTGGCGGCGGTTTGTCTGCTGTTGGGTGTAATGACGGGATGTGAAAATGCGATTACGATTGACGGAGAGGGAGAAGCTTCTGGAGAAACGGTAGGCAGCGGGGTAATTGGTCTGTCTGTTTCTACGCAGAATAATCCCTTCTTCGTATCTCTTGTGGAAGGGGCAGAAGCACAGGCAAAAGAGGACGGCGTGGAACTGGTTGTGGTTGATGCCGGTGATGATGCCGCAAAACAGGCCAGTGATGTGGAGGATTTGATTTCCAGAAATGTCAGCGTTTTGATTGTAAATCCTGTAGATTCCGACGCGGTAGCGCCGGCTGTACAGAATGCAGTATCTCAGGGCATCAAGGTCATCTCTGTAGACCGGGTGGTGAACGGAGTGGATGTGGACTGTCAGATTGCTTCGGATAATGTAGCCGGTGCGAAAATGGCGACGGAATATCTGATTGAACAGATTGGCGAGGGTGCAAAGGTAGCGGAGATTCAGGGAACGCCTGGGGCATCTGCAACTATAGACCGGGGAGAAGGATTTCACGAAGCGGCGGATGCGGCTTTAAATGTGGTGAGCAGCCAGACGGCCAACTTCGACCGTGCAGAAGGTATGACAGTTATGGAAAATATGCTCCAGTCGGATTCGTCTATTGCAGGTGTATTTGCCCATAATGATGAGATGGCTCTGGGTGCGGTGGAAGCCATTGCAGCTTCAGGGAAGGATATCAAAGTAGTAGGTTTTGACGCTACTGACGATGCTGTAGCGGCGGTGGAATCAGGGAGGATGCTGGCTACCGTTGCGCAGAAGCCGGAGCTGATGGGCGCTACTGCGGTTGAAACTGCAGAAAAACTGATTGCCGGCGAGGAAGTGGAAAAATCTATGCCGGTAGAAGTGGAATTGATTACAAAATAAGCAAAGTAACGAAAGACAATATGACAGAGCTGCCCCATCGGTGATAGTTAGCCACAGATGGGGCAGTATTTTTTACGGTTATTATTGGGGAATATATTTGTCCAATAATTCATTGCAGTTATCCGCAGTCATATCAAATAGTTCAATGTTGGTCCGTTCGTTGATCTCTTCGCCAAGGTATTCTTTCTGAGCAATTTCAGCACACAGATCCCCGATCATAGGCCAATAGACAAATACCGCATAATCTTCACTGCCTTCGTTAATAAGGTAGGCGTCTTCTCTGTTTCCGACAACTCCGCAGGTGATAACCTCTGTCATATTGGCTGCTTTCAGTGCTTCACAGACACCCAGGATAGAAAAGTTGTCGGGGGCAACGATACAATCGATATCATCTCCGTATTTTTGAATCCAGTCTTCTGTGACACGCATAGAATCCTCGGTAGTAAAATTACCGGGCTGACTGGAGAGAACGTTTAAATCGTCTCTTTCCGCTATGGCATCCATGAATCCCTGTTCTCTTAAGACAGCGGCTTCACGACCGGGAGTGCCCTGGATATAACAGATATTAGCATTTTCCGGAAGATTCTCAACACACCATGCGCCCTGATGCTGACCTATTTCGCTCTCGTCAAAACCGATAAATTTCCACTCACCACTGGTAGCTTCTGTTCCAACCATGAATACGGGAACTCCTTCGCTATTACATGTCTGTACAGCGGCAGCATTTGCAGCAGTATCGACACCGATGATAAACATCATATCCACGCCTTTGGTAAGCATTGTTTCCACGTTGTTGGATTGTTTGTCAACACTCAGTGCAGAATCTGCGGTCATAGTTTCTACTTTTTCAGCGCCCACTGCTTCGGCAAATTCAGCGCTTTCCACAATTTTCTGAAAATTTTGCATGGCAGGATAACAGTTTGTATCTCCATTGTCAATATTTACGAAACCTACGCGATATACATAATTTTTTTCTTCGTTTTCTGTGACATTACTTTCTGTAGTTTCGTTTCTCAAGCTGCAGCCAGTGGCTGTCATGACAGCCATCATGAATGCCAGTAACCCTGTAATCCATTTTCGTTTCATTCGTAACTACCCCTTTCTTTTTGCACATTTTATTCCTGAAATATTTAAATCAGTGTAGTTATTATAGCAGGGAAAAATGGTGGGACTCACGTAAGTTTTCTGTGCAAAAACAGGACTTTTCTGCTCTGTACATAGTAATTCTTAAAATAGTATAATTTAATAAACGGAAGGGCATATATGAGAAAAGGAAGTGGGAAATTATGAAACATAGGGAAAAAGGTGTATATGGAAATTCCACTATGGTTTTCCATACGCCCAGTACAGCGGCGTTGGAAAATTTGTTTTATTTGAATTATGTTGGATTTTTTCATTGTAATTCCAACTACAAAATTAAAAGAAAAATGAACGAAATGTATGAACCATATCTGTTTATTCTGGTTCTTCAGGGGACAATACAATTGGACATCAGGGGCAGCATTTTGAGGCAGGACCGGCTTCCTGCCTATTTTTTGACAGTCGGCAGGAACATGCGTATTATGCCACTGATTTTGCTGTTTTTCAGTATGCTCATTTTGGAGGAAATCTGAGTGATTATTATTTCCAAAGGATTACAGAAAACCATCATTTTTGTTTTAAAACGAATAATTCAGAGAGTTTAACGGGCGTTTTAAGCAAAATTGAAGAAGAGGCTGAACAAAGTATTCCTAATGAACATATTTTGTCTGCACATCTCCATATGATGTTGAGCCTTGGACTTTGCGACCGGGAGAACTATGCTACGGTAAATTCCAAAAGAGTAGCTGCTTGTATTCGATATATGAAAGCCCATATTGATCGGCCAGTGACTTTGGAAGAGCTGGCAAAGGAGGTTCATCTTAGTCCTTATTATCTCAACCGAATTTTTAAAAGGTATACGGATGCTTCGCCGGGAGAATTTATGCTGAATCTGCGTCTTTCCCGCGCAAAACAGTTGTTGGTAACAACCACACACCCTATTTATATAATTTCTGAAATGTGCGGTTATCGGGATCCAGATTACTTTATCCGGATATTTAAAAAGAAGATTGGCGCAACGCCGCTGCGATATCGCAGGGTAAGAGCCAATCTTCTGATTAAAGAACACTAATAATTTTTGTTATTTTTCATTTTCTCCCACAATAATAAGCCGATTCAGCAGCTTCATTTCTCTCGTGATAAAAATGATTACCAGTACCGCTGCCATGAAATCTGCTATGGGAGCTGAATACATGACGCCGTCGATTCCCATGAACATGGGAAGGATAATAATCAGCGGCAGCAGAAAGATAATCTGGCGTGTCAGGGACAGGAAAATACCTTTTGCTGCTTTACCAATGGAAGTAAAAAAGTTGGAAGATACCGGCTGCAGTCCGTTGATGAAAGTGAAAAACAGAAAAATATGGAAATATTGTTCTGCAAACTGGAAGTACTCCTCGCTTCCGGAACCAAACAGGCCGATAATCTGCCGCGGAAATAACCGGAAGCATAAAAATGCAATACAGGAAATTATAGTGGCGGCTGCGGCAGCTTTTAAATAGGCTTCCCGTACACGGCGATATTTCTTTGCTCCGTAATTAAAACTGACAATAGGCTGCAGCCCCTGAGAAGTTCCAATACACAGGGAGAAGAATATCATATTCACCTTTGAGATGATTCCCGCGCAGGCAAGGGGAATCTCGCTACCGTAGTTGGATTGCGCACCATAATAGCGCAGGATATTGTTCATGGCAATCTGAACTACCATCATGGCCAACTGATTGAAGCAGGGCGCCATGCCCAGTCTCACAATGTCTTTGCAGTACTGAAAGGAAGGTACTAATGATTTTAAAGTCAAATGTACCGTTTTAAACCGGGTAAAATAAATAATTACCATAATACCGGAAACAATCTGTCCGATAATGGTGGCCAGGGCGGCGCCTGCCATCCCCATATCGAACCTAAAGATAAACAGGGGATCCAAAATTGTATTGAGGACAGCACCGGTCAGGGTGCAGATCATGGAAAATTTGGGGCTGCCGTCAGCACGGATCAGATTGGAGCCTCCTGTGGCCAAAATCAGGAAGGGAAACCCCAGGGATGTAATTCCGGTATAGGTAAGGGAGTAGTCCAGAATATCGGGGGTTGCACCGAACAAGTTCATCATGGGTTTCAGAAAAATTCTGACGATCAGACATAACAGGACGCCCAGTGAAAACAGCAGAAAAATTGCGTTTCCGGCATATCGTTTGGCTTTTTCCTTTTCGTTTCCGCCCATGGAAAGGTTAAAGTTGGCGGCGCCGCCAATGCCGCACATCAGGGATAATGCAGTACAGGTAATGGTAAGGGGGAAAGCAACATTTGTGGCTGCATTTCCCAGAGTTCCCACGCTGTGGCCGATAAAAAACTGGTCAACGATATTATAAAGAGCGCTGACCAGCATGGCGATAATACTGGGAACGGCAAAGCGAACGAGAAGCTTGTTGATTGGTTCCGTACCCAGCGGATTGGAAGCGGTTGTTGTAGTTGTCATGGTAAATACCTCATCTTTCGCAGGTTTGTATATTTAGTGTACCTGATTGAAGGAGGGGAGTCAATGGTCGGTTGATAAGGAATGGTCATTTGGCAGGGAAATATTAATCCGAGAACAGATTTATCCGAAATTGCCCAGGAGTAATTTTATATTTGCGGCGAAAGGCCGCAATATAAAAGGAAGCGGTGGCAAATCCCGACAGCGCGGCAATATGTTCGATGGGATAAGATGAGCTGGTCAAATATTGCCGGGAGGCGTGAAGACGGGTGTTTATAATATATTGATAAGGTGAGTATCCAGTCTTCTTTTTGAAAAGCGTACAAAAACTGGAGAGACTTAAACCGGCGTGATGAGCCAGAAAGTCTAAGGTCAGAGGTTCGCTGTAATGGCTGTTAATATAATTGATTATTTTATTGATGGTGTCCACATTATTTTCTTTTGCCAGAAGAAGGCCCAATATTTCGTAGAGTTTTGCAGAGACAATGATTTCAGGATACTGTCTCGATGATCTGAAAGAGTAAACCAGTTCCTGAAATTTGGATAAAAACTCTGTATTGTTTTTCAGTTCAAAAAGGTGCCGGTTATGATTTGATGATAATAAATGAGAAAAAAAGGGCTGAAAATTTTTCCCGTTGAAATGGACCCACAGCATTTCCATGTTTCCTATTGCTCCATAAATATGGGGCTTTTGTGTTTCAAAAAGAAAAGCTTCTCCGGCGCAGGCTTCATAAGTCTGTCCTTCGGTAGAAAGAACAGCCCGTCCTTTCAGGATATACATAAGAAGGTAGTGGCAGTATTGTTTTCGTACAGCGCAGTATTCAGGAGAACAGTACGCGTGTCCGATATATTCCACATAGAGAAATAAATCTTTTGCCGGCTGTGTTGGATTGTAAGATTGTTCAAAGGATTCCGGCAGTATTCCGGGAAGAAGATGGGAAAAGCATCCGGTTACCGTTCAGGATGTGTTTACCATGGCAGGAACAATGGAAGAAGATTTATTGGATGCCATGGGTGTAGACACGGTTCCTGCATATCCCCTGGGAACTCACTTTGGATTTACCAGGGATAAGGTAAAAGAATGGACAAATCCTCAGGGGCAGACCATTCTTGTGCCTGTTGATTTTAATCCTCAGCCGGATGGGAACGGAGGGTATTATGTACATACAAAGGGTGATTTAAGTCTTCCGCCTTCCGGCCATATGCCTGCCCAGTCATACTATTTTGACGCCGTTCTCAGGCAGGAACCTTTTGAGGAAGAAGAGTTAAAGCCCACAGACAATCTTATAGAGTGGAATCTGCTTGATGAAGATAATCTTCAGTATATTAAAAAACAGGCGGAAGAAGGGGCTGCCTGCGGCCGTGCCGTTGTTTTTGCGGCGCCGGGTATGGGTTTGGGAGATGCGGGAGATATCCCGGGGGATACCCTGAAACATCCCAGAGGAATCCGCAATTATACGGATTGGTATATGTCGGCATTGATCAGAGAAGATTTTGTAAAAGAACTGTTTGACAGACAGACGGATATTGCCATTGAGAATTTAAGAAGGATCAACGATGTATGCGGGGATCTTATTGATGTTGCCTTCACCTGTGCGACGGATTTATCTCATCAGCACAGCTTGTTTGTTTCGCCGGATGTGTTCAGAGAGTGTTACCTTCCTTATTATCAGAGAGCAAACAATTGGATTCATGAGCATACCAATTGGAAAATCATGAAGCACAACTGCGGTGCAGTTCGGCCATTGATTCCCTTATTGATAGAAGCCGGATTCGATATTCTTAATCCGGTACAGACATCTGCAGACAATATGGATCCTCAGGAACTGAAAAATGAATTTGGAAAAGATATCACATTCTGGGGAGGGGGAGTGGATACCCAGAAGGTTCTTCCTTTTGGAACCCCGGAAGAAGTGAGAGAGCAGGTGCTGAGAAGGTGTGAAATCTTTTCCAAAGACGGAGGTTTTGTCTTCAATGCAATTCATATTGTTCAGGCGAATACACCGATAAAAAATATAGTGGCTATGGTCGATGCGGTGAAAGAATTTAATGGGGAAAAATAAAATTATACTGCAGAGAGTTTCAATGGTCGCTTAACTTTACCCGGAACTGCCGGGGGGTAATCTTATATTTCCGGCGAAAGGTGGCAATGTAGGAAGAGGCATCTGCGAACCCTACGTGGACAGCAATGTACTCAACGGAGTGGGTGGAACTGATCAAATGCTGCCGGGAAGCGTGAAGCCGAGTGTTTATTATATATTTATAGGGGGAATAGCCGGTTTCTTTTTTGAAAAGAGCACTGAAGCGGGAAACGCTTAAGTTTGCTTTATGCGCCAGAAATTCCAGGGTCAGCGGCTCCGGGTAATGCTGGTTAATATAGCGGACAATCATATCGATGGAGTCTGTGTCGGTTATTTCCCCTTTGATCAGAAGCAGCCCCAGAATTTCATAGAGTCTGGCAGATACGATGATTTCCGGATATTGCCGGGAATCGGCGTAGGAACTTACCAGATCCTGAAGCTTTGGAAGAAATTCTGCGTTATTCTGCAAATCAAACACATGGCCGCCAGGGTTGATGGAAATCAGATGCTGGAAAAAAGGCTGAAAGTTTTTCCCGTTGAAATGAACCCATAGTATTTCCAGGTTGCCGATAGCCCCATAGATATGGGGCTTTTTTGTTTCAATTAAAAATGCCTGTCCTGCTTCTGCTTCATAGGTCTGTTCCTCCGTGGTAAAAACAACCTTTCCTTTTAAAACGTACATCAGCAGATAATGACAGTAACTTCTGCGGATCACGGAATATTCTGGAGAACAAAAAGAATGCCCGATATATTCCACATAAAGGAAAAGATTTTGGGCCGTCTGGGTTGCGTTATGTGCCTGTTCAAAGGAGTTGGATAATACGCCGGGAACGAGGCGGGAGTTGTATAACATGAAAAAACCTTCTTTCGTTATTTTGATGATGTCTTAAGTATAATATTATATATAGTAAGATTTCAATACTTTTGTGGAAGTATTTCCGATGTATTCCAAAATAAAAAGGGATATAATGCATATAACATAAAGATTAGAGCGCTCGTGAATAATAAGAAAATTATATTTTTGGCAAAAACTGGAAAGGACTTGGATTATGACGGGAAGAGAGAGAGTAAGGACATCATTGAATCATAAGGAACCGGATAAGATGGCGGTGGATTTCGGCGGAACCAACGATTCCACCATGCATGTCAGCTGTATAGAAGGGCTTCGTAATTATTATGGATTGGAAAAAAGACCGGTAGAAGTTGTGGATGTTTATACCATGGCGGGAATTATCGATAAAGATCTGGCAGACGCCATGGGAGTGGATACGGCTGCTGCATATCCCAATGGAACCATGTTTGGTTTTCCAAGGGATAAGGTAAAAGAATGGGTAAATCCTGATGGTCAGACCATTCTGGTACCGGAAGGATTCAATCCTCAGCCGGATGGAAACGGAGGATATTATGTACATCCTCAGGGAGATTTAAGTGTGCCTGCCTCGGGCCATATGCCGGCAAAATCTGTCTATTTTGACGCAATCATCCGTCAGGAACCTTTTGATGATGATGATTTAAGCGTGGACGATCAGATTGAAGAGTGGAAGATCCTGGATGATGACAATCTGCAGTACATTAAGGCACAGGCAGAAGAAGGATGCCGTCAGGGCCGCGCCGTTGTTCTGGCCGCTCCCGGCATGGGTCTGGGAGACGCCGCTGATATTCCCGGCGTGGGAATGAAACATCCCAAAGGAATCCGCAACTATACGGACTGGTATATGTCTCCTCTGTTAAGAGAAGATTTTGTGAAAGAAGTTTTTGATAAGCAGATGGATATTGCCATCGAAAATCTGAGAAGGATTAACGAAGTCTGCGGGGATATGATAGAGGTTGCCTTTACCTGCGCGACAGACTTATCCCATCAGCACAGCCTGTTTATTTCACCGGATGTTTTCCGGGAGGTTTATCTTCCGTATTATCAGAAAGCCAATAACTGGATTCATGAAAACACCAACTGGAAGATCTTGAAACATTGCTGCGGAGCTGTAAGACCATTGATTCCGCTGCTGATTGAAGCTGGATTTGACGCATTGAATCCGGTACAGACATCCGCGGATAATATGGATCCCCAGGAACTGAAAAATGAATTTGGAAAAGATATTTCCTTTTGGGGCGGCGGTGTAGATACGCAGAAGGTACTGCCCTTTGGAACACCGGAAGAGGTGCGGGAGCAGGTGCTGAGAAGATGTGAAATTTTCTCTAAAGACGGCGGATTTATTTATAACGCAGTACATATCATTCAGGCAAATACTCCGGTGGAGAATATTGTGGCCATGATTGATGCGGTAAAGGAGTTCAACGGAGATAAATAAGAAAAATTGGAGGAAGCAGCTATGAAAAGAAGAGTATTGGGTATGATCAGCGCAGCAATGGTAGGAATAATGCTGGTTACTGGTTGCGGAAGTAATGAGAGCGCTCAGACAGAGGAGAAATCTGATTCACAGGCGACAGAAAGCGCTTCAACAGAAGAAGAGGAATCTTCAGGGGAAGCAAAGAAAATCGGTATGGTTGTCAATTATGCGGGACAGGATCCCTATCAGACCTCTTATTATGATACTATGGTTTCCTATGCCAAGGAGCAGGGAGTTGATCTGCAGATACTGGACCCCAAGGGGGATTCCACAACCCAGGCAAATCAGGTACAGGATCTGATTAATATGAAATGTGACTGCATTATCATCTGGCCGGTAAACAGTGAAGCGGCAGTGGCTTCTGCCAGAGCGGTGACAAGCGCGGGAATTCCCTGTATGACAGCCAATACAAGGATTTCAGAAGCGGGAGAAGAATTTATTAAATGCCACGTAGGTCCCTCCTGTGTGGAAGAAAGTAAACAGACAGCCCAGGAAATGGTAAAACAATTGGGAGAAGATGCGAAAATTGTTGAGATTTCAGGACCGGCAGGATATTCAGCAGCTTTGGAAAGAACACAGGGCCTGCAGGAAGGAATCGAAGGAACCAACGTTGAGATCATGGACAGCCAGACTGGTGAAGGAAACCGGGAAAAATGTCAGCAGATTGCAGAAAACTATCTGGTAAAATATGGTGAAGGCGAACTGGATGCGATCTTCGTATATGATGACAATGGAGCTTTTGGCGCTTATAACGCAGTGGAAGCGGCTGGAAGACAAGATGATGTAAAAATCTATGCGGGAGCTTCCGGAAGCTACGAAACCCTGCAGTGGGTAAAAGACGGCAAGATTGCCGCAACCGTTATGCAGTCTCCTTACTATGATGCAGAAACAGCTCTTGATATGGCGGTAAAACTGGCAAACGGAGAAGAGCCGGATAACTTTGACAATAATATTGAGACACCGCTGGCTACGGCTGAGACAGTAGATTCTCTGGAACTGGAAGAATGGTAAATTATAGAAAGCTTAAGATGATGCAGGCAGCGCTTTTAATGGCGCTGCCTGCGGTATTTTCTGAAAGCCTGTGGAAGGCAGAAAATGGAATACTTGAAAGATGGAAAAAATTATGATAAACTAATCCAGAACTATAGCGTCGATACAGGGGCGTAAAAAATAATGAACAAGGGAAAAAGCAATCTTATTTTAATCGGCATGCCGGCGGTGGGAAAAAGTACGGTTGGAGTCATTCTTGCAAAAGAGTTGGGATATCAATTTCTGGATTCCGATCTGCTGATACAGCAAAAAGAGGGAAAACTGCTGAAAGATATCATTGCCAGCAAAGGAACGGAAGGGTTTATTTCCGTTGAAAACGCAGTAAATGCATCCATAGAGGCAGAGCGATCTGTCATCGCAACCGGAGGCAGCGTGGTATACGGAAAAGAGGCCATGGCACATCTGCGGGAAATCGGGGAAATCATTTACTTGAAAATTTCCTATGCATGTTTAGAGGCTCGTCTGCATAACCTGAGAGGTAGAGGGGTTGTACTGAGAAAGGGGCAGACACTTTACGATATCTACGAAGAACGGACGGTCCTTTACGAAAAATATGCAGATTATATTGTGAATGCAGATGGGAAAGGCATTGAGGAAACCCTGGAGGAAATTTTGCTGCTGGTGAAGGACAGGACAGGAAAATTTTAACTTTTTTTTACGAATTAATTGAATTTCTATAACGTATGAGGTATGCTAATTAATAATGATTGTGTGTGTATGCCTGAAGGGGAGCGTACACCAAAAAATATCCGAGGTGGAATATGGAACAGTATATTATAAAAGGTGGTAATCCGTTAGTTGGGGAAGTAGAAATTGGGGGAGCTAAGAATGCCGCACTGGCCATACTCGCAGCAGCGATTATGACGGACGAAACGGTTTGCATCGATAATCTTCCGGATGTAAGGGATATTAATGTTCTTCTGGAAGCGATTGAGATGATTGGCGCTACGGTAGACAGAGTCGACCGGCATACGGTCAGAATCAACGGCTCGACCATCGGGGACGTGAGCGTTGATTATGAGTATATTAAAAAAATTCGCGCATCTTACTATTTGTTGGGCGCTTTGCTTGGGAAATATAAAAAAGCGGAAGTTCCGCTTCCAGGCGGCTGTAATATCGGCAGCCGTCCTATCGATCAGCATTTAAAAGGATTCAGAGCTTTGGGAGCTTCTGTGGATATTTTGCATGGCGCAATTGTTGCCAGAGCTTCCAGCCTGGAAGGAAGCCATATCTTTCTGGACATGGTTTCTGTGGGCGCCACCATCAATATCATGATGGCCGCTTCCATGGCAAAGGGAAGAACCATTATTGAAAACGCGGCCCGTGAGCCTCATGTGGTGGACGTGGCTAACTTTTTAAACAGTATGGGAGCCAATATCAAAGGCGCCGGTACGGATGTTATTCGTATCAAAGGCGTGGATCAGCTTCATGCTACGAATTATTCCATTGTGCCGGATATGATTGAAGCGGGAACCTATATGATGGCGGCAGCAGCCACAAAAGGGGATATCTTAATTAAAAATGTTATACCGAAGCATCTGGAAGCGACAACGGCGAAACTGGTTGAAATTGGATGTGAAGTGGAAGAATTTGATGATGCCATCCGTGTCAACGCATCCCGCAGACTGAAACGGACACATGTAAAGACGCTTCCCTATCCAGGATTTCCCACGGATATGCAGCCGCAGATGGCAGTGGTACTTACCATGTCGGAAGGGACAAGTATTGTCACAGAAAGTATATTTGAGAATCGTTTTAAATATGCGGACGAGCTGGCCCGAATGGGTGCGGACATCAAGGTGGAAGGAAATACGGCGATTATCGACGGTGTGGAAAGGCTGACGGGTGCGAGAGTCAGCGCTCCGGATCTGAGAGCCGGCGCAGCGCTGGTTATTGCTGGCCTTGCTGCAGACGGTATTACCATGGTGGATGATATCATGTATGTGCAGCGGGGATATGAAGATTTCGAAGGGAAACTGACGAATCTGGGCGCTAATATTCAGCGTGTATTCAGTGAGAAAGAAGTGCAGAAATTTAAACTTCGGATAGGATGATAAAATTGGTACTTGACGCATAAGAAGAAAAGCGTTATAGTACCAACATAACAATATAATATTTGCTTTCTCTTTATTCAGAGTGATGGAGATACAAAGGATCTGTGAAGTCACGGCAACCCCCGCAGTGGAAGGTGCCAACCTGAGCGAGTAATCGAACAATAAGGGGATTTGAATTTGAATGATAAAGTCCGCTTATATGCGGACTTTTCTTTTTTGAGAGGAAAGCAGTCATTTACAACAAAGGAGAAGAGACATGGAGAAATTATTATTTACCTCGGAATCTGTAACAGAAGGCCATCCGGATAAAATGTGCGATCAGATCTCTGACGCGATTCTGGATGAGTTGTTAAAACAAGATCCCATGAGCCGGGTAGCTTGCGAAACCTGCGTAACGACAGGTCTGGTCATGGTAATGGGAGAAATTACCACATCGGCATACGTGGATATCCAGAAGGTTGTCCGGGATACGGTGCGTGAAATCGGCTATACCCGTGGAAAATTCGGTTTTGATGCCGATACCTGCGGAGTAATGACCGCTATTGACGAGCAGTCCGCTGACATCGCGCTGGGAGTTGATAAAGCTCTGGAAGCCAAAGAAAATAAAATGTCAGATGAAGAGATAGACGCCATTGGTGCAGGAGATCAGGGAATGATGTTCGGATATGCCACCAATGAAACACCGGAGTACATGCCATATCCCATCGCATTGGCTCATAAGCTGGCGCTGCAGCTCACAAAAGTAAGGAAAGACGGCACTCTTCCTTATCTGCGGCCCGATGGAAAGACACAGGTGACAGTGGAATACAGCAAAGAAGGAAAACCCATTCGTCTGGATGCGGTGGTATGCTCCACGCAGCATGACCCGGCAGTTACACAGGAACAGATTCATGAAGATATTAAGAAATATGTATTTGCTCCCATTATTCCGGAAGATATGGTGGATGAAGATACGAAATACTTTATCAATCCCACAGGACGCTTCGTTATCGGAGGTCCTCATGGGGACAGCGGTCTGACAGGCCGTAAGATTATTGTGGATACTTACGGCGGATACGCCCGTCACGGCGGCGGAGCTTTTTCCGGAAAAGACTGCACAAAGGTTGACCGTTCTGCAGCGTATGCCGCCAGATACGTGGCAAAGAACATAGTAGCTGCAGGCCTGGCAGACAAGTGTGAGATTCAGCTGTCTTATGCCATCGGAGTGGCTCATCCCACATCTGTGATGGTGGATACGGCCGGAACCGGCAAACTCTCTGATGAAAAGCTGGTGGAAATTATCCGCGAGAACTTTGATTTAAGACCGGCGGGAATTATCAAGATGTTGGATCTGCGCCGTCCTATTTACAAACAGACGGCGGCTTACGGTCATTTTGGAAGAGACGATCTGGATCTGCCCTGGGAAAAACTGGACAAAGTGGAAACACTGAAAAAGTATTTATAAGGTTTGCAAAAAGATGCTCTGAGTATTGTACTCAGGGCATTTTTTATGTGAATCAGGTCTTTCAGACAGGGCGTCATAGTTTCCTGATGGTAACTATGGCACAATATTGTGCTTACTTTACGGTTTCTTTTCCTGGAGATAAGATAATGACAGAAAAAAGGTCGGGCGGCAGACCTATGATCAATAAGAGAGGAGAAAGAAATCATGAAAAAAGTATGGAAACGGATGAAGAGAAAACTGGGATTGTTTCTGGTGCTTGTTCTGGCAGCAGGAGCCCTTGGCGGATGCAGCTCTTTGGTGTCTGCAAAGGAGAGAGAAGGTGGAAATGAAGAAGAGCCTTTAAAAGTTGCCATGGATCTTAAATTTCCGCCTTTTACCGGAACGGACGAAAATGGTGATCCCCAGGGATTGGAGGTGGATATCGCTTATGCCCTTGGGGAATATCTGGATCGGGAGATTGAGATTGTCAACACGGATTTTTCCATGTTGATTACCGCCCTTGAAACTGGGGAAGCAGACGTGGTCATCTCTGACATGACGGTGAAAGAAGAGCGGAAAGAAAAGGTGGATTTTTCTGAACCATATTTGTACGGAAGAACACTGGCCCTTGTAAATAAAGAATTTGCCCAGAAACATAAGATTACCAACGATATGCCTCCGGAAGAATTTTTCGCCATTGAGGGAGAACGCGTGGTAGGACTTGCGGGAACCATATCGGTGTCTGTGCCCCAGTCCTTCGGTGTGAAAGTGGAGGAAGTGACGGAGATTGCCAGTGCGCTGATGGAGATTAACCAGGATAAAGCGGATGTGCTGGTGGGGGCAAACACGATTCTTGGCGATCATGCGGCAAACGCTGATACAACCGTCGTATATGAGGGCATTAAGGAATACAGTCAGTCCGCCATGGCTGTGAAAAAGGGGAATACCAAGCTTTTGGATCAGCTGAATGCTTTTGTGGAGACGATGTATGAAGAGGGCGGTTTTTATGATGAAGCAGGAGATCGGTATGATGAGGCCATCGGGGAATATCTTCAGGATGAAAGCAAAGGGCTGGAATATATAATTTATCCGCCAGAAGGCGGCGTACCGGAGGTGTAATACACGATGTCGGCAAAAATGAGATGGCTTTGGAATCTGACGGCTTTTGGAATTTTTGCGGGACTGATTGTTTATGTGCTTTTGTTTACTACAGACAATCCCAGGTACCATCTGATTCTGGATGAGAAAACAATGCTGCTGGAGGCTTTATGGACGACGCTGTATATCAGTCTGATTTCCCTGGCGCTCTGTATGGTGTGCGGATTTCTGTTTTATCTGATGCTGAAAAGCCGGATTCAGATAATCCGTGCCATAGCAGTTATTTTCCGGGAAATTATCATGGGAACGCCGATGCTGGTCATGGTTTTTTTGATGGTGTACGTATTCGGAAATATGCTGGGCATTGACAGCAAACTGGGATTGGGAATTGGGGCTATGACACTCTATACCATGCCTTATGTGGCGAATTCTTATGAGAGCGCTGCTGCGGTGATTGACCGGGATCAGTATGTGGTGATGGATCTGTATCATTTCAGCGGTGTCCAGCGGTACCTGTATGTTATTTTTCCGCAGATGGCAAAGCCCATGCTTCCGGCGCTGATTAATCACCTGTCGGGGATTATTAAAGGCTCGGCTCTTCTGAAAATTGTTTCTGTGCCGGAGATTTCGTATGTACTCACGGTCATTTCTTCGAAGAATTGGGCCTCTGTAGAAGGATATCTGGTGATGTGGATGATGTATCTGATTGTCACTATTCCCTTGTCTGTATTGGCTCAGTACGTAGGAAGGAGGATGGAAAATGGAAATTAGACTGGAACAGGTTTCCAAATCCTATGACAGAAAGATTCTGGATGATCTTTCTTTAGAACTTAAGGATGTTCACGCACTGGGAATTATCGGGGAATCCGGCTGCGGGAAATCCACCCTTCTTCGCTTGCTTGCAGGGATGGAGAAACCGGAGAAAGGGAAGATATGGATGAATGGAATTCTGCTCCAGGGCAGGGCGGTGGGGGAATATCAAAAACAGATCGGCTACGTTTTTCAGAAGCACAATCTGTTTCCTCATCTGACGCTGCGGCAGAATATCCTGCTGATCTTAAACAAAATCCATAAAATGCCCCGGGCGGAGGCGGATGAACGGGTAAAGGAGCTTTTAAGCCAGGTGCGCCTGCTGGAGGAAATGGATAAAAGACCAAACGCAGTGTCCGGAGGACAGGCCCAGAGGGCATCCATCGCCCGGGCTCTGGCTGCGGAGCCCCAATTGATTTTTTTGGATGAACCTACTGCAGCCCTGGATCCCATTCTGACCGGAGAGGTGCTGAAGGTGATCCAGGAGTTGAAAGGGAGCGGGAGGGATTTTATCTTTGTGACCCATGAACTGGGCTTCCTGAGAAGTTTTGCGGATTCTATTCTTTTCATGGAAAAGGGGCGGGTGGCGGAGACAGGGCCGGTGACCTGTCTGGATGCGCCGAAGACAGAGGGATTGAAGAAATTTCTGGAAGGAGAGCGATAGGGATGGGGATTGGAATTCTGTACGAGTCGGAAGAGTGGTCCACTTACGCGCTGGAGAAAGATATTAAAGATCTGGGAGTTCCGGTGAAATTAATCTGTATGGAGAAAAATGTTGAGGCGGAAGATTTCCGGGGCTGTGAATTGGTGTTGAACCGGGTGTTTGCCAGCGCCGGATTTCGAGGCCATCAAAAATCTCTGGAGCAGACGCCGCAGGTGCTGGAACAGTTAAAAAAGCTGAACATTCCGGTAATTAATCCGCCGGCGGCCCATTTTTACGAGACAGATAAAGCGCTGGCTGCGGATGTGCTGAAGAAGAAGAGGGTTTCTGTACCTGAAATATACGGGATACTGGAAAAAAACCGGGGAAACTGTCCTGGGATTTCGTACCCCTGTATTCTAAAGCCAAACTGCGGAGGAAGAACCACTTATACTTACATTCTGAGGGATGAAGAGGATCTTCAAAAAGCGTATGGGGAAATTCCGGATATCCCGATGCTGGCGGAGGAGTACATAGAGCCGGTCCGGGGCTATCTGACCAGGATTGAAGTGATCGGGGGCGAATGCAGGCTGATTGTCAAAAGAAGCGTGGCGGAAAACGGATTATCAGCCTATCATCTTGGTTCCAGATATCAGTTGTATCCGGAGTGTGATGAAAAGTTAAAAGAAACAGCCCTTTACGCCATGGAGATTCTGGAAATAGAGGCGGGAAGCATGGATGTGATTGAGACAGATCATGGATTTTTCATCATTGATGTAAATGCGGTGTCAAATGCTTCCCAGGACAATACGGAAATGTTTCAGTTTGATCTTATGCTTGAGACGGCAAAATACGCAGTAAAAAAATATAAGAAGAAAGAGAGGATGTTTATATGATGACTATTCAGGAGATCTATGAAAAATTTGATAAAATTGGATGTATTACCTTTTCCACAGTCTGTGAGGGAGGAGTTTCATCCAGGATTGCTCACTTTTTTGCCTGGGATGAAGAGGGAATCTATTTCCGCACAATGCATGTGAAGCCCTTTTATAAACAGATCAAAGAATCCGGCACTGTCACCGTGTGCGGCATGTATCCCAGCACCCAGGTGATCCACGATGAGAGAAATCTGCCATCCTTCCAGCCGGGATATTTCATGCGGCTTACCGGGGATGTGCGGGAACTGACCATGGAAGAGGTGGAGAAGAAGGCGGCCCATAACCGGGACTTCAATGTGGCAGTCTATGATATAAAAAAATATCCGGCTACCAGAATTTTTCTGATCAGCCGCGGAAAAGGGGAATGCTATGACTTTGACTATGGGAAAGAACATCGGGATCATAAACTGGAGCGGGAAAGATTCTCCTTTGGAGGTATGGAGGTGGAGCCGGCGGGACTGGTGATTACGGACAAATGCATCGGCTGCGGAAAATGCCGGGAGGTCTGTACTTTTGACGCCATTGTGCCGGGGGAACCTTACAGGATTATGGGAAATCGATGCGATGAGTGTGGAAACTGTTATGTGAACTGTCCCGTGAATGCAGTTAAGAGTAAAGGAATATAAATTGGAATATGCCGGATACAGCAAACCGCCGTACAAGCTTTTGTGCGGCGGTTTGTCTTTTGACCTTCAAATTATTCTCCATTAGTTTACAAAATATTTAGAAAACTTTCCCCATCCCAAGGTGAAAATACCCCACCCGTGTGATATAATGTCCACGTAAGCATTGAGCCGTGCGAAAATAGTGGATAGCAAACCGGCTGCTTGCAGACGGGTTTGGGAGACACTATTTTCATAGGGCGAAAGCCCGTGAGCGAGCGGCAGCGAGCGGCGCGGCGAGTCGGAAGACACGGCAGCGGCAGGCAAAGAGCCTGCGAAGAAAGTAAAGAAAAGCGAGTACAGAATGAAATTAAAGACAAGGATCATCATAACTTTTTTTACCATTGTTTTGGTACCGCTGGCGTTGACTGGGATATCATTTTATGGCTTTGCTCAGTATCAGATCAGAACTTTGCGGGAAGAATATGGAATTGAAGTTTCTTATGAAAATTTATCCAATAGTACAATGATGCTCAGCAAGATTACCCAGGACACCTTTGCTATGATGCAGGAAGAGGCCCAGCGGGATCCAGGTGTATTTGAACAGAGCAACTATCTGAATACATTAAATTCCAGACTGGATAATATGTATTCCTTTTTATTGGTGAGAAAGGACGATACCATTTATTATTGTGGTTCGGAAAAGGATGTAAGCAGTTTGTTCACCCTGCTTCCCGCTTATGGAGACGCCAGGGCCGGTTCTGATACGGGCGTTTATATCGGAGGTGAGGAGCAGGCGCTGGTAAAACAGGCGGATTTTCTGTTTTCCGACGGTTCCAGGGGCAGCGCGTTTATCATAACGGAAGCGGATGCGTTTATCCCTCAGATGCAGATTTTGATTTTCGAGATGGTGGTTGTGATACTTATCGTGCTGATAGCCACCGGCCTGTGTCTCAGTCTGTGGATTTATCAGGGAGTGGTTACCCCCTTGAATCAACTGAAAAAAGCCACCCGCAGTATAAAGGAAGGAAATCTGGACTTCACTGTAGAAGGAAGCAGCGTGGATGAAATCAACGATCTGTGCGAAGACTTTGAAGAGATGCGAAAGAGGCTGAAGCTGTCCACTGAAGAAAAAATGGTATTTGACAAAGAAAATAAAGAACTGATCAGCAATATTTCTCACGATCTGAAGACTCCCATCACGGCCATAAAAGGATATGTGGAAGGGATTATGGACGGAGTGGCGGATACGCCGGAAAAGATGGATAAATATATCCGCACCATTTATAATAAAACGACGGAGATGGACAGACTGATCAATGAGCTTACCTTTTATTCCAAGATTGACACCAATCGAATTCCTTATACATTCAGCAAGATTCTGGTAAACGATTATTTCAACGACTGTATCGAAGACATCAGTCTGGAACTGGAATCAGAAAATGTCATATTCAGTTATGAGAACCAGCTGACGGAAGATGTAATTGTAATCGCGGATGCGGAACAGATCAAACGGGTAATCAATAATATCATCAGTAATTCCTTAAAGTATATGAATAAGGAGTACAAAAAGATAGATATCCGTCTCAGGGACGTGGGGGATTTTGTTCAATTTGAAATAGAAGACAATGGCAGGGGGATTGCCGCCAAAGATCTGGCTAATATTTTTGATCGGTTTTACCGGACGGACGCCTCAAGAAATTCTTCTAAAGGAGGCAGCGGCATCGGACTATCCATTGTGAAAAAAATTCTGGAAGATCATGGAGGAAAGGTCTGGGCGACCAGTCAGCTGGGCAAAGGAACTACCATGTACTTTGTATTAAGAAAATATCAGGAGGTACCGGCAGATGAGTAAGATATTGATTGTTGAAGATGAAGAAGCGATTGCGGATCTGGAGAAAGATTACCTTGAACTGAGCGGTTTTGAAGTGGAGATTGCCTATCAGGGAAACGATGGGCTGAAGCGGGCACTGGAAGAGGATTTCGATCTGGTAATTCTTGATTTGATGCTTCCGGAAGTTGACGGATTTGAAATATGCAGACAGATCAGGGATAAAAAGAATACCCCCATTATCATGGTATCCGCCAAAAAGGATGATATCGATAAGATCAGAGGTCTGGGACTTGGCGCAGATGATTATATGACCAAACCTTTTAGTCCAAGTGAGCTGGTTGCCAGAGTGAAAGCTCATCTGGCGCGGTACGAGAGACTGATCGGGAGCGGCATGCCGGAGAACGATATTATTGAAATACGGGGAATTAAAATCGATAAGACTGCGCGGCGGGTCTGGGTGAATGGGGAGGAAAAAAATTTCACCACCAAAGAGTTCGATCTGCTGACCTTCCTGGCCCAAAATCCCAACCATGTGTTCACCAAGGACGAACTCTTCCGGAAAATATGGGATATGGAGTCTGTGGGAGATATTGCTACCGTTACGGTTCATATCAAAAAAATACGGGAAAAAATAGAACTGAACACGGCGAAACCTCAATACATCGAGACAATCTGGGGAGTGGGCTACCGCTTTAAAATCTGAAACACGTAAGAGAGAAAAAAATGGGAAAAATATTTTACATCATGGGAAAGAGCGCTTCCGGAAAAGACAGCATCTATCAGCGGCTGCTGGAAAAAAATGATCTGGGGCTGAAAAAAATTATTTTGTATACCACGCGGCCTATTCGGGATGAAGAAAGACAGGGCAGAGAGTATTTCTTTGTGGATGAAGAAAAATACCGAAGCTTTGAAAGAGAGGGGCGGCTAATCGAAGCCCGGTCTTATGAGACGGTACACGGTATCTGGATTTATTTCACGGCAGACGACGGTCAGATAGATCTGAAGCGGGATAATTTCCTCGCCATTGGAACGCTGGAATCTTATGAAAAGATGAAAAATTATTTTGGGCAGGAGACGATCTGTCCTATTTATGTGGAAGTAGAAGACGGAGAACGGCTTTGCAGGGCTCTTTTGCGGGAGAGAAAGCAGGAGCATCCCAGATATGCGGAGATGTGCCGGAGATTTTTGGCAGACGAACAGGATTTCTCCGAAGAAAATATCAAAGAGGCTGGAATTGGCAGGCGTTTTATCAATGAGGACGGGAAGATATGTCTTGCTGAGATTGAAAGTTATATAAAAGATATGTTATACTGAACACAGGCTATAAGGAGGTGGAGATAATGACAGGATTTGATCGTGTAGTCGGACACAAGGATATAATTGCACATCTGCAGAATGCAATCCGTGGAGACAAAATTTCTCATGCGTATATTTTTGATGGTGAAACAGGATCCGGAAAAAAACTGCTGGCAACAATGTTTGCTATGACGCTGCAGTGCGAGATGAAGGGTGTGGATCCGTGTCTGAAGTGTGCCTCCTGTAAGAAAGCACTGAGCAAAAATCATCCGGATATTATCAATATTGTTCACGAGAAACCCAATTCTATCGGTATTGAGGAAATTCGCGGACAACTGATTTCGGATGCCGGCATAAAACCTTACAGCAGTCCATATAAAATATATATCATAAACGATGCTCAGCTTCTGACGCTGCAGGCGCAGAATGCACTGCTGAAAACCATTGAAGAACCGCCGGCATATGTGGTGATCATACTGCTGACCAATAATCTGGACGCTCTTTTGCCGACCATTACGTCCCGGTGCGTCACGCTGACGCTGAAAGCGGTGGGGGATGATATGGTGAAGCAATATCTGATGGAAAGGCTTCATATCCCCGATTACCAGGCGGAAATTGATGCCTCTATCGCCCAGGGCAATATTGGAAAGGCAGAAAAGCTGGCCACCAGCGAAGAGTTTACCGAGCTGACAGAAAATGCATTGAAGATTTTGAAAAGATCCGGCGACAGCGATTTGTATGAAATGGTGGATTCTATCCGCGAACTGACCAAAGATAAACAGAATATTTATGATTATCTGGATTTGTTTTTGATGTGGTTTCGTGATGTACTGCTTTTTAAGGCTACTAGAGAAGTGGACAGTCTGGTGTTCAAACAGGAAATTAATTATATTAAGGAACGGGCAAGGAAAAGTTCTTATGAAGGACTTGAATTGATCATAGAAGCGATTGAAAAAGCCAAGGTAAGGCTTCGGGCCAATGTAAATTTTGACCTGGTTCTTGAGCTTCTGTTTCTGACAATCAGGGAGAACTAGAATTATGATAAAGATAATCGGAGTCAGATTCCGAAACGTAGGGAAAATATATTACTTTAATCCCAGAGACCTTGCGGTCAAAACAGGTGATTATGTCATTGTGGAGACGGCCAGGGGAGTGGAATACGGCCATGTGGTTCTGGGACCGAAAGAGGTGGAGGAAGAAAAGGTAGTCCAGCCTCTGAAGGATGTGATTCGCATCGCAACGAAGAAGGATCAGGAAAAAGAAGAAAACAACCGTAAAAAAGAAAAGGAAGCTTTTGAAATTTGTCTGAAGAAAATCAGGAAGCATGGTCTGGAAATGAAGCTGATTGATGCTGAATATACTTTCGATAATAATAAGGTTTTGTTTTATTTTACGGCAGACGGAAGAATCGATTTTCGAGAGTTGGTGAAGGATCTGGCGGCTGTATTCAAAACGAGAATAGAACTGCGGCAGATCGGAGTGAGAGATGAAACCAAGATTCTGGGAGGAATCGGCATCTGCGGAAGATCCCTCTGCTGTCATACCTACCTGTCGGAATTTGCTCCTGTGTCCATAAAAATGGCCAAGGAACAGAATCTTTCTTTGAATCCGACGAAAATTTCCGGAGTGTGCGGAAGACTGATGTGCTGTTTGAAAAATGAACAGGAAACTTATGAATATCTCAATAGAAAGCTTCCAGGGCTGGGCGACCGGGTGGTTACGCCCGAAGGATTAAAAGGAGAAGTACAGAGCGTAAATGTTCTGCGCCAACTGGTCAAGGTCCTTGTGGATGCGGGAGATGAGAAAGAGATGAGAGAGTATCCTGTGGAGGAATTAAAATTTAAGCCCAGACAGAACAAGAAAGATAAGGTGAAGCTTACTCAGGAAGAGATGAAAGAACTGGCCAGACTGGAAGAGTAGGAGATATGGCATAGGAATGGAATTACGCATAGCAGAAGGCGAGCGTTTGGACGACCTTCAAAACGGTTATAAAATAATACAGGATGCTAAGGATTTTTGTTTTGGCATTGACGCGGTGCTTCTGGCCTGGTTCGCCAGGGCAAAGCCAGGAGCACAGATACTGGATATGGGAAGCGGAAACGGGATTGTTCCCATACTGCTTCGGGCCAGATACGGCCAGGTACACATAACTGGCTTGGAAATACAGGAAAAAAGCGCTGCCATTGCGAGACGAAGCGTTGCTTACAATCATCTGGAAAAAGATATTGATATTGTAACGGGGGATATTAAAGAGGCCGCAGCCATATTTGGAAAGGCCTCTTTTTCTGTCGTTACCGTTAATCCTCCATATATGTCGGGGGGACACGGACTGACAAATGATCATTCCTCCAGAACCATTGCGCGCCATGAGGTTTTGTGCTCTCTGGAGGATGTGATTTCCCAGGCTTCATTGGTACTGAAGGAACGGGGAAAGTTTTATATGGTACACCGTCCCTTCCGTCTGGCGGAGATTATGTCTTTGATGGTGAAATATCATCTGGAACCTAAGAGAATGCAGCTGGTATATCCCTATGCAGACAAGGAGCCCAATATGGTGCTGCTGGAAGGTCTGCGGGGAGGGAATTCCAGAATTACAGTGGAAAAACCATTGATTGTATACCGGGAGCCAGGAGTTTACAGTGATGATATTCTGCGAATATATGGAAGGAGTGAGGGATCATATGAATCTGGATAAAGAGACGTTAAAGAAAATCAGAGGCCTTATTCTGTTTACTGCACTTCTGGTTGTGGCCCTGGTAAATTATGAAACCATATTCAAGGCAGCAAGATTTTGCCTCAATATTGCTTTTCCATTTCTTCTTGGAATAGGAATCGCTTTTTTGCTGAACGCCGTCACCAGCTTTTTTGAAATATATCTTTTTGGAAACCGATATATGAAAGACAGAAGGATAACGGGAAAAATTGCCCGGCCGGTCAGCCTGATTATTTCCATATTGGTGATTTTTGGCGTGATTTTCCTTGTAATGTTTGTAGTTGTTCCCCAACTGGGGACTACAGTGATGGGACTGGGAAGAACTATCACAAACTTTATTCCTCAGGCGGAAGCCTGGCTGAATGAACTGACCAAGGGAAATGAACTGATCAGCAGTATGTCGGCAGAGCTGGAGATAGACTGGGACAGAGTGATCAATTCAATTGTGGATTTTGTCCAGACAGGAGCAACAAACATTTTAAGTTCCAGTTATCAAATGATCCGTTCCCTGGTAAGCGCGGTCAGCAATTTCGTTATTGGTTTCGTGTTTGCCTGTTATATTGTGCTGCAGAAGGAGAAATTAAAACGGCAGCTTACGAAAGTCTACACGGCTCTTCTGCCGGCCAGATATGCGGGATGGGTGGAAAGAATCTGTTCCCTGACTTACCGCACATTTATGAATTTCTTTGCAGGACAGTGCGTGGAAGCGATGATTTTAGGGCTGATGTTTTTTGTCGCCATGAGTATTTTTCAGTTTCCGTATGCGATACTGGTGTCGGTATTGATTGCTTTTACTGCGCTGATCCCTATTTTTGGAGCATTTATCGGCTGTGTTGTGGGAGCGTTCCTGATCTTGATGGTAAATCCCATGCAGGCCCTGGGATTTATCATAATGTTCCTGGTACTGCAGCAGGTCGAAGGCAATTTTATTTACCCCCATGTAGTTGGAAATTCGGTGGGACTTCCTTCCATCTGGGTGTTGATGGCAGTCACACTTGGCGGAAGCCTGATGGGGATCGTGGGAATGTTGATTTTTATTCCCATTGTGTCTATCTTGTATACGTTGTTCAGAGAATTTGTATATCACAGGCTGGAAAAGAAGAAAAAACTGGCAAAGGGTGAAGGAATATGAAAGGACTGTTTTTGTGCGCCACGCCGATTGGCAACCTGGAAGATATTACACTGCGTGTTCTGCGAACGTTGAAAGAAGTGGATTTGATAGCGGCGGAAGATACACGGAACAGTATGAAGCTGCTGAATCATTTTGAAATAAAGACGCCTATTACCAGTTATCATGAGCATAATAAAATAGAAAAGGGAAAGTACCTGATCAGGAAAATGGAGGAGGGCGCTTCCGTGGCGCTGATAACGGACGCGGGAACTCCCGGCATATCGGATCCGGGGGAAGAGCTGGTGGCCATGTGTTATGAGAAAGGCATTCCGGTAACATCTCTGCCGGGGCCGGCTGCGTGTATTACTGCGCTGACTTTGTCAGGACTTCCCGGGCGCCGGTTCTGTTTCGAAGCTTTCCTGCCCATGGATAGAAAAGAAAGACGCCGTATACTGGATGAACTCAAAAATGAAACCAGAACGATTGTTATTTATGAAGCGCCTCACCGTCTGGCTAAAACTATAAGCGAACTGGAAGAAGCGCTGGGCGACAGAAAAGTATCGTTAGTGAGAGAGCTGACGAAAAAACATGAGACGGTCTTTCGTTCATCGGTCAGTCAGATCAGATCTGCCCTTGAGACGGAACCGGTAAAAGGAGAGTGCGTCCTGGTACTGGAAGGAAAAAGCAGAGGGGAAATCCAGGCGGAAGAGATCGCCAGATGGGAAGAGATGCCCCTGGAAGAACATATGGCTTATTATGAAAATCAGGGAATGGACCGGAAAAGCGCCATGAAGCAGGTGGCAAAGGACCGGGGAGTGTCAAAAAGAGAGATATACCGGCAGATGCTGGAAGCAGAATAAGAATAAGACTGACTCCACAACTGTTTTTCCGTTCTGATCATTATTTAAGGGACTTTCCCGCTGGCTTTTTTGCGGAAAAGTCCCTTTTTCTTAAAGATTGTCTATAATTAGGCTGGCCTGAAGCGCGCTGTCTCCGATGGGAACCCAGCTTCTTGAGAGTTCCAGCAGACAGGTTTCGTCCGGCGTGGTGTCAGGACTGCGAAGAAAAGAGTCGGATAATCCAAATAATATTTTCTCGTTTGCTTTCAGGGTTGCCATATGTTTTTCGGACAGTTTCAGCATGTAGTCCGTGTCTTTGGCCCCCATTTCGATAAGTTTATCGGCGGTACGGCTTAGAAATTCAGTGTGTTCCTGGTCGCAGGATGCGAGAAAGACACATTTACAGAATCCTTTTGTAAAAAAAGCTTCATCTTTCAACCGATTGAACAGTTGGATGAACCGCATCTTTTGGAAAGTGGAAAAGAAGCAATCCCCCTCAATCAAGGCATCTATAACCTTATTTTTCCAATCCATAAAAATCCCTCCCAATTATTAGATATGTCTATATTATATCAGAGGAGGGAGAATCTGCAAAGCTAAACATTTTTTGCTTTTCCTGCTGTTCCCATAATCTTGCAGAATATTATTGCGGCTCCTGTGCTGGCCATGGTGGCAAGGATGGCCGGGCCCAGGATTGCCGTGGGATCTATGCTCCCGTATTGACTTCGGTAGGCGATGATGTTCACGGGAATCAACTGCAGGGACGAGATGTTTATCACGAGAAATGTACACATTTCGTTGCTGGCAGTGCCGATTTTTCGCACCGGCCCGGGCAGAATCCCTTTCCTTCTGCCATTTTCCAGATTTTCCAGCTCTTCCATGGCTTTTAAGCCGGCTGGCGTGGCCGCCCATCCCAGTCCGAATATATTGGCGATCATATTGGCGGCAATGTGCTTTAAAGCCGGGTGGTCTCTGGGGATGTCGGGAAAGAGAAAGTAGAGGATGAGCCGCATTTTTTGGGCCATTCCGGTCAAGATTCCGCTGCCGGAGGCAATCTCCATAAGACCTGACCAGAGGCTGATGATTCCCATCATGGTGATGGACAGAGTAATGGCTTCTTTTGCTGAGGAAAGAGCGGCATCGGTGATATCAGGGAGACGGCCGGTGACGGCGGCGTAGACGCTGCCTAAGATGATCATAGCCGCCCAGAGGAGATTCAGCATGGCAAATAAAACTCCGCTGTTTTTACCATTGTATGCAGGAAAATGTATGAAAATGATCTTGACAGAAGCGAACGGCAATGGTATACTTCTTCAAGTATCACGCCGAAGACAGTGGGTGCCCCAAGGGCGTAAAGAGTACTTCACCCGCCGAGGAGAGATCATTCTTATCAAGATGAGAATTTTCATGCCTTTCTGTCTTTGCGGACAGGAAGGCTTTTTTGTGATATCGGAAGCGTGTACAACAAAAATATAAGGAGGTGTACCGTTTTATGGCAAAAGTAGAACTGAAACAACCCATTGTAGAAGAAATTGCAAACTGCATCAAAGACGCACAGGCAGTTGTACTGGTAAACTACAGCGGAATTACTGTTGAACAGGACACAAAGCTGCGTAAAGAACTCAGAGAAGCCGGTGTTCAGTATAAAGTATACAAAAACACCATGATGAACTTTGCGTTTAAAGGTACAGACTGTGAGTGTCTGTCAGAACATCTGCACGGAACAAATGCTATCGCCGTTTCTGCTACAGATGCGACAGCACCGGCCAGAATCCTTGCCAAATTTGCAAAGACTTGTCCGGCACTTGAAATGGTAGCCGGCGTTGTGGAAGGCAAATACAACGATCAGGCAGGTATTCAGGCTCTGTCAAACGTACCGTCCAGAGAAGAACTGCTGGGCAAATTGTTGGGAAGTATCCAGTCTCCGATTACAAACTTCGCTCGTGTGCTTAATCAGATTGCTGAGTCTGGCGCAGAGACAACAGATACTGCAGAAGCTTAATGAAAAATAGTAAAAATCTAAATGGAGGAAAATAAAATGGCAAAATTGACAACAGCTGAATTTATTGAAGCGATCAAAGAATTAACAGTTTTAGAGTTAAATGATTTAGTAAAAGCATGTGAAGAAGAATTTGGTGTATCTGCAGCAGCAGGCGTTGTAGTTGCAGCAGCAGGCGCAGCAGACGGCGCAGCAGCAGAAGAGAAAGATGAGTTCGACGTTGAGCTGACAGAAGTTGGACCGAACAAAGTTAAAGTTATCAAAGTTGTTCGTGAAGCTACAGGCCTGGGTCTGAAAGAAGCAAAAGAAATCGTTGACGGCGCTCCGAAGGTAATTAAAGAAGCAGCATCCAAAGCTGAGGCTGAAGAGCTGAAGACAAAACTGGAAGGTGAAGGCGCTAAAGTTACTCTGAAATAAGATTGTACAGGCGTTGATAAAACCGGAGTGAAACAGATAGGAAAGAGATCTGTTTCACTCCGGTTTTTTGTGTGCGCCTGGCGGCGCACGTTTCTTAAGGGTGAAAGTCCCAAATCCGCCCGGTAGTGGGAAGGATATAGCCGAAGGCAAGGGTGTTGCAGGTGACTGCAAATCTGAAGGAAGCTGGATG
>JBMNRB010000018.1:0-63936 GCA_050944435.1 Ruminococcus sp.
TGGTGGATTTGATGATCACCACCATAGCCGCCACAAGCGACAGCTTGAACATCACATGGAAAATCTGACTGGCGGCACCCCTCCCGTCAGATACCTACCCTGTGTAGTCCCTTGTAAACTGTACTTTCGTGTGAGCTAAACTGTGCGCTTTTTTAGCCATGAAAATCACCTTTCCTTTCGTTATAATTTGGCTTGAACACCTTCATTATAACGGAAAGGTGATTTTTTTGTGGAACAAACACCGCGCACCCGCATAGCGGGTGGTTTATATTTCGCACGTTTCCGTTTCTTTACCAAGAAACTCCAACGCACTCAACTGGGTCTATCCGACCCATAATAAGAGCCACCGGGATTTTTCCCGATGGCTTTTATTCATTTTATTCCGTCATTTTATTCCGTTTTCTCCGTATCTTCCGGCTGCTCATTTTCGGACTGTTCTTCTTCAGACTGTTCTTCCTCCGGATGTTCATCTTCCGGGGTCTCCGGCTCTGAATCTTCTTCCCGGGCCGTCTCCTCCTCTGCCGTTTCCTCTATGGCTTCCGTCTGTTCGGCATCCTCTTCCTCTGCCTCCTGCTGTCCTTCCTTCTGCATTCTGACAAGACCGCGCACGCCAAAGATAACCAGAACGGCTCCCAGAATAATGAAGATTACTGCCGCAACGGAAACAGGAACCGTATGTCCTCCTGTTTCACCCTTAGCTACGGATTCCAGGATTCTATATGACAGATAGATCAGATACGCTCCTGCAATAGTCCTCAACACATAAGAAAATCTGTCGTTTTGCATAATTTACCTTCCTTTGTATTTTTCAGACTATCATACCATCTTTTCGACTTTTTGTAAACGGTCAGATTAATTCCAAAAGTTCCTCCATATTTGTAATCACCCCATCGGCTCCCGCTTCCAGAAACTCCTGTTTCACTTTTTCACATTTCTTCTGGGCTTCTTCCGGTGAAAGGGCTTCATACTCTTCCTGTGTCAATCCCATCTGAGAACTTCCTACCACAACGCCAATGGTTATGACTCCGGCATTTTTTCCTTCTTTGATATCAGAGATGGTATCTCCCACTTTTATCACTTTTCTTACATCCTGCAGCTTTAAAAGCTCCATATTCTTAAAGATCATATAAGGATAGGGTCTTCCCATGCCGCCCACGTCATCCGGCGTTACCATAGCATCCGGGGCATACCCTTTCTCCTTTGCCAGAGGCGTCACTATCTCCATCATTTTACCGGTATATCCTGTGGTGGAGCCGATGACAATTCCCTTCTCACGCAGCGCTTTGGTTACTTCCACTACTTGGGGTTTGGGATCTGCAAACTGATTTAAAATGCCGAAAAGTTTTTCTTCAAAATGGCCGTACAGCTCTTTGGCGTCCTCATCGCAGGGAACTCTGCCATACTTTTCCTCCCAGCAGTTTTTAATCCGTTCCATGTTCAGCATGGTACGAATATGATCTATTTTCAGCATTCCCATGGGTTTTCTTACCTCCTCCACGGTAGGTTCTATGCCAAAATGTCTGAACACCTCCACGAAAGCCTGTACCGGCGCAAAGCTGCCGTAGTCCACCGTTGTTCCTGCCCAGTCGAAAATTATTCCCTCTACTTTCCGCTTTTCCATCTCTATTTATTCCTTTCCTCTAAAAACTCTTTCATCAGACTGCAAAGTTTCTCAATATCTTCTTTATAAATCTCACCTATATTACCAATGCGGAAGGTATCTGCTTCCGTCACTTTCCCAGGGTATATGGCATATCCCCTCTCTTTGATATAATCATACATCTCCTGGAAAGAAAAATCTGCATGTTCCGGATAGAAAAAAGTAGTAATGATGGGACCCTGATGTTCCTCATCGATATAAGGCCGTATTCCCATTTCTTTCATCTTCTGAATCAGCAGACGGTTGTTGTCCGCATAACGCTGGTGCCGGGCCGAAATGCCCCCCTCCTGTTCCAGCTCTTCCATGGCTTTTGCAAAGGCCAGCACCACATGCGTAGGAGAAGTAAATCTCCATTTTCCATCGGCCTCCATGGTTTTCCACTGATCATAGAGATCCAAAGAAAGACTTCTGGCCTTTCCTTTACTCTCTTCCAGAAGCTTCTTCCTGGCGATGATGAAAGAAAATCCCGGAACTCCCTGAATACATTTATTAGCGCTGCTGATGATAAAGTCAATGCCCCACTTCTGTACAGGAATCTCCATACCTCCAAAGCTGCTCATAGCGTCTACGATAAATACTTTTCCCGCCTCTTTCACTGCCTTGCCAACAGCTTCTATATCATTAAGAATGCCGGATGTGGTTTCACTGTGCACCATGGCTACGTGAGTAATCTCCGTATCTCTCTCCAACATCTCTTTCACCACTTCTGCCCGCGGTATTTGATTATAATGCTCATGGTAAACCGTATAGCTGATCCCTGCGTGATCGGCAATATCCGTCATCCGTTCCCCGTAAGCGCCGTTGGCGATAATCAGCAGTTTATCTTTCTGCCCCACCACGCTGGTCAGCACGGACTCCACGCCGAAAGTCCCGCTTCCCTGCATCAACACCACAGTATATTCCTCCGGTGACACTTCCGCCAGCTTTAACAGACCGGAACGTATTTTCTGGGTAATCTGTTTATAATCATCATCCCAGGTACAGTGATCGGTCAACATCTCTTTTTTTACTGTCTCCGTAGTAGTCAACGGTCCCGGTGTAAGCAATTTGTATTGAATCATTTTTTCTTCTCCTCTTGGCTTTTATTTTTTACAACTCTCTGACAATGCCTGATGTTTTTCCAGCAAATCCACCGTCAGCGGCTCATCAAATACTTTAGGGTAGGCCGACTGATTAGCTGAATCTGTCTTTTCTCCTTCATACAGGGCATTGGGATAATAATCAAGAAGCTTTTCTCTTCCCTTTTCCACAATACACTGCGCCATCTCCATGGCTTTTTCATTGGTTTTGTCTCCTTTATCCACTACGGCTACGGATTCTGTCAGCGAAAAATTCCCTTCTGTCGGATCCACCAGGTCCACCGGCAGTCCTTCTTCCTTATCCGCCACTGCCTGCTGACGAAGGCCAAAACCAACGGCAACTTCACCTGCCCGGACTTTCTTCAATGGGCCGGAACCGGATTCCTCAATATGGGGCCCCGCATTTTCATAAATACCGGTCAGCACTTCTTTTGCCCCTTCCTCTCCATATTGGGATACCAGCGCCTGAATCAGAAGCCAGGCCGTAGAAGAAGAAGATATATCGGTAACGGATACCAGATCCTTATATTCCGGATTTGCCAAATCTTTCAGCGATTCAGGGATGGAAAGATGATTTTCCTCAATCATCTGGGTATTGATAATTATCGTCCCCTCCTGAGCGGTAATGGGCGCACAGTAATCCCCAAATTCATCCAGAGTATTCACATCAAAGGCGAGGTCAAGAAACATATCCTGTTCCTCCTGGGCGCTGTCTATATAAAAAGTGCTCATGGTAATCAGATCCGCTTCAATGTCCGTTCCTTCCGCCAGAAGCTTTCCTCCCAACTCTGATGTACCAAAAGACTGAAGGATATATTGGCCTTCATATCCATTTTCATCCAGCGCCGCTTTCATGCATTCCACTGCTTCATCGTCTGCGTTAGAATAAATTACCACCTTCTCGCCTTCTGTTCCTCTCGATCCTGCCACGGTAAAAGTAAAAGTGCCCGCCACCGCTACAATGGCAACTCCGGCAATGGCTTTTTGCCATCTTTCTGCTGCTTTGCGGGAAACAGCCCTTTCTCCCTTTTCCGATTTTCTGGCAAGCCTTCCGAAAATGGCCTTGGCCGCCAGGTTGGTGAAAAGAATCAGCAAAGACAGCACAAATATTTCATTGAATTTATTATAATACTGCAGTTCCTTAATTTTGGTAGTAATTACCATGGTCCGGGCGCCTGCCAGGAAAATCACGGCGCTGATGGTTACCATAGCGTTCACAAAATAGTAGCTGAAAACCTCCAGAAGCGTGGACACCGCATTGGGCGTCACCACCCGCACTACCGTCTTCGTCCAACTGTCTCCCATCAGCATAGCCGTAGTCTCCCAGGAAGCATTCATTTTAGCCAGTGAACCTTTCATCATCAGATAAGGCGTAGAGAAAAAATGTACCATATTACAGATGATGAGAATTCCAAAGGTATTCTGCAGAAAACTTCCGGAGAAAGCAAACAGATAGGACAGACCCAGTACCATTCCGGGGATGGTATTGGTTACCAGCGCTATCCCTTCCACTATATTTTTCAGTTTGGGACTGATCGAGCTTCTGGCGGTAATCAAAGCGGCGCCATAGGCAATCAGCGTACCCGCAACAGCCGTAATCAGCGCCACCATCAATGAATTCAGATAAACACCGTAAAGACTGCTGTCAGAAAATACCGTCTTTATATGATCCAGGGTAAAACCGGTCTGATAAGGCCAGTCCTCCACGAAGGGAACCACAAAAATGACTGCAAAGACAGAAACCACACAGATCATGATAAGCGCTGTCAGCACTGCAAATATCCCGTCTCTCGCCCTGCTTTTCTTCAGTTCCACCGCAGAAATTTTATTATAACGAACATTATATTTTTCCAATATTTTCAATACCGCAATACTGATCACAGACGGGATCAGCATCACCAGGGCAACCACCGCTCCATTTCCAAAATTGGGTACGCTGCCCAGCATTTCGCTGTACAGCACACTGGCAATTACCTGAAACTCTCCTCCCACCGAGGCAGGAATTCCAAAGTCAGTAAAGCACAGGAAAAAGGTCTGAATAAAAGACGCCGCAAGGGTACCCAGCATGGGCCGGAGTACGGTAACCATAAAGGTACGAAGAGGTGAATCATTCATAATCCTGGAAACCACCATATACTTTTTGTCAATATACCCCATAGTATTATTCAGCAGCATAAAAGACACGGGAAGGGTATAAATGACATAGCCCAAAAGCAGTCCGTTAAAACCATAGATATCGAATAATTGACGGCCGAACAGACGGGTCAGCAGTCCCTCTTTGCCGAAAGAATAAATGATGGCGAATCCATAGGTGATGGTGGGCAGAAGCATGGGCAGCACTGCCACACGCTGAATAAGCTTCTTATATTTCCGCCCCAGATTGGTATAATGAACCCCATAAGCCATGATAAACGCCAGAAAAGTAGTCAGAACAGCACTGGCAGAGGCAACCAGAAAACTGTTGCCCAGGGCCTCCAGAAAGCCCCTTTGCCCCAGCATTTCCCGGTAATTTCCCAAACCTGCGCTTCCGTCCTTGACAAAGGACTTCATCAGAAGCTGTACCATAGGCACCGCAAGGAATACCAGAAAAACCGCACAAAGGGCAGCAAATATAATTTTGATTTCTTTTTTCTTTGTCTTGCCCATGACGTTCTCCTAGGACACGATGGTCGCCGGATTCTGAGCGGCTGCAAAGAGACTGTATATATTGTTTTTCTTAATTTCCAGCTGATTCAGAATGAAGTTCTTTACAAAATTATTTTTCGGCTTTGTTATGATGTCTTCCGGTTTTCCATACTGAGAAATACTTCCGTTATTGACGATCATTACCCGGTCTGACAAAGTCAGCGCTTCCTCCGGATCATGAGTGACAATGATGGTGGTCAGATTGAATTCTTTGGCAATGGTTTTAATTCTCTCTTTAATGGACTCTTTGATCACACCGTCAAGGGCGCTTAAGGGTTCGTCCATCAGAAGGATCTTCGGCTTCATCACCATTGTCCTGGCCAGAGCCACCCGCTGCTTCTGACCGCCGGAAAGCTGATCAATTCTTTTTTCCAGATGTTCCTGAAGTCCCAAAAGTCTGATCAGATCTTCCACTTCCTTTTCCGTGGAAATATCCGGTTTATTTCTCAGCCCGTATGTAATATTCTTGTATACATTATAATTGGGAAAAAGAGCATAATCCTGGAATACAATATTAAATCCTCTCTTTTCCATGGGCACATCTGTAATGTCCTCGCCGTCAAACACAATTTTTCCTTTATCACACTCCGTAATCCCCAGAATCAGATTTAAAAGAGTGGTCTTTCCACATCCTGAGGGACCCAGGATAGAAACAATTTCTCCGTCTTCTATCTCAAGACTGATATCATCCAATATTGTTACGCCGTCGTAAGATTTCTTTACATGTTCCAACTTCAACATAATCCTGTTCTCCTTTCCTATGAACGTGGTCATTATAACAATCTGTTTTCGGAGAAACTATCAAATTTAATCCATTTTTTTGTAAATATTATGTAAAAAAAAGGAGAAGAAAACCTGTAGAAAATCTACATGTTATCTTCTCTTTTATAAGCTTTGTCCCGGATAATTTCCTCACTCTTCTTCAGTCTTCCCACGTAAGTGTCGTAATCTGAAGCAATAATTCCCAGATAAATCATATCCACCACCAGAATCTGAGAAGTCCTGGAAAAAATCGCGTCTCCATACATATGCTGTTCCTGGCTGGTACAGATCAGAAGATCCGCATACCGGCTGATAATCGAATCCCGGAAATTGGTCAGCACCACCGTTGAAGCTCCCCGCTCCTTTGCAATCCGCAGAGCATCCACCGTATCCCGGGAACAGCCCGAATAGGTAATGCCCACGGCCACATCTCCGGATCTCATATTATTTGCTGCAATTCTCTGATGGTAGCTGTCCACATAATGCCGGCAGTTCAATCCCAGATATAAAAGCTTCGTTTCTAAATCATCCGCCGTGGCGTTGGAATTTTCCACACTGAAAATATCTATTTTGGACGCCTTCGTCAGCATTTCCACCACATTTTCAAAGGCTTCCATGGAAATACTTTTTAAACTACTTTCTATCATCCTTAAAGCGGAGGCCACAATTTTCTCCGGCACATCTTTAGGCCGGTCGTCTTTGGTGAGACGACAGCCATACAGATGAATAGAATCCTGTTCCCTTCCGGCCAGTTCTTCCACAAGGGCATACCGAAACTCCCGGTATCCTTTATATCCCGCCGCTTTTACCATCCGAAGCACCGTGGGCTGGCTGACGCCGCATCTTTTCGCCAGCTCTTCCAGAGACATTTTCCGCACCTGCCCCGGCTGTTCCAGTATAAAATCTGCAGCTTTACGCTCTGAAGGCCGCAGTGTCTGATAGCTTTTTTGAATCTCCAGCAACGCTTTTTCCATTCTCACACCGTCTTTGTAATTTTTCTACATGTTCTGTATTCCAGATCTTTATTATAGTCGTCCATAAATCCTGGTCATCTCATGAATCCGGTCAGCCAGCTCATCGGTAAACTGTCCTTTTTGCAGTCTCCATTTCCAGTTATTCCCCAGGGTAGAAGGCACATTAATTCTGGCTTCCGTACCCAGGCAAAGGTAATCCTGCATGGGAATAACCGCCCTTTGGGCCACACTGGATATGGCCAGCCGGATAAAGCTCCAGACGTATTCTTTTTCCTCTTTTCCAAAATAATTCAAATACTCTCTGGCATACCGATCCGTATGTTCCGGCATTGTCCGTATCCAGCCGGCCAGAGTATCATTATCATGGGTTCCGGTATAGATAATGCTGTTTTCCGGTATATTATGAGGAAGGTAAAGGCATCCAGGATCACTGTCAAAGGCAAATTCCAGCACTTTCATTCCCGGATATCCCGTATCCTTTACCATCTGTATCACACTGTCCGTCAAAAAGCCCAGATCTTCCGCAATCACATTCAGATGTTCCACTTTTTCCTTCAGCGCATAGAACAGTTCCAGTCCAGGACCCTTTTCCCAATGCCCAAACTCCGCCGTCTCGTCTCCATAGGGCACGGAATAATATTCATCAAATCCCCGGAAATGATCAATTCTCACCACATCATAGAGACGCAGGCTGTGCTGCATCCTGGAAATCCACCAACTGTATCCCGTCTCTCTGTGATATTCCCAACTATACAGCGGATTACCCCAGAGCTGCCCCTTGGGAGCAAAATAGTCAGGAGGACAGCCGGCAACGGCAATTGGTTGATTTTTTTCATTAAACTGGAACAAAAGGGGATTGGCCCAGGCGTCAGAACTGTCAAAGGATACGTAAATAGGCATATCGCCGATGATCTGAATCTGCCGGTCATTGGCATATTTTTTCAGCCGGTCCCACTGCTCGTAAAACTTATACTGCACGAACCGGTAATACTGGATTTCATCCGCCAGCTTCATCCGCTCGTTTTGAATGGCTCCCGGATGACGGTCCCTCAGCTCTTCCTCCCACTGGGTCCAGGCTTCGCCTTCATGGCTTTCTTTCAGCGCCATATAAAGAGCATAATCTTCCAGCCAGAATCCGTTTTCTCTTACAAATTCTCCAAAACTCTCATCCGGCGAAAAACGTTCGTACGCTTTTCGCAGCAATACCTTCCTGGACTCTTCCACTTTATCATAGTCCACATACTGGGAATTCTCTCCATAGGAAAAACTTTGGCATTCTTCCAGAGTAAGAAGCCCCTCTTCCACCAGTTTTTCCAGATCAATAAAATATGTATTCCCCGCAAATGTGGAAAAAGACTGATACGGCGAATCTCCATATCCCGTCGGCCCCAAAGGAAGAATCTGCCAGATTTTCTGACCCGCCCGCACAAGCTGATCCACAAATTCATAGGCTTCCTTTGAAAAACAACCGATTCCGTATTTTCCCGGCAGAGACGCCACCGGCAGCAAAATTCCGCTACTTCTCATTTTTTTCCCTTCCTCTCTCAACTGTTTTCTTAATAAAAAGGCTGATATCCCGGTATACCTTCTGCCGCCCTGATTCATTTAATATTTCATGGCGCATTCCGGGATATCTCCTGTGATATACTCGGTCATACCCAGCCTGTCCCATGGACCTGACTGTTTCTGCAAACTTTTTCTTTCCTCCCATGCACGGATCTTCCTCTCCCCCGACGAACAATACCGGCAGATGGGGATTCCGGCATTTCCAGCCTTCTTTGCAGTAAGCTTCCCCCATCAGATCAAACAGGGCCAGATACCCGTCCACCGTGAAAGTAAAACCGCACAGCGGGGAGTCGCCATACTCTCTCGCCACTTCTTCTCTGGAGCAGATCCAGGCAAACTTCTCTTTCTCTTTGGGAAATTTCATTGCAAAAGGGCCGAAGGTCAGTATCTCCAGCAAATGACTGCGAAAATGTTCTCCCCGGATCACTTTCAGTATTTCCGCAATTTTAATTCCCAGGGGCAAAGCCGGATTTCTGGCAGGCTGACCGCACAGAATCAGACCGCTCAGTTCTTCGTCGTACCTTTTGCAGTATACTCTGGCAGCCAGAGATCCCATGCTATGCCCGAAAAGGATAAGCGGCAGGTTCTGAAAATGCTCTCTGATATAAGAAGCAACACAATGGGCGTCCTCCACCAGCCCCTCTCCTCCCTGGCCATACATATATCCCAGATCATCTCCGGAACGCACACTTTTTCCGTGTCCTCTGTGATCGTGAATGACCGTAACCAGCCCATGACGATTCAGATACTCCATAAAAGGGATGTACCGTTCTTTATGTTCGCACATACCATGGAGAAACTGTACCGCCCCCACCGGCGCTTTCTCCGGCTTTCCAATTAAAAGTTCCAATTTCAGGCCATCCTTTTCCGATGCAATCACTGTCTTCTCCATCACTTTTTCATCCTCCTGCCCGCTAAAACCTGAATTACAAAATTCGGGGACAGAGGAAACATTTCCTCCATCCCCGATTCTTTAACTGTTTCGTTTGAAAAATTTAATAAGAAATACCAGGGAAGCCGCGATAATTACCATATACGCCAGGGTAACCCACATGTACTGTCCAAAGAATACAAGCAAAAGCTCTGCCAGCATCCATAACAGTGTGACGCATCCCAGTTTTCTTCCCATGATCTTTTCTTCTTCCGGCGTAAATTTTCTGGTTGATCCCTTTGCTTTTAAAAAAACGGAACCGTGGCCGGTAAACAGCATCACCGTCACCACAACTAATATCGCAATCAGAATAACTTCAAAGGTCCGGCTGAACAAAAATGACTCTGCTACCATTTCTCTCTCCTTCTCAACATACTTTCGTTTATGATAGCACAATACGTGCAAAATGTCTACCGAATATAGTCTTTACAAACATAGGCAGTCCCGCCTCCATAGGCAATCTGATACCAGTTCCTGATCTCTCCCGTGATCGTCACCGTCTGCCCTTCTTCCACGGATCCCACAATTCCGCTGCTGTTGTTGGGAGCGTTTCTAATGTAGGCCGGAGAATGACAGTATCCTGAACGGCTGACCGGGGTAATCTCTTCCTGGGGAACTGCAGTGGGTTCCGGTGTGGGCTCTGCCGTGGGCTCCGGGGTGGCTTCCGGCGTAGGCTCTGCCGTGGGTTCCGGCGTCGGCTCTGCCGTGGGTTCCGGCGTCGGTTCTTCTGTAGGTTCCGGCGTCACTTCTTCTGTGGGCTCCGGCGTGGGTTCCTCCGTAAGTTCCGGCGTCACGGTCTTCTTCTCTTCCTCATCTGTTTTCCAACTGTACCCATATACCGAAGATTTCATGGCTTCCAGCATGGCTTCACTCTCATCCACCACCATGGCGCTGGCCATGTAAACCTGGTCTCCCATCAGCATCCCGTTAAGAATGCCCCAGGAATAGACCGCATCTTCCTCCGTATAATGAACCACCGCCTGATAGGATTTCAGCTCAGCCACCTCTGACCTGGTAAATTCCGTCACCTCATATCCTTCACTGGCATAGCCTTCAATTTCCAAAATCATCTGGATATCCTCCTCTGACTGGGGATACATTTCATCAGACGCATTTTCCGTATGGGTTATCATTACCAGACCGTCAGAGGAAGAAAATATCTTCATCGTATCATCATCCTCATCTATCTGCCAGTCATCCCCCGGCAGATTTACAGAAAGGGCTCCGTCCTCCGATACATACTCCTCCATGGCCGGAGCGGTTTCCTGTGCCTCCTCCTGACTTGAACAGCCGGCCAATAGCGCTGCACATCCCGCCGTCAGAAATGAAAGAATTACTTTTTTATCTGCAAGGATTTTCATACCATTACCTTCTTTCCCACATAATCTTCAACCAAAGTCTTCCTCTCTTCCAGATACAGAAAAAGCAGGTCTGCATTTACGCAGATCTGCTTTTTTCACAAGAGCGCGAGACGGGACTCGAACCCGCGGCCTCGACCTTGGCAAGGTCGCGCTCCACCAACTGAGCCACTCGCGCCTGTCAACTGCTGACCGAGATTTACTATACTATAATTTCTATAACTTGTCAATACTTTTTTTCATTTTTATGTCCGCAAAATGACACTCAGCACGTACTGACTGTTGGGATAGTTCTTCTGATCCATCTCATCCAGTTTAATCAGATCCACATCCAGCCACAGCTCTTCTGCAACCACCATCATATTGCAAAAAAGAATTCCAAAATTCAGCTCCGTCATCTTCCCCAGCTGATTGGATTTATATTTCTTGGAAAAAACGTGAATCCGGTTATCATAAACCACAAACCTCCACGGTTGAGAATTCATACTGGAGGGAGCCAGCCGGGCAGCCTCTAAAAGCTGATTCATCCAGAGTCTTGGCTTTTCTTTGAACACACAGAGTTCCTTCAGCTCCATTCGTTTGGCTTCCACCGGCTTTCTCGTATAGCCGCTTTTGCTCTTTCCAAAGGCCAGAAGGCATGCAAGAATCTTATCACCCTTCTTTCTCAGTCTGGGCCGCAGCAGACTCATCCCCACATAACAGCTTCCCAGTCCTTTGCTGCACAGATAAAGCGCAAGCTGCTGCATGATATATCCCGCATTCATCATGCATTTTTCCTGACTGCTGGTATAAAGAGCCAGATAATAGGGCGCATTTATACTGGCAAATCCGGAAAAAGAACGTTTTTCTTTTCGATTTTCCAATATGGACAGTTCCGTCTCAATCCCGCCGAACAGTCCTTCCATTTCCTGGTAAAATTTTCTGATACTCTCTATTACTTTTCCACTGACCGCTTCTCCGGTAAAACTGCGGACAGATTTTCTTGCATATACAGCTTCATACAGATTCATATTCTCACCCTTATTATTTTCGTAATATTATTGTAACATATCTCTTATGAATTGCAAGGATATGACTTCTAAAATTTTTAACAACATTTTCTTAAATTTTCCTGTTCCTTTATGACTTTTTCCCATTCTCATTTGATGTTTTCCTTTGCTATTTTTCCCCTGATATGATATGCTGTATGCATGGCAGAATACCCACAATTTCAATTAAGGAGAGAAACACATTGAAAATACACGAATCTGCAGAAAATTATTTGGAAACCATTTATATACTGAGCAGGAAGAAGCCGGAAGTCCGTTCCATCGACATCGTAAACGAACTTCATTTTTCAAAACCCAGCATCAGTGTGGCCATGAAGAATCTGCGGGAAAACGGATATATCGTCATGGACAAAGATGGCTTCATCACTTTGACAGAGGCGGGTAAAAAAATCGCTCTTACGATCTATGAACGGCATGTCCTTCTTTCCGAATGGCTGACCTATCTGGGAGTCGATGAAAAGACTGCCCTGGAAGACGCCTGCCGCATTGAACACGTGATCAGCGCAGAAAGCTTTGAAGCAATCAAACGCCATGTAACAGAAGGCAAAAAAATGCAGGCAGATAATTAACAATGGTTTTAGCGGCTTCGGATATGATCCCGAAGCCGTTTGTCATGCCTGTGCCGAAAATAAAACAGAAAATGGAGAGTTAAATGATGAAATCACTGGTTATTGCCGAAAAACCATCGGTGGGAAGGGATATTGCCCGGGTTCTGGGATGCAAAAAACAGGAAAACGGCGCGCTGGAAGGCGGAAAATATATCGTCACCTGGGCTTTGGGCCATCTAATCACTTTGGCCGACCCGGAGGATTACGATAAATCTTACAAAGAATGGAAACTTGATGTCCTGCCGATGATGCCGGATCATATGAAACTTGTCGTCATCCGCCAGACAGCCAAACAGTTTCAGGCGGTAAAAAATTTGATTTTCCGGAAAGATGTGGGAGAAATCATCATCGCCACCGACGCCGGACGGGAGGGAGAACTGGTTGCCCGCTGGATTCTGGAAAAAGCCGGCGCAAAAAAAACCATAAAACGGCTGTGGATTTCTTCCGTCACCGATAAGGCGATCCGGGAAGGATTCGCCCATCTGAAAGACGGCCGGGACTATCAGCATCTCTACGACGCCGCTTCGGCCCGGGCGCAGGCCGACTGGCTGGTGGGCATCAACGCCACCCGCGCCCTCACCTGCAAATACAATGCGCAGCTTTCCTGCGGACGGGTGCAGACTCCCACGCTGGCGATCATCGCTCAGAGAGAACAGGAAATCCGTCAGTTTAAGCCCCGGGAGTACTACGGCCTCACCCTGCTGGCAGGGGGCATCCGTTTCACCTGGCAGGATTCCAAAAACAAAAATACCCGTACTTTCCATCGGGACAGAGTTGACAATATTGCCGCTTCGCTGAAAAATGAGAAGCTTTCCATCACTGCTGTGGAAAAAGTGAAGAAGAAAAAGCCTGCACCGGGCCTTTATGATCTGACGGAACTGCAGCGGGAGGCCAATCAGCGTTTCGGTTTTTCCGCCAAAGAAACATTGAACATTATGCAGCGGCTCTATGAGCACCACAAGGTTCTCACCTATCCGCGGACAGACTCCCGCTACATCGGCACCGATGTGGTGGATACTTTAAAGGACCGGCTGAAAGCCTGCGCCGTCGGTCCCTATAAAAAGCTGGCCGGCCCGCTGATTATGAAGCCGTTGAAAACCAACGCTTCCTTTGTCAATGACAAAAAGGTCAGCGACCATCACGCGATTATCCCCACAGAAGAATTTGTTCAGATGGATCATATGACCAATGAAGAAAAAAAGATTTATGATCTGGTGGTGCGCCGTTTTCTGGCCGTCCTTTATCCGCCCTTTGAGTATGAACAGACTTCCGTGACGGCCTCCGCCGCCGGGGAAACTTTTCTTGCCAGAGGAAAGGTGGTACATTCTCCGGGATGGAAAGAAGTGTATGAACAGAAAAATGATTACGATGAAGACCAGGAAGAAAGCGATTTGAAAGAACAGGCTCTCCCGGATTTAAAAAAGGGAGAAACACTGACCGTCAGCCGGGCCGATGTTGTTTCTGGCAAAACTAAACCTCCGGCTCCTTTCACTGAGGCCACTTTACTTTCCGCCATGGAAAACCCTGTTCGCTATATGGAAAGCCGGGATGCAAAAGCCGCCAAAACCCTCGGCGAGACGGGAGGTCTGGGAACAGTGGCTACCCGGGCCGATATCATTGACAAACTGTTTGGAAGTTTCCTGATGGAAAAGCGGGGAAAAGATATTTTCATCACCTCCAAGGCCCGTCAGCTCCTGTCTTTGGTGCCGGAGGATCTGAAAAAACCGGAACTGACCGCCGACTGGGAAATGAAACTTTCCCGCATCGCCTCCGGAAACCTGAAAAAGGAAACCTTTTTAAGAGAGATCAGAAACTACACACAGGATATCATTGATGAAATCAAAAAAGGGGAAGGCTCCTTCCGCCACGACAATCTGACCAACACACCCTGTCCCAAATGCGGAAAGCGGATGCTGGCAGTGAACGGAAAAAACAGCCGGATGCTGGTATGCCAGGACCGGGAATGCGGCCACCGGGAAACCATTTCCCGCACTTCCAACGCCCGCTGCCCCAAATGCCATAAAAAAATGGAGTTATATATGAAAGGCAAGGAGGAAACCTTTATCTGCAGCTGCGGTTATAAAGAAAAACTTTCCGCCTTCAAAACCCGACGGGAAAAAGAAGGGGCAGGAGTCAGAAAGCAAGACGTACAGCGTTACCTGAAAGAGCAGAAAAAAGAAGCGGCAGCGCCCATCAATCAGGCTTTTGCCGCCGCTTTCGCTAAACTGAATCTGGATACCCCGGAAGATTAATCAATCTTATAACTGCTTTAATAATTCCAAATAGTCTCCAAATACCGCCAGAGCCTCTTTTACCGGCTCTGGCGAAGTCATATCTATCCCGCATATTTTCAGCAGATCAATGGGATCCTCCGAACTTCCTCCGGACAAAAATTTCTTGTACTTTTCCACAATTCCCGGCTCTCCCTTCAATATCTTGCTGCTGATGGCGATGGCCGCTGAAAAACCGGTGGCATACTGATATACATAGAAGGCCGTGTAGAAATGGGGAATCCTGGCCCACTCCATGGCAATCTGCTCATCCACCACCATATCTTCCCCAAAATATTCCCTGTTCAGCTGATAATATACCTGGCAGAGGGAATCTGCATTCAGGCTTTCTCCCCTTTGCCCCATCTGGTGTACTTTCTGCTCAAATTCTGCAAACATGGTCTGCCGGTACAGGGTTGCCCTGAACTGATCCAGAAAATAATTGATAAGATATTTCTTTTCCTCTTTATCTTCCGCTTTTTCCAGCAGATAGTGGATCAGCAGCGCTTCATTACAGGTGGAAGCCACCTCCGCCACAAAAATACGGTATCCGGCATAGGGATAGGGCTGGGTTTCGTCGGAATAGTAACTGTGGATGGCATGACCCATCTCATGGGCCAGGGTAAATACGTGATTCAGACTCCCGTTATAATTCATCAGCACATAGGGATGAGTCCCATAGGCTCCCCAGGAATAGGCGCCGCTGCGCTTTCCCTGGTTTTCATAGACATCAATCCAGCCATGATCAAATCCCTCCTGCAGAACAGCCAGATAATCCTCTCCCAGGGGAGACAGCCCTGCCCTTACTATCTCCTTGGCCTGTTCAAAGGTATAGTGAACCTTGCTCTGTTTTACCAGGGGAACATAGATGTCATACATGTGAAGCTCTTCCACACCTAAAAGTTTCTTTCGCAAGGCAATATAATCATACATACGGTACAGATTTTCATGTACCTCACGGATCAGACCATCGTAGACGGAAAGAGGAATGTTCCCTCCGTCCAGGGCCGCTTCCAGAGAAGACCCGTATTTTCTCATTCGAGAAAAGAAAAGCTCCTGGGTAACGTTGGCTTCAAAGACAGCCGCCAGAGTATTCTTGAACTGTCCGTAAGCCCGATACAGGGTTTCAAAGGCCTCCCTGCGCACCCTCCTGTCCTGACTTTCCAAAAACTGTATATACCGTCCATGGGTCAGCTGTACCGGGCGGCCCTCTTCCCCGGTGATCATACCGAAGTCCAGATCCGCATTGTTAAACATCTGAAAGATGTTCTGAGGCCCGTTGCCCATTCTGGAGGCCTTTGCCAGCACCCCTTCCATCTCTTCCGAAAGAATATGGTTCTTCATCCTTCTTTTCTCATTCAGATATCTGCGGTACATAGACAGTTCCGGCTTTTCTTTAAAAAATCTTTCCAGGGATTCATCGGGTATTTTCAAAATCTCCGGTTCCACGAAAGCACAGGTGTCGCCGATCTGACTCATCAGTCCCTGAGCCCGCATAAACAACTGCTGATACGTACCGTTCCCCATATCTTCATGATTTTTCTGGCTGGCATAGACATAGACCCGTTCCAGCAGTCTGGAAATTTCATCCTGGGCCGACAGCGCTTCATAGAGAACCATTCCATTCTCTCCCAGCCTTCCCTGAAACTTTTTGAACTCCTCCGACATACTGTTCAGACGCTCAAACTCTTCTTCCCACTTTTCATCGGAAGAATACAAATCCTCAATCCGCCATTTGTCTTTGGCCGGTATCTCTTCCCTTGACGGCAGTTTTCCATTCTGTTCCAATTTTCTCTCCTCCATTCCTGTTTCTTTTCCATCAAAAGAGGGGGCGCCTGCACAGCCCCCCTTTGTTCATCAGTGATGGAACAGGCGAATTCCTGTAAACGCCATCACCATATTATATTTATTGCAGCATTCAATTACCAGATCATCCCGGACAGATCCTCCCGGCTGAGCGATATATTTTACGCCGCTTTTCTTTGCCCGTTCGATATTATCCGCAAAGGGGAAGAAGGCGTCGGATCCCAGAGTCACATCGCTCATCTGATCCAGCCATTCCCGTTTCTCCTCTCTGGTAAATACTTCCGGTTTCACCTTGAAAATCTTCTGCCATGCGCCGTCGGCAAGTACATCCATATACTCATCGCCGATATAAACATCGATGGCATTATCCCGCTCCGGACGGCTGATGGAATCCACAAACTGCAGATTCAAAACCTTGGGACTTTGACGAAGCAGCCAGTTGTCCGCTTTCTGACCTGCCAGACGGGTACAGTGTACTCTGGACTGCTGGCCGGCTCCGATTCCGATAGCCTGTCCGTCTTTCACGAAACATACCGAATTGGACTGGGTGTATTTCAATGTGATCAGCGCAATTTTCATATCTCGAAGGGCCTCCGCCGACAGCGCCTTATTTTCCGTAACAATGTTGGAAAGAAGCTGATCGTCAATAGGCAGTTCCTGGCGTCCCTGCTCAAAGGTAATGCCGTACACTTCTTTGTGCTCCAGCGGCGCCGGACGGTAGTCCGTATCGATCTGAATGATGTTATAATTTCCTTTTTTCTTTTCCTTTAAAATCGCCAGCGCTTCTTCTGTGTAACCCGGCGCAATGATTCCGTCGGATACCTCATGACGAATCAGTCCGGCAGTTTCCTTGTCACACACATCTGACAGCGCAATGAAATCGCCAAAGGAAGACATTCTGTCGGCACCTCTCGCTCTGGCATAGGCGCAGGCCAGGGGAGTCAGCTCATCCTTGTTTTCCACCCAGTAGATGGAGGCAAGAGTATCCGTAAGAGGCAGTCCAACAGCGGCGCCTGCCGGAGACACATGTTTAAAGGAAGTAGCCGCCGGAAGCCCGGTAGCCTCTTTCAATTCTTTTACCAACTGCCATCCGTTAAATGCATCCAGAAAATTAATATAACCGGGTTTTCCGTTCAGCACCTGAATGGGAAGCTCTGAACCGTCCGCCATATATATTTTTGAGGGTTTCTGATTGGGGTTACAGCCGTATTTTAATTCCAGTTCCTTCATTATATCCTATACCTCCTCACTGATTTTTATTCACGATTTTTGTTTTGCTGGTCCCTGCGGCAATATCGATGTACCGTACAAAGAGCGATACCTTATTGTCTTCATTCAGGCTGTTCCACAACATATCCGTGAACTCATCCATATCGTCGGAGATCTCCACCAGTTTCGGTTCTCCCTCAAAACTGGGCAGGGGATTTCCGTCGCACTGATAAGTATGGATAAAATGGCCTTCACCTGCCGCAGGATTTTCATAGGAGAAGGTAAAACGGCTGCAGCTGTCGGGACTTCCGTTATTGCTCTTCAGAATAGACATTTCATAGTGATAACCGCCGTCTTTCACATACATCACACCGGAAATGCGGGGGGTATAGTTGGGAGCATCGGGCTCAAATTCCCGGCTTCTTAAAGACTGTTCAAAAGTCTTTCCCTCTTTCATTCCGTCATAAATGGTATCCGTCTGATCTCCATTGGTTACAATGGTTTTGTCCTCCAGCACCCGAACCGGCGCATAAATAATCAGACTGGGATCTTCCATTTTGGAAGGATCAAACGCCTGGGTGCGGAGTCCATCTCCTTCTTCCACGAAGATTCTGTTTCTGCTGTTGGCGCTTCTGCCCATGATAAAATAGGCCGCAACCGCCTTCGTGCCGTCCTTGGATCGGCCGATCACAATTCCTCTGCCCGGATAAGCATTTTCTTTCAATGTCTGTTCCAGTGAAATCATCTGCATCTTTCTCATCCTTTCCGTACCTTTTATCCCTCTATAAATTTCACAAAAAATTTTCGATATCTCGGACCATCGTATTCGCAGAAATAAATATCCTGCCACGTTCCAAGAATCAGCTTTCCTTCCTCTACAATGACCACCGCCGAAGCCCCCATGGCGGATGACTTCATGTGTGCATGGCTGTTCCCCTCAAAATGACGATAATTTTCATCATTGGTGGGAAACACTTTTTCGTAACCGTATATCAGATCCCTCTGCACGTCCGGATCTGCATTTTCATTGATGGTAATTCCCGCCGTCGTATGGGGACAGAACACCACTGCAATGCCGGACTTCATTTTACATTTCTTCAGATCCTCTTTTACATAGCCTGTAATCTTCACCATTTTTTGAGGCGAAGCCACATTGATTTCATGTTTAAACAGATTCACTTTTCCCCCTCTTCTCCAGCGCTGACTGCCTGGCTGACCTCTTCCTTAAACTGCTCCCAAGCGTCTTCGTGATCCACAAAATATTTTGGACAGTCTTTCCCCGTCACATCGTAATGGCGGATCACATTGTCCACCGGAATCTGAAACCGCTCGCATAGCCAGGAGGTCAGCTCCACCAGAGACTGGTAGGTTGCATCGGTAAACTCTCCCGACTCATCCGGATGGCAGCATTCAATAGACAGCGTATCATCATTTCTGTCGTTGGATGCATAGGAAATCTCCGTACTGGGAATGCACTGGACAATTTCCCCTTCCAATCCAATGACAAAATGACTGCTGGCCTTTGTCGTATGTTCATCCTTCAAGCCTTCAAAATAATCCCGGTTGGCCTGGGCGGAACTGCCCGGATTGGCCGTATAATGGATAACAATCCCATTTATTTTTTCCAGGGCGATACCCGGCCTGGAATACTCGTTGACCGTGAGAAGCTGTACGTCCAAAGGCGGAGCTCCCTCCCAGTCTTCCTCGGAGGTCTGCAAAGCTGTGCTGCTTTTCGCATTCTCCTGAAAAGGCGCAAACAACAGACGGTACCCGGCAATCACCAGTACGATGACTGCGATTCCCGCCAGAACCAGCAGCAGTACCGCCCGGTTTCTCTCTTTTACTCTCTGCTGTCTGCTTTTTCTTCCGCCTCTTCGGTGATTACGCCTTCCTCTTGTGCTCATTTTATCTCACCGCGGGAGTTTTTACCCGCTCTGCCCTTTATTCGTCTACGCTGTAATTCGGTGCTTCTTTTGTAATATGAATATCGTGAGGGTGGGATTCCTTTAGGGAAGCCGCCGTAATCTTCACAAATTTTCCAGTCTCGATCAATGTGGGGATATCCTTGGCGCCGCAGTAGCCCATACCGGCACGCAAACCGCCCACCAACTGGAACACAGTGTCTTCCACATGGCCTTTATATGCAACACGGCCTTCCACGCCTTCCGGAACCAGTTTCTTGGCGTCTGACTGGAAATAGCGGTCTTTGCTTCCATTTTCCATGGCAGCGATGGATCCCATTCCGCGGTAAACCTTATATTTTCTTCCCTGATACAATTCAAAATCTCCAGGGCTTTCATCACATCCGGCAAAAATACTGCCCATCATACACACATTGGCGCCTGCTGCAATGGCTTTTGTCATATCACCGGAGTACTTGATTCCGCCGTCTGCGATGATGGGAATTCCCGCTTCTGACGCCGCTTTATAGCAGTCCATAATAGCGGTGATCTGAGGAACGCCAATACCGGCAACCACACGGGTGGTACAGATGGAGCCGGGGCCGATTCCCACTTTCACAGCGTCCACTCCGGCATTGATCAGATCCCGGGTTGCCTCTTCTGTGGCCACGTTTCCAGCGATTACCTGAAGATCCGGGAAACAGCTCTTGATCTCTTTAATAGTTCTGAAAATATTGGCAGAGTGGCCGTGGGCTGAATCAATTACCACCACATCCACCCGGACTTTTACCAGCGCTTCCACTCTTTCCAGCACATTGGAAGTGATTCCAACGGCTGCTCCGCAGAGCAGACGTCCCTGATCGTCTTTTGCTGAAAGAGGATATTTAATCTGTTTCTCAATATCTTTAATCGTGATCAAACCTTTTAAGTTAAAGTCTTTGTCCACAATGGGAAGTTTTTCTTTTCTGGCTTTGGCAAGGATTTTCTTCGCCTCTTCCAGTGTAATTCCTTCCGGCGCTGTAATCAGACCTTCGGAAGTCATAGACTCTTTGATTTTTTTCGTGAAATCTTCCTCGAATTTCAGATCACGGTTTGTAATAATACCTACCAGTTTTCTCCCTTCCGTAATCGGAACACCGGAAATGCGGAATTTCGCCATCAAATTATTGGCATCTTCCAGTGTATGTTCCGGTGAAAGGAAGAATGGGTCTGTGATAACACCGTTTTCGGAGCGTTTTACTTTGTCCACTTCTTCTGCCTGCTGTTCAACACTCATATTTTTATGAATAATTCCAATGCCTCCCTGTCTCGCCATGGCAATGGCCATCCGGTGTTCTGTCACCGTATCCATTCCAGCGCTCATCATAGGAATATTCAGTCTCACTTTTTTTGTCAGCCAGGTAGACAAATCAACCATATTGGGAGTTACTTCTGAATAAGCCGGCACCAGCAGCACATCATCAAAAGTAATTCCTTCCCCGATTATTCTTCCCATTCTTTCATCCTCCGTTTCTTTGGTTTCCCTCGAATATTGTCTTTGATTGTCTAGTGTAACAAAAATTTTTTCCTGTGTCAATGCAATACCTGTGAATCCAGTATAACACAATTTTCCGGAAAAAAATACCGCCTGGCAGATTTTCTGCAAAGCGGTATTTTAATTTTATTCTTTTCCGGAAATTACATCATTCCCTGTCCGCCGGCCGGCATAGCAGGTGTATCCTCTTTAATAATGGATACAACTGATTCCGTTGTCAGAAGTGTGGCAGCAACGCTGGTTGCGTTCTGCAGAGCGCTTCTGGTAACTTTTGCGGGATCCAGGATTCCGGCTTTTACCATATCCACATATTCTTCTTTGTATGCATCGAAACCGATACCCGGCTCAGATTCTTTTACTTTGTTGATGATAACAGAACCGTCCAGACCTGCATTCTCAGCAATCGTATGAAGGGGAGCTTCCAGAGCTTTCAGGATGATCTTCACACCTGTCTTCTCGTCGCCGTCCAGATCTTCTGCCAGTTTTGCAACTTCTTTTGCAGCGTGTACGTAAGCAGATCCGCCGCCTGCGATAATGCCTTCTTCAACAGCCGCTCTTGTAGCTGCCAGAGCATCTTCCATACGCAGTTTTGCTTCTTTCATCTCAGTTTCTGTAGCAGCGCCCACACGGATTACTGCTACGCCGCCTGCCAGTTTGGCAAGTCTTTCCTGAAGTTTTTCTTTATCGAAAGATGAAGTTGTTGTCTCGATTTCGTTTCTCAGCTGGCCGATTCTTGCCTTGATGGCATCTTTGTCGCCGGCGCCGTCTACGATGATTGTGTTTTCTTTCTGTACTTTTACAGATTTAGCGCGTCCCAGATCATCCAGTGTGATCTCTTTGATGTCCAGACCTACTTCGTCAGATACTACACGGCCGCCTGTCAGGATAGCGATATCTTCCAGCATTGCTTTTCTTCTGTCTCCATAACCCGGAGCTTTTACTGCTGCTACAGAGAATGTTCCTCTCAGTTTGTTGACGATCAGAGTAGTCAGAGCTTCCCCTTCTACATCCTCTGCGATGATCAGAAGTTTTGCCCCTGCTTTTACCACCTGCTCCAGAATGGGAAGCAGATCCTGAATATTAGAAAGTTTCTTATCTGTGATCAGGATATACGGCTCATCCAGAACTGCTTCCATCTTATCCATATCTGTAGCCATGTATGCAGACAGGTAACCTCTGTCAAACTGCATACCTTCTACCAGATCCAGTTCTGTTCTCATGGTCTTGGATTCTTCTACTGTGATAACGCCGTCATTGGAAACTTTTTCCATTGCGTCTGCAACCAGTTTTCCTACTTCTTCATCACCGGAAGATACAGCGGCAACTCTTTCAATCTGATCTTTGCCGTCTACTTTTTTGCTCATCTGGGCAATTACTTCCACTGCTTTATCCGTAGCTTTTTTCATTCCTTTTCTCAGAACGATGGGATTAGCGCCTGCAGCCAGGTTTTTCATTCCTTCATGCACCATTGCCTGTGCCAGTACAGTTGCTGTAGTTGTTCCGTCACCGGCTACATCGTTTGTTTTGGATGCAACTTCACGGATCAGCTGAGCGCCCATGTTTTCAAATCCGTCTTCCAGTTCAATTTCCTTTGCAATAGTTACGCCATCGTTTGTAATGAGGGGACTTCCGTATGATTTATCCAGAACTACGTTTCTTCCTTTCGGTCCCAGGGTTACTCTGACTGTATTTGCCAGCTGATTTACGCCGCTCTCAAGAGCTGCTCTTGCGTCTGCTCCGAATTTAATTGCTTTTGCCATGATATTAATTCCTCCTGATTATGATTTATTTTACTACAGCTAAAACATCCTGCTGTTTGATAATGATCAGCTCTTCGCCGTCGATTTTCACTTCTGTTCCGGCATATTTGGAAAATACAACCTGATCTCCCTCTGCCAGTTCCATTTTCACCTCATCAGTACCTGGTCCCACAGCAATAACTTTTGCCATCTGGGGCTTTTCCTGTGCCTGACCCGGCAGAACGATTCCTGATTTTGTGGTCTCTTCTGCAACTAACTGTTTCAATACAACTCTGTCTCCTAACGGTACTAATTTCATTCTATTTTGCCTCCTTTAATCACTTTCCATCTTTATTAGCACTCACTTGATTCGAGTGCTACTCGATAAATCATATATTAGTGAACCCGGTGGAAATTAGCAACTTTGATTTTTGGCTTAATTTTTTACTTTTTTCTTCTTTTTCTCATCTATACTTATCTTTTCTCTTGTTTTCTCATCTTTTCATTTTTCGCAAAAAAAGATGCTGCTTTATGAATTTCTTTCACAAAACAGCATCTTTATCCCCAAGTCATAAAATCTACAGAGATTTCTCCCCTGCTTTTCCATTTTTATTGGCCTTCAGTTCTTCCAGCTCATCAAAAATCACATCATTCAATACTTTAATATACGTACCCTTCATTCCGCTGGACCGTGACTCAATAACACCTGCGCTTTCAAACTTACGCAGAGCGTTTACGATAACCGATCGGGTAATCCCCACTCTGTCCGCAATTTTGCTGGCCACCAGGATTCCCTCATCTCCGTCCAATTCCTCGAAAATATGGATAATGGCTTCCATTTCTGAAAAGGAGAGCGTATTGAAAGCGGACTTTACCACCTGAACTTTCCGTGCTTCCTCTGCATTTTCTTCATTGACCGACCGCATCATCTCCAGTCCCACAACGGTAGTCCCATATTCGCTTACGATAATATCCTCAATATCATAGGGCGCGTTGCTTCTGTACATAAACACCGTTCCCAGCCGTTCGCCGGCAATGTCAATGGGAGTGATAATGGCCTGATACTGTTTGATATGTTCCCCTTCAAATCCCAGTGTCTCCAGATTTACATTCTCTTTGGTGGAAAGCACGCTTAAAAAGCGATCGTTTAAAAGAGCGTCCACATATCCGCCCACACTGTCATCGATCAGTTCCGTAATCTCCTCCACGCCCGGGCAAAGGCTTACGCCCAACACCTTTCCTTTCCGGCTGATCACCAGAATATTGGAATCCAGTGTCTCCATCATCACTTTGCAGATATCATTGAAAACGACCTTGGTGGAATTATTATTGTGGAGAAGCTTGTTGATTTTTCGTGTCTTATCTAATAATTGTACACTCATTTTTGCTCCTTTCCTGCATATGCATCCTATCATATTTTTACTTTATCATACATCATAATCAAAATCAATAATATTTCATATATATTTTCTTTTTTTTTAATGATTTCTGACAATTAATTTTTCTTTCCTCTGATGCTGAAAAGCCATTTACCTCGCGTCAGTAAATGGCTTTTCTTAAACAATTTCAAGTATTTATATTTTTTCTACATAACCGCACTGTTTATCATGGCATACCAGCTTATTTCCCTTTTCTACCATATAGCCTCCGCACTGGGGACAGGGCTTGTCGCTGGGTTTCTGCCAGGACATAAATTCACAGTCCGGATTATCTTCGCATCCATAATACTTCCTTCCTTTTTTCGTTTTGCGCAGCACCACCTCTTTGCCGCAGACCGGACATTTGACGCCGATCTTTTCCAGATAGGGCTTTGTGTTTCTGCAATCGGGGAACCCGGGACAGGCCAGGAATCTTCCATGGGGACCGTACTTGATTACCATATTTCTGCCGCATTCCTCACAGATTACATCCGTCACTTCATCCTGAATTTTATATTCCGGAAGTTTCTGCTGCGCTTCCTTTACCGCTTCATCCAGATCCGGGTAAAAATTGCGCACAACCGTCTTCCATTTGATGCTGCCGTCTTCCACACTGTCCAGCAGCGTCTCCATATTTGCCGTAAAGTTTACATCTACAATACTGGGGAAGGCTTCTTTCATCATATTGTTTACCACTTCGCCCAGCTCCGTAATGTAAAGATTTTTATTTTCTTTGGCCAGATATCTTCTGTTCAGCAGGGTAGTAATCGTCGGCGCATAAGTACTGGGCCGCCCGATTCCCAGCTCTTCCATCACCTTAACCAGAGACGCCTCTGTATAATGGGCCGGCGGCTGGGTAAAATGCTGCTGGCCGTCAAAACCGGCGAAGGTAAGTCTGGAATCTTTTTCAATTCCGCGGACAAGAGCATTATTCTCCGCTTTCTCCTCATCCGGCTGTACGTAGACAGACATAAAACCGTCAAATTTCACTCTGGATGCCGATACCGTAAACAGGTACTGGCCCCCCGCTATTTTCACAGAAACCGTTTCATAAACGGCGGGCGCCATCTGACTGGCCACAAAACGTTTCCAGATAAGCTGATACAGACGGAACTGATCCCGGGTAAGGGACTCCTTGATCAGGGCCGGAAGTCTTGTGATATCCGTGGGCCGGATTGCCTCATGGGCATCCTGCACATTGTTCTTTCCTTTTTTGGTCTCCTGCTTTCCGGCAGCCGTATATTCTTTGCCGTACTGGTCGGCAATATAAAAAGCAGCCAGTTCCCCGGCTTCCTGGGAAATCCTGGTGGAGTCTGTACGAAGATAGGTGATCACACCCACCGTGCCATTCCCTTTGATGTCGATTCCTTCATAAAGCTGCTGGGCCAGGCGCATGGTTTTCTGCGTGGAAAAATTCAGCGTTTTGGCCGCTTCCTGCTGCAGAGTACTGGTGGTAAAGGGGAGCGGGGCTTTTTTTATACGCTCGCCCTTCTTAACATCGGCCACAGAATACTCCGCCTGCTCCAGTTCCTTCTTAATCTGTTCCAGCTCCTGGGCAGAATGTATGGTGATTTTCTCTTTCTCCCTGCCGTAGAATTTGGCTCTCAACGGCTTTTTGGCGTCATCCACATAGAAATCCGCCTCCAGGCTCCAATATTCCTCCGGAATAAAAGCGTTGATCTCCTCTTCCCGATCTCCGATAATCCGCAGCGCCACCGACTGAACACGGCCGGCGCTTAATCCCCGCTTAATTTTCGCCCATAAAAGGGGACTGATCAGATATCCTACCAGACGGTCCAGCACTCGCCGGGCCTGCTGAGCATCCACCAGATTCATATCGATATCTCTGGCATGCTTTAACGATTCTTTTACCGCTGTCTTCGTGATTTCATTAAAGGTAATCCGGCGCATTTTTTTCTCTTCCAGATTCAGCGCCTTGGACAAATGCCAGGAAATTGCCTCTCCTTCCCGGTCCGGGTCCGTTGCCAGATAAACCTTATCTGCCTTTTTTGCTGCTTTTCTAAGGCCGGCGAGAAGCTCCCCTTTTCCCCGGATTGTGATATATTTCGGCTCAAAATCATGTTCCACATCAATGCCCAGCTGACTTTTCGGCATATCGCGGACATGGCCGTTTGAAGCGGCCACTTCATAATTAGAGCCCAGAAATTTTTTAACGGTTTTTACTTTTGCAGGTGATTCTACTATCACAAGATACTTAGCCACAACAGCCTCCTACCACTTATTTATACTTTCACATAACAATTTCGGAATACTTCCAACACCTTTCCCTCCATCTGCAGCTGCAGCAGAATTTCCATGGTTCTTTCCGCTGGAAGCGATACTTCTTCCAGAATTCTGTACAATTCTTTCGGTTGTAAATCTACACAACTATACACCAAATCCATATCTGTTGCAAGTCCCATCTTTGTATTTTTCCCCAAACTTTTTTTATTTTCTTCCCTGATTCCCATGGCTTCCAGCAGCATTTCCGGGCATAAAGCTATTCCTGCTCCCTGGGCGATCAGCCGGTTGCATCCTGCGCTTAACGCATCTTCCACACGGCCCGGCACCGCAAACACATCCTTTCCCTGCTCCAGCGCGAAATCCGCGGTAATCAGCGAACCGCTCCTTTCTTTCGCCTCCACCACCAGTACAATATCGGACAATGCGCTGATGATCCGATTGCGCATGGGAAAGTGTTTTCCCAGAGGTTTGACCCCCATGGAAAACTCGGAAATCAGCCCCCCCTTTTCCGGTATCTGTTCATACAGCCGGCGATTCTGCGCCGGATAGCAGATATCCAATCCGCATCCCAGAACTCCATAGGTCCTTCCCGCCGCCTCCAGCGCGCCGGCATGGGCATAACTGTCCACCCCTCTGGCCATTCCGCTGATGACGGAGACTCCCGCTTCCGCCAGGGCTTTTCCGAACAAAAAGGCCTGCTGTCTCCCATAGGGACTGCACATCCTTGCGCCCACAATCGCTGCTGTTTTTTCCTCTTCCCCGGGAAGACGTCCTCTGACATGCAGCAAATTGGGCATCCCTTTGTGCATCTTCAGCCTCATGGGCCAGTCTCTGTCTTCTTTCTTAACCATTCTGTCTTTTGCCTCTCCTGTCATGCCCTCCAGTCTCCCTGATCTACTCCTCTGAAAAATAACGCTTCTCTAAGATGTTTTTCCCCGATGCGCTCGCTTCCTTCCAGATCTGCAGCGGTTCTGGCCACTTTAATGATTCTGTGGCACACCCTCACGCTCAATTTCAGTCTGCGGTAGGATTCCTCCAGCAAAGCTTCCGCCCCTGCTGTCATCTGGCAGAATTTCCCCGTTTCTCCTCCCGGTATCTGGGAATTAAACCGGATACTCTTTCCCTCGTAGCGTTTTTCCTGCATCCTGCGGGCCAACTCCACCTGTTCCTTCATTCCCGCCGACTCCCCTGTTTCTTTTCCCCTGACACACAATTCTCCCCAGTCAACCGGAGGAACCTCCACGCAAAGATCGATTCTTTCCAGGATGGCCTGGCTGATCCTGCTTCGGTATCTGTCTATCTGCGCCTGGGTACACCTGCACCGGTTCATATCCGGATATCCGCCGCAGGGACAGGAATTCATCGCCGCTGCCAAAAGAAAATCTGCCGGAAAACAGTACTCCCCGGACAGCCTGGAGATAACAATTCTCCTTTCTTCCAGGGGCTGGCGCAGAGCTTCCAGCACAGGCCTTGGAATCTCCGCCAGTTCATCCAGGAACAGAACGCCTCTGTGGGCCAGGGTCACTTCTCCGGGTCTTGGAATTTTTCCGCCGCCCGTCATTGCCTGCAGCGATAGGTTATGGTGGGGCGCCCGGAAAGGCCGGGCCATTATTTCTCCCTCCTCCAAAATGCCTGCAATACTCTGGATTTTCATCACTTCCACTTTTTCCTGCTCCGTCATCTTGGGCAGGATACCGGGAATTCTTCTGGCCACCATGGTTTTCCCGCTTCCCGGCGGTCCGGTCATCAGAAAATTGTGAAAACCGGCGGCCGCCAGAACCGCTCCCCGTTTTGCCATCTTCTGCCCTCTGATATCCGAAAAATCCAGCTCTTCTTTGGGAAGTTCCTGCTTTTTATGAAATTTCTGAAGGGGAACAACTCCTTCGCTGCAAAAGGCAATCAGTTGGGAGAGTCTTTCGATTCCGATCACCTTCATCTCTTCCGCATATCTTCCCTCCTGCTGGTTCTCCATGGGAACGATACAAGCGCGGCAGTTCAGTTCTTTTGCCATCAGCGCCGCCGGAAGAACCCCGGGAACTTTCCGCACCTGCCCGTCCAGTCCCAATTCCCCCACAATGAGAATATCTTTCAGGGCCTCTGCCGGAAGATAACCCGCTGCGCAGAGCACTGCGGCAGCCACCGGCAGGTCAAAACCGGCTCCCGTTTTTTTTAATGCGGCCGGAGCCAGATTGACGGTAATCCTTCTGGGCGGCAGCAGATATCCCGTACTGCGCAGCGCCGTCCGCACTCTCTCCTGGGCTTCCCGTCCCTGAACGGCAGAACACCCCACAATGGAAAAGCAGGGAAGTCCGCTGCTGATATCCGCTTCTACCATAACTTTATGTATATCTACGCCAAGAATGACTGCAGATAATATACTGCCAAACATAATCTCCTCCTGTCTCCTTGGTATTTTCAGTTTTTCTTTTTTGAATGGAAATATGTGCGAACTGCACCTGAGAATAGAATGAATAAATTATAGCATAATCCCATCGGAAATGCTATACTGAAACAGCCATATTTATCTAAATCCGGAGGTGTCGCTTTATGAATAAATCTGCAATGAGGATCTGCAAATTATCCATGTTTCTGCTGTCTTTCGTCACCAATCTGCTGGCGCCTTTCCTTATCATGATCCGCAGGGATTTTCAGATTGGTCTTCGGGACAGCGGATTTTTACTTTTTTCTTTCTATGCCGGAAATTTTTTTGCCTGTCTTATCTGCGGGCGGCTGAACAGCATCCTGGGGAAACGCAAAACCCTGTGCATCTCCCTGACCTTGATGGCATTGTTTGCCCTGTGCACCTCGGCGGCTCCTTCGTTTTTCCTGCTGTGCCTGCTGCTCTTCGGAATTGGAATCAGCACGCTGCTGGCCCAGGTGACTTCCAACGCCATCCCGGCTGAGCTGGAAAAGGACAAAGCCGCCTCCTCCCTGGCTTCCATCGTGGCCTACAGCGGCCTGGGAGCCTGCGGAGGCCTGATTTTTTCCGGCATCATGTCCTTCTTCCAGATATCCTGGCGTTTTTCTTATCTGAGTTTCGGCGTTGTCTGCGCGCTGTGCGCCCTTTTTGCCTGGCGGGCCCCCTTTGCCGAACTGCCCCGTTCAGACAGCGGCCAGCTTCCAGTGCTGGTTTCCATATTGAAAACAAAAAAATTCCAGCCGTCCTTCCTTCTTCTGCTGCTGTACTCCGGATCGGAATCCGCCGTCTGCAGCTGGCTTGTGACTTATCTTGCGGCCGACCAGGACTTTTCCACTCTGTCCGGTTCCATGGTGACAGCCGTCATCTGGCTTTTTTCCTTTATTGGACGGATCATCTGTTCCCGTCTGGTGGATCGCCTGGGAAAACGGCGGATTCTTTTTTGCCTGATGCCTTTTTCCGCCATTACCATCTGCCTTTTTCCCCTGCTGCATGGCTTCCAGTTCTGGATCGGCGCCGCCCTCCTTGGGCTTTTCATGTCGGGTATCTGGCCTTTAGTGGGCTCCGCAGTCCTGGATCAGAAAGATCATGACAGCTCCGCTGCGCTGTCCGTCGCTTATCTGTTCAGTTTTCTGGGGAATTCTCTTATCCCTTACCTGATCGGCGCCATCGCAGAAGGCATTTCCATGCCCTTTGGGATTTTTATCGACGGTCTTTTCTTTCTTCTGCTGTTCTTTCTTTATCTGCTGGCCGGCTGGAAAAGCACAGAAAGGAAAATGCCGACATAGAATAAAATAAATCCCCCTTCGAGGTGACGTTTGAAAACTTTTCAAAAACCACTGACCGCCACGGAGGAACAATTTTATCTTCAAAAATACCAACAGGGCGATGAAAATGCCCGCAATGTTTTAGTCGAACGCAACCTTCGGCTGGTTGCACATATCGTCAAGAAATACCAGTGTACAGAAACTGATATTGATGACATGATATCCATTGGTACGATTGGCCTGATCAAAGCCATTTCCACCTTTGACAGCACGAAGGGAAACCGGCTTGCTACATACGCAGCTCGTTGTATTGAAAATGCTATCCTATCGCCAATGCGGTTTTACTCCCGGGAGAAATCCCCCAGCAAGGATTGCAGTCACATTGGAAGATATTTACAAAGTTTTCAGGTGAAAATTATCTCATGTGCAGAACAGAAGACGGCATTGTACAGTACGCTCCTCTGTGCATCCATACATTCCGGCTGATCGCTCCCCGCAAGCTCCTGGAAGCCCAGCAGTTTAATCAGCAGTATCACAGTTATGAAGAAATACAAAACGTTCCTGACCGTCTGCGCTGGTGCCGCCATCACATGGGGCTGATGCAGAAAGAGGTTGCAGAACAGATCGGGATCTCCAGAGGGCACTATATAGATTATGAAGTAGGATATGTAGATTACTACCCGAAAGAAGTGGTGGACAGGCTGGCAGACTTCTATCATATCCCGGTTGAAGACCTTCTGGATGAATACAATCTTTTCTTATATAAAGGTCAGGGGAAAATGCTAAAAGAGTGCCGGGAAAAAATGGGGTTAAAGAAGAAACCCTTTGCGAGAATGCTGCATGTGGATCCAAATACTTACCGGAACTGGGAATCAGATAAAAAAAGAATGTTTAAGCTTACCTGGGAAAAATATTTTCGTGAAGTGCTCTTAGCCAACCAGAATGCATCAAATCAGAATAACATTTGAATAATTGAAGTCATACTTCGACAGACTGACCATCTTGAACCCAGATCGTCAGTCTGTTTTTTCTTTGACAGCTGAATGGATGATCTCATCAATCAACTGTATTTTCTGTTCAGAGGGGCAATTCAACCTGTTGATATACTGACCGACCATATCAGCGTGGACGCCTGCCGCCCGGACTGCCAGCTCATGTCTGCCCTCTTCTGTTTTCGGATAATGAACGATCACATGGATCGGAGCACTTTTCCTTGCGATACCACGCACCTCCCCGGTATTTCAGTTTATGAACGAGAAGTTGTCCGCTATTCTTCCGGAGACTGTTTCCTTTTTCTGCATCATCAGATTAAATTTGATGTTATAATATATAGAAGAAACGCATTAAAACTTCTTTGTGATACCATCTTATCAGGGAGTTTGCAAAAGCTCATTGAGCGCAGTTTGAGCATAAATTGACCAGGATCAGGAGGAAATATATGGAACGCTGCGATTTCAGTTCAATCATTACCACGGTTCGCAAATATATCGGCGATGACAGAGGAATGAATCAGATTGATCTGCTTTATGAATTGTTTGAAGGTTTTCTTGAAGAGGAATCTTCACAGGACTTTGATTTTGACAACGGTCTTGTCTGCCGCTGGTTTAACGGACAGGCCCGGATCAGCCCACGCATCTCCGGATATTATCTCCATACAGACAACAGGAACCGTCTGGCTGATGATATAGAAACAAATATTCTGCCGCTAATGTGTGACAGCGCAATGGCAATACAGGAAATCTACAAGATCCTGATACAGGATGGAACTATTTCCGATCAGAAAAAAGAACAGCTTACTCAGGATTACCCGTGTCATACTTCTGAAGAACAGGCTGCTTTTCTTGCGTCTGTTCTTTGCTTTGGAATGGAACGGACATTTGTTAAAAGGAACGCTGCCACCAAAAAACTGCTTGCTGCCGGAACACTGTCTCCGGTAATCAGTGATTTTGTTTATAACGGAGAAGTTCCCAAGGCGTGTGCTCATTTCTGCGGAAGGAATCAAGAGCTTTCCACACTTCACGAATTAATTTCAGAAAAGCGGATCATTTTTCTGCAGGGGATTGCCGGTATCGGGAAAAGCGAGCTTGCCAAAGCATATGCAAGAGCTTACAGAAAAGACTATACAAATATTTTGTATCTGACCTACAGCGATGATCTGCGACAGGATATCATTGATCTGGACTTTGTGGATGATCTGCCGGAGGACACGGAAGAAGACCGTTTCCGCAAACACAACCGTTTCCTGCGGTCACTAAAAGAAGATACTTTGCTTATCATAGACAACTTTAATACTACAGCCGGAAAAGACGCCTTCTTCTCCGTACTGTTAAAATACCGCTGCCGTATCCTATTTACTACCCGAAGCCGTTTTGACAACTATGCATCTTTCAATCTTGGAGAAATATCTGATCCTGATGCTTTATTGTCACTAATGGGATATTTCTACTCAGATGCAAAGAGGAAACAGTCTATCCTGAAACAAATTATTCAGACCGCTCACAGCCATACACTGGCGGTAGAATTATCCGCACGGCTGTTGGAAACAGGTATCCTGGAACCGCAGGAATTACTGGCACGGCTACAGGTTGAAAAATCTGCCCTTGGCGCAACGGATACCATTGATATCGTAAAAGACGGACAAAGTCGGAAAGCTACCTATTATGAGCATATACATACGTTGTTTTCTCTGTATCGTCTCTCCGAGGAAGAACTTGATATTATGCGGGGACTGATTTTTGCTCCCGTCAGCGGAGTCAGCGGACGACTGTATGCAAACTGGATGAAACTTTCGGACATGAACAGGATCAATGACCTGATTGAAAAAGGGTTTATACAGACACAGTCCGGAAGACAGATTTCTCTTCATCCGATGATACAGGAGGTGGCAGTTGACGAGACCAGGCCATCAGTAAATAACAGTGCTGTGCTGTTTGACAGCCTGCAGACCATCTGTCTGTACCATGGACGAGACGTCACCTGGTACAAACAGCTGTTTCTTACCATCGAGAATATTATCCGGCAGATTACAGATGACAATACGCCGGCTTATTTAAGTTTTCTGGAAAATGTATTTCCTTATATGGAGAAATATCACTACACAAATGGAATGAACGCTGTACTTGGCAAATTATCCGAGCTGCTCACAGATGAAACTGTCGGGCGCAGTACAGACCGGGCGGTCCTGCTGGATTATCGTGCCGCCTGTGAAGAGAAAACGGAAAAAGCCATCAAACTGGAAAAGGAAGCCATCGCCCTGATCCCGGAGATCTCAGAAGAAAATGCTCACCTTGTTTCCAATCTCTACTCCAATCTGGGCGGGCTTTACAAAAAGGCAGGGAAACGGGAGCTGGCACAGCAGGCTATGGAGCAGGGGCTTCGGATCCTGGAACAATATGATCTGCTTTACTACCATGACAGCATTGCCCAGACTTCGAACTATGCCGTTCTCCTTACTGAAATGGGACAGCCGGAAAGAGGGCTCTCCGCTCTGAAAAAACTATCCCGGATGATCCGGGACTTGAACTCTGACCAGACCATGGATTACGCTACAGTTCAGGAAGCAATAGGCGGTATCTGCCTGGCTACAGGCGATATCCGTCAGGCCACCACTCATTTCAAAAAAGCTCTGGCTATCTATGAAGCGGTATATAATGGGGAACCGGATATGATTGAGACAAAAAAGCAGGAAATCCTTCAGGCTTATACACAGACAGGGATAGCCTTAGGACAACAGCTGCTTAATAATTAGAAAACAAAAAGAACAAAAGCCTGCACGGTGAAATCAGAAAATTTTTTCTAATCCGTCAGGCTTTTTATTCTTTTACATATACGATCAGTTCTCCAATCTCACAGTCCAGATAACTGCATAATTTACAGACCAGATTTGCATCTATCCGTTGAAATTCATTTCTGCAATACCTGTTAAAATTCGCTCTTGGAATATCCAGATCACGGCAGATCGTATTCTTGCTGATTCCCTTTTCTTTCAGCAATTCTTCTATTCGCATTTCCAGATGACCATAATTCATTCTCCTCACCTCAACACAAAGTATATTTGATAAATCTTTATGTAGTAATTCACTATATAGTGAGGTACTATATAGTTATCCCATGTTGAAAAGCGAGGTTAAAAAAATGAAGCAAAAAATGGTCATCCTACTTATTTCCGTTATTCTATTATCGGCAATCTACTATTATATCAGCCTGCCTGACTACGTTGTTGTAAACAGTATATCATTTAGCAGTAAAAATACCCGGGATACGGAAATAAAGGTTGTGATTTACAAATATCACGATATAGACAATACGGTCAAAGCCATTGAGCAGGAGCATAACCGGATCAACGGCACACCGACCTCTCTTGAAATGGATCTCTATTATTCCCGCTGGCACCTCAGGCATGGATCAGGGCCATTTAAAACAGTAATCTTCAATTATACTCATAATTAATCTGCGGATTATCCCGGTAAAATCATATAGCATCGGTTCTGAAAACCGGTGCTTTTCTTTTGCTCAATTTCCGCTCAATCCCCTCTCAATGTTCTTACAGCCTTCTTTCAGTAGAATGAACTTGCAGTGAATACAGCACCATTTCTTTAAAACCGGTGCTGCTTTCCAGACAAATCTACAGAAAGGAGGATTTATTTTATGAGCAAAAAGACAAATCAGGGAGGTGCAAAGACGCATGAAAGAATTTAAAAATCTCATGATCATCGGCGTGGATCACGGCTACGGCAACATTAAGACCGCCGGTACTGTCACAAAAAGCAGCGTGACAGCCTATGAGACCGAACCGATCTTCTCCGGCAATATCCTGGAATACGGCGGGATGTACTATCGGATCGGGGACTGCCACAAGGAATTTATCCCGGACAAAGCTGCGGATGAGGACTATTACCTGCTCACGCTGATGGCTGTGGCAAGGGAGCTGAACCTGTACGGCATCCGGGAAGCAGACGTTCATCTTGCGGCCGGGCTTCCACTCACATGGATCCGCAGACAGCGGGAAGAATTCCGAAGCTATCTGCTCCGTAATCCGGAAGTAACCTATCGGTTCAACAAAAAAGAGTATCACATCCGCTTGGCCGGATGCAGCCTGTATCCCCAGGGATACCCTGCCGTTGTCAGCCGTCTCAAAGATTTCAGAGGGACAAATCTTCTGGCAGATATCGGGAACGGTACTATGAACATTTTGTATATCAACAACAAAAAGGCCGTGGAGAGCCGTTGCTGGACAGAAAAGTTCGGTGTCAGCCAGTGCATGACCGCAGCACGAAATGCAGTCATGGATACCTTCGGTGTCAGGATCAATGAAGCAACGATTGAACAGGTATTCCGCCACGGTACTGCTGATATCGGGAAACCTTATCTGGACTGTATCACCTCTGCGGCAAGGCAGTATGTGGCAGATATTTTTACCACCCTGCGCCGGTATGAATACAATCCGGATCTCATGCGGCTGTATATTGTGGGCGGCGGTGGCTGTCTGATCCGAAACTTCGGGCGGTATGAGGAAAGCCGGGTAACGATCATTGATGATATCTGTGCCACGGCAAAAGGATATGAAGCTCTTGCGCTTGCCGCTCTCCGCAGGAAGGAGCGCCCATGACAGGCAGTATCCGAAGCACCAATGTCCGGTTTAACCTGGACAAGGAGATCCCTGCCCAGGCATGGCAGTATCTCCAGACTATGGACAGGCAGGAATTCAAATCCTACAGTCAGGTGATCGCCGCCGCTCTGGTAGATTACTTTGACCGCTATTACAAAAGCCGGGAAGATCCCTATCTGGAAACTCGGGAGCGGGAAGAACAGTTTGTACAGCAGATCGTCTCTGCGGTGGAGAAGTCTATGGAAAAAGCACTTCCAGTCTTTCTGGCCGGCTGCATGGCCGGGCTGTCAAAGTCCAATGCAGCCGTTCCCCCTGCAGAATCTCCGGCGACTGACCCTGACGCCGATGTGGACTGGGATTTTCTGGGCGAGTAGTCCCTGAACCTGTCATATGAGGGGAGGTAGCACATGACACAGTTTCTCACGCCGGGCAGCCAGATCCTGAACTATCTGGTATTCCCAAAATTTTTACTGGAAATAGATGATCTGAATGAGACATCAAAGATCCTTTACATGATCCTGCTCGACCGGGCAAGGCTGTCACAGAAGAATGACAGATGGACGGATGAAAATGGCCATGTATACCTCTTCTTCACCATACCCTCTCTGGCAGACGCCATGCATAAGAGCGAAATGACCATCAAAACGGCGCTGAAAGCACTGGAAGAAAAACAGCTCATTTATCGAAAGCGTCAGGGGATCGGACGTCCTAACCGCATCTATGTAAAGTATCCGGATGCCCTGCCGTCCACAGACAGAAAACTGTCCATCAGGGAGACAGAAAACTGTCTGTCAGAGAGACAGGATCTTGTCTGTCAGAAAGACAGGAATCTGTCCGGTAGTAAAAATAAGAAGAACAAATATCAAGAGAGAAACCGATGGGATCGGGGAAACCGCATTCCTTACGGCCCCGGTTCCGACCGGAAATATGAATGCAAGGAGGAGGAAAGCCTATGACCTTAAAAGAGGACGAATATTTAAACGAAGCGGACGGGCTCATTTACTGTTCCAAATGCCATACGCCGCGGCAGTGCTGAGTCCAGCTTGGCGGGAAAGAATTCCGTCCGGCCATACGGTGCCGCTGTCAGCAGGACGCATACGAACAGCAGGAGAAAGAACGGAAACAGCGGGAATTCCTGGAGCATATCTCACGGCTCAAAGCCAGCGGCCTGCAGGACAAAGCGCTGCAGGATTATAACTTTTCCAATGACAAAGGCTATAATCCGGAAATCCGGAAAGCACATGAGTATGTCGCCCACTGGAAGGAGATGAAAGAAAAGTCTCTGGGGCTTCTGCTCTGGGGAGATGTAGGAACAGGGAAATCCTTTTTTGCCGGATGTATCGCTAACGCACTGTTGGAACAGGGCGTGCCGGTTTTGATGACCAATTTTGCCCGCATCCTGAACACCCTGACAGGGATGTACTCCGATGACCGGAACCGGTTCATTGAAAGCTTCAATCAATACAGCCTGCTGATCATCGATGACCTTGGCGTAGAACGCAGTTCTGAGTTTGCCCTGGAGCAGGTATTCAGTGTCATCGACAGCCGTTACCGGAGCAGGAAACCCATGATCATCACAACAAATCTGACTCTGGAAGAGCTGAAAAAACCGCAGGATCTGGCACACGCCAGAATTTATGACCGCATACTGGAGCGCTGTATTCCCGTGAAGATCAGCCGTCAGAATATACGGGAGATGAATGCCGCTTCTAACCTGAAAGCAGTACGGAAACTGTTCCAATCTGACACCGTGGACAGGAAATAGCATACCAGAAGAACAGGAAAACCATACCGGTCAGATCAAGACCGCACACGCACACAGGTATCAGTACCGGAACACGGCACAGCCGGTACCGGACAGATACCAGAAAGGAACTTTTATGGAAAAATTATCAACAGAAGAAACAAAAAAGCAGTTACTGCAGGCAAAACACCGGATGGAGGCTGCCCAGGCCAGAGACCGGAAAAAAGAGCGGAGCGCCCGGACAAGGCGCCTGATCCTGGAAGGAGCGGAACTGGAACGTGTTGTACCGGAAGTCCGGGAGATGACAACGGAGGAGCTTCGGCATTTTCTTCTGCTCCAATTACAGAAACATTCTTAAGCAGCAATAGCTCTGCATGTTTTTATTCCCGAAGGGCGCACTTACTCACCACTTCGTCGTCGCAAAGTCCGCTTTCCTCCGTTTTCGCCTCCGGCGGAAACTACGGACGCTACCTTGCTCCTCCTCTCCCCACAAAGCAGGCTTTGCGGGGTCCCCGTGAAGCGGTGGTATCCCTCCCGCTGGTCGGGCTCGTGCGCTCTGCCGAGGGCTATCCGCTGCTGGCAGGCAGCACCGGCTATGCAGCCATCCATCCGCCAGACTCCGGCGGATACACCTGCCGGAAGAACACCGGCAAATTTTCCGGCAGGATCCTCCAGCCGGAGATGGCTGTCTGAGAAAACCTGCCACCGGCAGCTTTTCTGTAGAAAAACATGGAAACAACCATGCTCCTTTATAGTACAGCGATATTCACAGGAAGGAGATGATCGTTATCGCAATTTACCATATGTCGGCAAAAGTGGTCAGCCGTGGCGCAGGCCGTTCCGCTGTCGCCGCTTCTGCTTATTTAAGCTGCAGCCGTATGTACAATGATTACGACGGGATCCAGCACGATTATACGAGAAAACACGGTCTGGTCTATCAGGAAGTCCTTCTTCCGTCTATGGCTCCGCCGGAATGGAAAAACCGGGAACAGCTCTGGAACGCCGTAGAGCAGGCTGAAAAGGCGAAGGACAGCCGTCTTGCCCGTGAATTTGTCGTAGCGCTGCCAATCGAGTTGCAAAGAGAAAGTCAGATCTCCTTTCTCCGGGATTTCATTCAGAAAAACTTTGTAGATCTGGGAATGTGCGCTGACTTTGCCATCCACGATACGAACGGCCACAATCCCCACGCCCATATCCTGCTGACCGTCCGACCGTTGGAGGCAGACGGGAGCTGGCAGTATAAGACACAGAAAGAATACCTCTGCATCAGGAATGGGGAAGAAAAAGGCTTTACTGCCTCCGAATTTAAAGATGCTCAGACAAAGGGGTGGGAAAAGCAATATCCTTATAAAGTCGGAAAAAAAAAGGTATATATGACACCTTCAGCAGCCCAGGAACATGGTTATATCCGAGCAGACAAACATCCGAAAAGCACCCGTTTCGGCAGACAGAATCCTGTTTCAGAACAGTGGAACAGCGAAGCACAGCTTCGAGAATGGCGGAAAGCATGGGCAGATGCAGTCAACCATACTTTACAGGAACATCAGATCGACACCCGGATAGATCACCGTAGTTTTGCTGATCAGGGACGTGATGAACAGCCTACCATCCATGAGGGATACCATGCAAGAGATATGGAGAAGAAAGGATTGATTTCCGACCGCTGTGAGATCAACCGGCAGATACGATCAGACAATCGACTCTTCCGGGAATTAAAACGGCAGGTAGAAAAACTGGCAAAGACAATCAGCGCAAATATCCCTGCCATCGCCAGACGATTGGAACAGCTCCGGGGTACAATGATTATGATCCGTTACTATCTGTTCCATAACCGTATGCAGGCATCCTCCACCAGAGAATGGATTTCTATGATCACACCGGTTTTGAAGAAATACAAAGCTATCACAAAGACAATCCGGACAAAGCAGACAGAAAAGAAGTCTCTTCAGGCACAGAAAAAGAAACTCAGCTTTTTGCAGCCGGTACAGTACTATCAGATCAGCCAGAAGATCACAACTCTTACTGAGGATATTGAAGAATTGCTGTCGCAGAAAGAACGGCTTATCTGTGATAATTACTTTCACAATGAATCCGAAATAAAGACGAGTGAAATCGCTCTTAAAAATCAGAAAGACTTTTTAAAGAAACTGGATGCCCAGTATGACAACTTATCTGATCAGCTGACAGAAAATCAAAAAAAGTATCAGGAAATCAAAGCAGATGTCAGTCCCGAAAAATCTGCGGAGCTGTTCGATGCAAGAGTTGACGAAAGAGATATGATCAGGGATCAGGTTTATCAGAAATTATATGCCACGATGGGACAGAAATTCGATGCTTCCCTGTTTCATGAGTCTGTCAGTGACATAGACGATCGGCTCGGTGAAGATCCAGAAGCTTTTCATGACCGTACTTATCAAAAACGAATTGCACGGGAAATGGAACGCAGGAAAGAGCAGCCTGTCCGACTGAAGAAAAAAGTGCATAATCATGAACGGTAACAGGTGGAACTAAATACCGCCTGTTACTCTATTACATGATTAATTTATAATAATAGACTTTTATCGAGGTCTCACACCTGTCTAGCGGTCCTGTCAAGAATAAATCTTCTGTATTTTACTCCTCTTCAAAGATTTCTTTCCCATTTGTTTCAATAACTTTTTTGTACCAGTAAAAGCTATCCTTTTTGAAGCGGTTCAGTGTGCCACCCTCCTCTTCTTCCCGGTCCACATAAACGAAACCATATCGCTTCTGATATCCATTCAGCCAGCTCAAAAGGTCAGTGAAGGACCAGGTACAGTAGGCCAGTACCTGGCAGCCCTCCTCCACAGCTTCTCCCAGCGCCTTGATATGCTCTTTCAGGTAGCAGATCCTGTACTCGTCATGTATCTGATCGTCCTCAGTCTTCTTGTCAAATGCTCCCAGTCCGTTCTCAGAGATGACTATGGGCAGCGCATAGCGGCTCGTAATCTCTCTGCAGCAGAACTGAAGTCCCGAAGGATCGATACTCCAGTCCCAGTCTGTGGTCATCAGATACGGATTGACCGGATTTTTGTAAATCCCTGGCATCCCCAGCTCCTGGGCAGAGCCCTTAACACCGGTCGTGTTCATAGTCCCGTAGGGAGTGACTCCATCCATGGGATTGTACTCGCACACACAGCTCTGGTAATAGTTCACGCCCATAAACGTGATTTGTGATGCCGCCTGTCTGAGAATCTCCTTGTCTCCATCAGCTATGTCCGGCGCAATCCCCTTTTTCTTCAGATATGTCATCGCCGCAACAGGATAACGCCCGTATGCATATACATCCATCCACCAGTAGTTTTTCAGGTCATCGTAGTTGGCTTTTGCCATAGCGTTGATAGGCTTGCAGTCCAGGGCATAGGAGGGGGTGTAGGCAAAGCTCGCCCCTATCTGTCCCTTTCCTCCCATCTGCCGGTAGGCCAACACCGCCTTTGCATGAGCCATAAACGCATGATGATTGACCTGGTAGAACATTTTCTGGTCATCAAATTTACCCGGCGGATGCTGGGCTGTCAGCCATCCCAGCGAAGTAAATATATTCTGCTCGTTCAGAGTGATCCAGTACTTCACCTTGCCGTCAAACCTAGAAAACAGCGTTTTTGCATAATGTACATAATCATCGATGATGCGGGGGCTCTCCCACCCCTGATACTCATCGACAAGGGCCTGGGGCAGATCCCAGTGGTAAATAGTCACCATGGGCTCTATGTTGTATTTCAGGCACTCGTCAATGATATCCTGGTAAAAAGCTATTCCCTCCTCGTTGACCTCCCCGGTCCCCTCAGGGAAGATCCTGGCCCAGGAGACAGAGAAGCGGTATGTATTCAGTCCCATCTCCGCCATCAGTGCGATATCTTCTTTGTACCTGTGATAGTGATCCACTGCCACATCCCCTGTAGTAGCTTTGTAAGTCTTGCCCGGGATGCGCACAAACGCATCCCAGTTCGTCATCCCTTTTCCTCCTTCCTTCCATCCGCCTTCAATCTGATAGGCGGCAGAAGCACTTCCCCAGAGAAATCCCTCCGGAAATCCTGCTGCTCTCATCTGTTCCATGTCTCTTCCTCCTTTTATTTTCGATTAACGTACTATCAGTATCTCATCCAGTTCCTTCACCAGTCCGGAGGAGGTGGCAGAGACATCCGCAAATGCATCCGTGTTGGATACGATAACCGGAGTCGTGATGTCATATCCCGCCTTCAGGATCTCATCCTTGTCAAACTCCAGGATAACTTCTCCCTTCTTGACTGTATCTCCGGAAGCCTTTTTCGGATAGAAATATTTTCCTTCCAGATTTACCGTGTCCATACCTACATGTATCAGCAATTCCACACCATCATTGCTGGTCATTCCGACTGCATGACCGGTCTCAAACATCATATCTATTTTTCCGTCAAAGGGGGCTACCACTTCTCCCTTCTCCGGGATGACAGCGGCGCCTTTTCCCAGGATTCCCTGTGAAAATGTAGCGTCCTTCACCTGATCCAGCGGGATGCACTCTCCCTGGATAGGGCTCGAAATACGGATTTCTCTTCCCTCCGGAAGGGGAGCGGCTGCAGGCTTGGCTTCTTCTGCCAGAATATCCTCATCATCCTCGTCCACAATGTCTTCAAAGCCGATCAGCATAGTGGCGATAAATGCCACAATGATTGTTATGACAATGGTAAGGGCTGCTATCAGAAGGCTGGCCGCTCTGTCCTCCTCCACATACTGAACAATCGTCACGATTGCCGGTGTTGCGATACCAAAGCATTTCATCTGGAAAAATCCACCAAAGAGTCCGCCTGCAACGGCTCCGATGCAGGCTCCCAGCATTGGTCTTTTCAGTCTCAGTGTCACACCGTAGAGAGCGGGCTCTGTAATACCTGCCACAAGTGCGGAGAATGCGGAAGAGCCTGCCACCTGTTTAAAATCTTTATTTTTGCTCTTTAAGGATACAGCAAGAGAAGCAGCACCTTGTGCCATGTTGGCGCAGAGCTCACCGATACAGATAAAATTCTCATACCCGGTTGTGGCAATCATACCAAGCTTTATCGGGGTAAATGCATGGTGCATACCAGCCATGACAACAAACGGATAAATACCGGCCACCAGTCCGATGGCGATAAAACCGAGCTGGTCATGGATAAAATATACGATATCTGACAGGACATTGCCGAGGATTGCCCCCAAAGGTCCCAGCACGATCAGGGCAATCGGTGCCTCGATCAGCACCACCAGCATGGGACGCAGGAAGTTCTTAGTCACCACGGGTGTAATCTTATCTGCCAGCTTCTCCACATACTTTAGGGACCATACTGCCAGGATGATCGGGATAACCGAGTAGGAATAGGAAGCATAGGTAACCGGAATAAAGCCGAGGAATTTTACCACCTCCCCTGCCTCATTTGCATTGCTCATCAGAGAAATAAAATTAGGATGGAGCATGATAAGCGCAATGCTGGCCGCATAGTACATATTTGTCCCGAATTTCTTTGATGCAGAGATGGCAATCAAAACAGGCATAAAGAAAAAGGCTCCGTCTCCCATAACACTTAACAGGTTATAGGTATTCCCTTCTGTATCAAGCACGCCTATCATGGGCAGCAGCGTCAAAAGCACCTTGATCATAGCTGCTCCGATGAGCGCTGGAATAACTGGCGCCATAATGCCGGAAATCGTGTCCATCAGCATGGAGATGATTCCTTTCTTTTCCTGCTTCTGGGGTGTGCTCTTCGGCGTCTCGTTTGAGAAGTTACCGAGCTTATTCAGCTCTGCAAAGACATTGGCCACGTCATTGCCTATGATGATCTGGTACTGTCCAGCCTTCTTCATTACTCCCATAACGCCTTTTGTCTTTTTCACTGCCTCGTCGTCCACAATGGACTCGTCTTTCAGCGTGAATCTCAGTCTGGTCATACAGTGTACAAGGCTGATTACATTTTCTTTTCCTCCTACACGCTGCAGGATTTTCTTTGCAACACTTGCGTAATCCATATCTTCACCTCATTAAAATAAATTTATGCATCCCGGAAGTCTCCGGAAAAAGAAAGACCTGGCCTCAAAGAGCGCATTTTCCCGGGAAATGTGCCCTTCAGGACCAGGTCTTGCTTAACTGAATAATAACAAACCTGTGAACTAGCGATGCTGTTCGTCCAGTATTCTCTTTATATGAATCAGCAGATATAGCTCTTCATCTATGCTAAGCCGGTATCCGTACTGCTTTTCAATGAACTGGGCCACCTTTTCCACACCCGTATAGGCATGCCCGTTTTGTGCCACCATTGCATGGTATATCTCCTCCATGCTGTCCTGGTAAACCTCACCATCCAGCACTCTGGCCGAGAAGAATTTTAAATGTGTCAAAAATCTCTGATAGGACACAGAATCCTCATCAAATTCAATCCTGAAATGCATTTTTACAATCTTGATAATGGCATTGATCAGCTCTGTCATCTTTTGCACATCTGAAACCTCATTGCTCTCAAACTCTGAGGATATAATATGCATGGCAATAAATCCCGCCTCGTCTTCTCCCAGATCAATATCTGTCATCTTCCGAATCCACTCAATGGCCTCCTGGGCCACCCTGTATTCCTGGGGATAAAATTTCCGAATCTCGTGTCGCATCAAATTCTTGAGGCTGATTCCGCTCTGGTATCTCTCCACAGCGGAATTGATGTGATCTGTCAACGTGACATAGAGGGTATCTCTCACCTTCAGTCCTTCTTCTCTGGAAGCAGTGACCACCTTGCCGGCAATCTCCAGATATTTTTCCGAGATTTCCCTCACCACCTGCTGCAACCTGTAATTATCTTCCGCACTCTTCAGGCAATAAATTTTCTCCACGCAGGACTTGTCCAGCTCTTCGCCTTTTTTCTTTTTAAAACCAATCCCGGCACCGGTAATGATGATTTCCCGGCCGTACGAATCCAACGATACAACTGCATTTGTATTCAGAACCCTGACGATCTTCACCTATTCCTGCCCCCTCTAGCAAACATCCGAAGCAATTCTAATATAAAAAAACTGTCCATAATACTATTATCCCAATCAGTATTATAAACAGTCTTGCTTACCATTACGTAATAACAAACTTAATTTATATATATTTTAACAGTTCTCAGTGCATTTGTCCATAGCTATATTCATTTTCATCATATATTACAATTTTCTTTTTTTATTTTTGTACAATATTTCAAAATTATTTTCTCAGCTCCAGCCAACCTGTAGAACTATACAAAACATTTTATCTAAAATATGATGATCGGAGCCGACATTGCAAAGCTTCTATCATTTTCCAATACAAGTACATTCTCATCTCTTTTCTGTAAAATGTATGGATGTTCACCACGTCAGTACAAAAATTTTTCCAAGAAGACGGATGAAATTTGTTGAGGAAAGAGCTTTTTGACTGATATTAATTTCAAGATTTGAAAGTTATTCATACTTTACTTTTATACGCATATATGTCTCTATTACCATTTACCCGTTTTATACTATATGATATAATAGCTTAAGTCATATATCGTATAATAAGGAGAAACATAATGAAAGAAAATGAGAATTATATTGCCATCTATTCCCGAAAGTCAAAATTCACCGGCAAAGGTGAAAGCATCGGCAATCAGGTTGAACTCTGCAAAGAATATATCCAGGCACATTATACTGAAATTCCACAGGATCATATTTTAGTGTATGAGGATGAAGGCTTTTCCGGCGGTAATCTCAACCGACCGGACTTTAAAAAAATGATGGAAGCTGCAAGGCAGCGTAAGTTCAAAGCGATCATTGTCTACCGCCTGGACCGAATCAGCCGGAATATCAGTGACTTTTCCAGCCTTATTGAAGAATTGTCAAGACTGGACATTGCTTTCATATCTATCCGAGAACAGTTTGATACCGGAACTCCCATGGGACGGGCCATGATGTATATAGCTTCTGTTTTTTCCCAGCTGGAGCGTGAAACCATAGCCGAGCGTATCAGAGATAATATGCATGAACTGGCGAAAACCGGACGATGGCTTGGGGGAACAACTCCCACAGGATATGCCTCAGAATCGGTACAGAAAGTTACCATAGACGGGAAAGCAAAAAAGGCCTGCAAGCTGAAACTGATACCGGAAGAATCAGAAATTGTCCGTCTGATCTACAGCCTGTATATCGAACACGATTCTCTGACTTCTGTAGAAGCAGAATTAATAAAGCGGGGACTTAAAACAAAAAACAATAAACTCTTTACCCGTTTTTCAATCAAGTCTATCTTACAGAATCCGGTTTACATGATCGCGGATGTAAACGCATATAACTTTTTTGTAAAAGAGAACGCAGATCTTAATTCTGCCAAAGATGAATTCGACAGCGTCCATGGCATGATGGTATATAACCGCACCAAACAGGAAAAAGGGAAAGCCGTCACCTATCTTCCGCCCGATGAATGGATTGTTGCGGTAGGTCTGCATCAGGGCATTGTTCCGGGCAAAGTCTGGATTTCTGTACAGGAGTCTCTGGATCGGAATAAAAGTAAGGCATACCGAAAGCCTCGGAATAACGAAGCACTCCTGACCGGTCTTTTATACTGCACCTGCGGCAGCCGTATGTATCCGAAGATCAGCAAGCGAAAAACTGCTGACGGGAAGCCGATATACACTTATGTATGCAAATTAAAAGAGCGCAGCAAACGTTCCATGTGCAACAGTAAAAATGCCAATGGGAACACACTGGATCTGGCTGTGATCGAGCAGATCAAGCTGCTGGAAGATGACAAAGGTTTCTTCATTGACCAGCTGGAACAAAGCCGGAAATTCTATACCGGCAACCGTGCAGCCTATGAAGATCAGCTGGCTTCTATCCGTCATGAGAAAGAAGAACTGGAAAAGAAAATTGAAGGTCTGGTTGATTCCCTAGCCGATTTGGGTGACAGCACGGTTAGGAATCAGGTGGCACGACGCATTGAACAGCTGAATCAGAAATGTGAGGAAACAGACACCCGGATCCATGAACTGGAAGCACTGACTTCCCAGCACACTTTCAGCGATATCGAATTTGACGTCATGCGGCAACTGCTGTCCGTTTTCAAGACAAGCATAGATGAAATGACCGTAGAACAGAAACGTGTGGCGATCCGCACACTCGTCCGCAAAGTTGTATGGGACGGTGTCAACGCCCATATTATCCTCTTCGGGGTGCAGGATGATGAAATTGAATATCCGCCGCTTTCCTATCAAACAGATGAAGCAGACAGCACAGAAGACGACTTAGAAGAGTTGGAACGGTTCAGTGATGTGGATTATGAAGATGAAACCGCTGACGGCTCAAAAACTCATTGGGGTGAGGATAGCAAATGAGCTTCTGATGATGCTCAGAGGCAAAAAAAAGACCTCACGAGAGGTCTCTTTATACGAACCCATTGGAATGGATAAAGAAGGGAACGAAATTCACCTGCTGGATATCATAGAAAGCAGCGGTCCCGATGCGGCCGACACCTGCGCTTTAAAAGAAGATATCGCCCGCCTCTATTCCCTGATGAATTCCGTTCTGACCAAGCAGGAATATCTGGTGCTGAAACTGCGTTACGGTCTGTCCGGGGAGCAGGAATACACCCAGAAAGTTATTGCAAAACGTCTGGGCATCAGCCGCTCCTATGTCTCCCGCATCGAAAAAAATGCCGTTCTAAAGCTGCGGCGCAGCTTCTTCGCGCCGCAGAATATCAAAGAGCTGAAGCGAAAGGCCTAAGTCGATCCAAAGACTCTGCTGAGGATGGGGCGCACTTTCCACAGCGTTCCCTTCCTCGTCGAAAATTCCTTTCACCACCGTCCGGATATTTTCTCCTCCCGGTTTCATCACTTCAATTTCCTCTCCCACTGAAAATTTATTTTTCTGGAAAACGTGGCACCTGCCTTCCCGGTCTGTGTCATCCACAATTCCCAGAAAGGTATACTCTTTTATATACGTGTTGCTGTCGTAAATCTGAGAATTCTCATCCGGTTTCCCATAAAAAAATCCAGTGGTAAACTGACGATAAGTGCAGCTTCCTATCTGCTTTCGGTACCATTCCATATTTTTTTCATAAAACGCCGGATCTTTCCGATAATCATCTATGGCTTTCCGATAGGTTCTGGCCACCGTCGCCACATAAAGGGCCGTCTTCATGCGTCCTTCTATCTTAAAGCTGTCAATCCCCGCCTCCATAAGATCCGGAATATGTTCGATCATACAGAGATCTTTAGAGTTGAAGATATAGGTTCCCCGCTCGTTCTCAAACACAGGCAGATATTCTCCCGGCCTTTGTTCCTCCATCACGTAGTACTTCCACCGACAGGGATGGGTGCAGGCTCCCTGGTTGGCGTCTCTTCCGGTAAAAAAACTGCTTAAAAGACACCTGCCGGAATAGGAGATACACATGGCGCCATGGACAAAGGTTTCAATTTCCATATCCTCCGGAATCTCCCGCCGAATCTCTTTTATCTCCTCCAGAGACAATTCTCTGGCTGAAACTACCCGTTTCGCCCCCAGCTCATGCCAGAAACGATATGTCCCATAGTTGGTATTGTTGGCCTGAGTGCTGATATGCCGTTCAATTTCCGGGCAAATTTCCTTGGCCAGCATGAAAACCGCCGGATCTGCGATAATCAAAGCATCCGGGCCTATTTTCTTCAATTCTTTGAAGTATTCCGCCACCTGGGGAAGGTCGCCATTGTGCGCCAGAATATTGGCCGTCACATACACCTTCACCCCCCGTTCATGGGCAAAGGCGATCCCTTCTTTCATCTCTTCCATGGAAAAGTTTTTCGCTTTGGCTCTCAGCCCGAAAGCTTCTCCGCCAATATACACGGCGTCCGCCCCAAAAATCACGGCCACCTTCAGCACTTCCAGGCTGCTGGCCGGCACCAGTAATTCCGGTTTTCTCATCTTTTATGTTCCTCTTTTCTTTCTGTTCCGGTGTACACGCTCACCGTCACTCCATCGCCCAGCGGCAGAATGGAAGTGATCAAATCTTCCCTGTGTTTCAGCTCATAAAGATATTCCCGCATACGTTTGTGAATGGTCCTGTTTCGCCGCTCAATCACAAAACGGGATTCAATAATATCTCCATCCTGCAGTACATTATCCGAGACCAGCACGGAGCCTGCTTCCATCAGCCGAATCACCTGGGGCAGGAAATGAAGATACTGGCCCTTCGCCGCATCCATAAAGATGAGGTCAAAAGGGCCTTCCAGATCTTTCAGTATATCAGCCGCATCCCCCGCAAGAAGCCGGATGCAGTCTTCCCGTCCGGCTTTTCTGAAATTCTCCAGCGCCAGAGGAATTCTTTTCTCATAATTCTCAATGGTTGTAATATGGCATTTCACAGGATTATACTCGCACATCAGCAGAGCCGAAAAGCCCACCGCCGTTCCCACTTCCAATATTCTGGCAGGACGCTTCAGCGCCAGCAGCACTTTAAGAAAACTCTGCATCTCCCTGCGGATCACCGGTACAAACTCACTTTTCGCTTTCCGCTCCAGTTCTTCCAGAAAGGGAGTATTTCCTCTGTCCAGCGAATTGATATAGGTGATCATTCTTTCATCTACAATCACTCTTCTTCCTCCTCGGGCTCGGCAGCCATTACCGCCATCATCTCATCCGGCGTCTGGGCCGTATTAAATGTGTAACGGCCGCTTTTCAGTTCTCCCCGGTAGTCTGAAAGTTCCTCCTGTACCCAGAAAATCAGCGGATTCTCTATCAGGCCCTGGCTTTTAAGCAGTTTCCCGATCTGATAGGCCGACATGCCTTCCTGCACCGTAACTTCCACTTCTTTCGCGCGGGCTTCTGAGGTCATGGGTTCCTGGCAGAACACCGCATATCCCAGACCGTAGGACAGTCTGCCCGCCAGTCCGATGATAACCAGAACTGCAGCGTAAACTGCAATCCGTACTCCTTTCCGGTTTCCTGGCCGCTGAAATTTTCCGCCTTCCCCCTGTTTTCCTTTTCTGCTCATGATTCCTGCTCCGCTAGTTCCATCACATTTCTGGGATCTGGACTTCGATCGCCATATTGATGGTATCTTCCGTCTCTTTCAGAATTCTGCACAGCTCAATTTCTGCGTCCAGAAATTCATTCACTTCAGGAATCCTGCGCAGTTCCTGATGTTCCTTTTCGATTCTGTCAGTTTCTTCGAAAATATCTATCTCATTAGGTTCGTTATACATTTTAAAAGTGCGCGCACGCAGCTCATCCACTCTCCATTTAATCTCCGGCTGGGCATTTACTTTTTTCAGGCTCTTTTCATACGCCTGATAGTAAGGGCTCTCCTTGATAATCTGGATTAATTCATGTGTCTTTTGTTCAATTGGGTTCATGGTAACTTAAGCCTCCATTATAATTGGAAGAATCATCGGACGTCTCTTTGTTCTCTTCCATACAAATTCGCTCAGCGCATCTTTAATTACCGTTTTGATCTTGCCCCAGTCGGATATCTGACGTTCCAGGCAGTGATCCAAAGCATCCTCCACTGCAATTCTGGCATCCCCCATCAAATCTTCAGACTCTCTGACATAGACAAATCCTCTGGAGACGATATCCGGGCCGGCTAAAAGCTGGTTTGTGTATTTTTCCAGCGTCAGCACCACAATAATAATGCCGTCTTCCGCCAGATGCTGACGGTCGCGAAGGACAATATTTCCCACATCTCCCACGCCAAGGCCGTCCACCAGAATGGCTCCGGTGTGGACTCTGCCGTTTATCTTTGCCTGTTCATCGCAGATTTCCATCACATCTCCCGAAGACATAATAAATATATTCTCCTTGGGAATTCCCAGAGAGGCAGCCACCGCAGCCTGAGCTTTCAGATGGCGGTATTCCCCGTGAACAGGCAGCGCGTACTTGGGCCGCACCAGGGAATAAATCAGTTTAATCTCTTCCTGACAGGCATGTCCGGAAACATGAGTATTCTGAAAAATCACATCTGCGCCCTTGGCCGACAATTCATTGATCACTTTTGACACTGCCTTTTCATTTCCCGGAATGGGATTGGAGCTGAATATGATGGTATCGTTGGGTTTGATGGTCACCTTTCGGTGAATATCCGCCGCCATCCGGGACAGGGCCGCCATGGACTCTCCCTGGCTTCCCGTGGTAATTAACACCATCTGCTCATCGGGATAATTCTTCATCTGATCGATATCAATCAGGGTTCGTTCCGGGATGTTCAAATATCCCAGTTCGGAAGCCGTGGTGATGACATTCACCATGCTGCGTCCTTCCACCACAACCTTTCGCCCGTACTTGTAAGCGGAATTGATGATTTGCTGCACCCGGTCCACATTGGACGCAAATGTGGCGATGATAATACGGGTATTTTTATGTTCTGCAAAAATATTGTCAAAAATCTTCCCCACAGTCCGCTCTGACATGGTATAACCGGGCCGCTCCGCGTTGGTGCTGTCGCACATCAGCGCCAGAACCCCCTTTTTCCCGATTTCAGCGAAACGCTGCAGATCAATGGCGTCTCCAAAAACAGGCGTATAGTCTACTTTAAAGTCTCCGGTATGAACCACAGTCCCGGCCGGTGAATAAATGGCCAGAGCGGAAGCATCCGCAATACTGTGATTGGTTTTAATAAACTCGATACGGAAACAGCCCAGATTAATGGACTGTCCATGTTTTACCGTTTTCCTTTTTGTTGATCGAAGAAGATTGTGTTCCTTTAATTTATTCTCAATTAACCCCTGTGTTAATTTTGTAGCATAAACAGGCGCGTTCAGCTCTTTTAAAATATAGGGGAGCGCGCCGATATGATCTTCATGTCCATGGGTGATAACGAAACCTTTTACTTTTTCTGCATTTTCTTTCAGATAGGTCACATCCGGAATAACCAGGTCAATTCCCAGCATATCATCCTCCGGAAATGAAAGTCCGCAGTCCACCACAACGATGCTGTCTTCGCATTCAAATGCAGTGATATTCATTCCGATCTGTTCCAGTCCGCCCAATGGAATGATTTTCAATTTTGCATGATTATTTTTTTTCAAAAGTACCTCCACTCATTCATATTTTCAATTTACGATTCCGTTTCCAGATCCACATCCTCCAGCATTTCTGAAAACAGGCGCGACATGGTCTCAAACTCCGTATCGTCCTCCACTATCACATATCTGGCCTGGGGATCTGTCTCATCTGATAAATCCTTCAGGATGTAAGCCTGCGCCTCATCGCCCTGCGAATCCGTCACCAGCAGGTAGTTACATCCGTTCATCCTTGTCTGTTCTTCGACGTAAAATTCTACTTCCGTACCGTCTTCTTCCACAAATTTTATTTTTTCCATACCGAATCCTTTTTCTATCTGCAGCTGTCGAGGTAATTTTGCAGAATCAAAACGGCTGCCATTTCATCGATTTTCTCTTTCCGGTGTTCCCGCCGGACTCCGCCTGCCATCAGAACCCGTTCTGCCTCCGCAGTGGTCAGCCGTTCATCCCACATAACAACATCCAGGCCTGTCCGTCTCTCCAGAGTCTTCTGAAACTCCAGCGACAGAGCAGCCCTGTCTCCTATTGTGTTATTCATGTTTTTGGGAAATCCCAGTATTATCCGCTCTACCTGGTATTCTTTTACTAATTCTTCAATTCTCGCCAGTGTCCGCCTCAGTTTGTTCTCTGATTTTCGCCAGATGGTTTCCACCGGCTGAGCCGTTATGCCCAGCGGGTCACTGACGGCCACGCCCACTGTCTTCGATCCGTAATCCAGCCCTAAAATCCGCATGATTATTCATGTTTCCAGGATTGATTCTGGATATACTCCTTCAGAAGCTCTTCCACCAGTTCATCCCGCTCCACTTTCATGATCATGCTCCTGGCGCCTTTATAACTGGTAATGTAAGTCGGATCACCGGACATAATATATCCCACAATCTGATTAACGGGATTATAGCCTTTCTCCGCCATCGCATTATATACCAGATCCAGCACGTCTTTTACCTGGATTTCCGGTTCGTTTTTTACTTTGAAATATTGTGTATTACTGATATTTGTCATCTTTTCACGCCCTTAACTTTGATATCTATTTTATTTTAATATATATCGGCCGAAAATTCAATACTGTTGTAAAACTTCCGGCTCAGCCAGAACGGTATCGTCCCCGTCAATGGTTTTTGCCCGTACTCTCTGCAGCTCATTAGGATGCTGTCCCTGGGCCAAAACGGCCACTTTCAGATATTGGGGAGTATGACCTGTCCACCAGAATTCCCCATCCATCCAAACTCTTTCTTCCAGAAGGATTTCCAGAGACTTGCCCAGAAATTTTTCCAGGTATTCTCTCTTCTTTTCTTCTCCCATGGCAATCATGCGTCCGCTGCGCTCAGTCTTCACCCTTTCCGGTATCTGTCCGTCCATTTCTGCCGCTTTCGTTCCCTGACGTTTGGAATATTTAAAAACGTGAATCTCAAAAAAGCCTGTTTCTTCAACAAAACGAAGGGATTCTTCAAAATCCTCTTCTGTCTCTCCGGGGAATCCCACGATCACATCTGTAGTCAGCGCCGGATTTTCAAAATATCTGCGCAGAATATCACATTTTTCCCGATATTCCCCTGACCGATAACGACGGTTCATCCGCTTCAGCGTTTTATCACATCCGCTTTGCAAAGACAGATGAAAGTGGGGACAAATTTTAGGAAGACCGGCTATGGTTTTCACGAAGTCCTCCGTTATAATTCCCGGCTCCAGGGATCCAAGCCGGATTCTCTCAATGCCGGAAATCCCATGAACCGCTTCCAGCAGACTTAAGAGATTTTCCCCTTCCAGATCTGCTCCATAGGAACTTAAATGGATTCCCGTCAAAACGATTTCCCTGCATCCGGAAGCAGAAAGACGTCTCACTTCCTCCAGCACATCCTCTTTTCTACGGCTCCTCACTCTTCCTCTGGCAAAGGGAATAATACAATAACTGCAGAACTGGTTGCACCCGTCCTGCACCTTAATATAAGCACGGGTGTGATCTGTGGTCCGTGAAACCGTCATTTCCTCATATTCTTTTGTATGATTGATGTCAATGACATTATGACTGTTTTCATGATTTTTCCGGTATTCTTCCAGAATCTTTACCAGATCCTTTTTTCTATTATTGCCAATAATAATGTCCACCGCATCATCTTTTTCCAGTTTTTCCCCTCCAGCCTGAACATAACAGCCGGCAGCTACCACCAGCGCCTGGGGATTCATCTTTTTGGCCCGGTGAAGCATCTGTCTGGATTTCCGGTCCGCAATGTTGGTAACCGTACAGGTATTAATAATATAAACATCTGCGCCGGGAGCAAATTCTACAATTTCATATCCATTTTCTTCCAGCATCTGGTGCATAGCCTCCGTCTCATATCCATTCACTTTGCATCCCAGATTATGCAGCGCAACTTTCACACCCATCCGTAAATCTCCTTTGCTTTTTGTAGGTAAATGTTCCCCTGTTTCTCTTGACTTTCCCCTGTATAGACGGTAAGATAATCATATCATGAAAATCAATCAGGGAGGTTACTATCATGAAAAAAGTACAAATATCTTTAAATTCAATCGATAAAGTGAAATCCTTTGTGAATGAACTTTCCAAATTCGATTTCGATTTTGATCTGGTATCCGGAAGATATGTTATCGATGCAAAATCAATTATGGGAATCTTCAGTCTTGATCTTGCCAAACCCATTGACCTGAATATTCACGCTGAGGGCGAAGCTCTGGATGAAGTTCTGGAAAGTCTAAAACCCTATATCATCTAACTGGAAAGTCAGCAAAGGCTTCGCGTTCCGCAAAGCCTTTTTCTTTTGCTTTTTTTAAGAAACCGTGATTACTTCCGCCTGATCCACTGCCTCTTTCATCATTTCTTCAATTTTCTCCTGCAGTTTCAATTCTGACCGTTTGATTATCTTCAGATTCGGTTTCGTCACCGGATGTTTCGCCACAAAAATCGTACAGCAGTCCTCATAGGGCTGTATAGAAGTCTCATAGGTATCAATTTTCTGCGCCACATCCACAATTTCCTGTTTATCAAAACCTATCACCGGCCGAAATACCGGCATAGTGCAGACCTCATTGGTAACCGCCAGGCTCTGAATAGTCTGACTGGCCACCTGGCCGATGCTTTCCCCGGTAATCAATCCCAGACATCCCCTTTTTTGTCCGATCTCTTCCGCGATTTTCATCATATAGCGGCGCATAATAATAGTCAGTTCCTCATGGGGACACTGGTCGTAGATATAAAGCTGAATCTCTGTAAAATTCACGATATGAAGACGGATCGGTCCGCTGTACTTGGAAACCAGCCGGGCAAGATCCACCACTTTTTGTTTTGCCCGCTCGCTGGTATAAGGCGGGGCATGGAAGTAAACAGCTTCAATCTGCACTCCCCTTTTTGCAATCATATAACCGGCCACCGGACTGTCGATACCGCCTGAAAGCAGCAGCATGGCCTTTCCGTTGGTTCCCACCGGCATTCCACCCGGGCCGGGAATGGTTTCTGAATAAATATAGATTTTCGTCCGTATCTCCACCTGCAGCAGGATATCGGGATGATGAACGTCCACCTTCATCCGGGGCATGGCATCCAGAATACGGCCGCCCAGTTCGCTGGCCGCATCCATGGAGCTGATGGGATAGGTTTTCTTGGCGCGGCGCACATTTACCTTGAAGGTGCTTTCCCCATCAGAATACCGTTCTTTCATATATGCAGTAACATCCTGGGCCAGCTTTTCAAATCCCTCATCCTCCACAATTACCACCGGACAGATTCCCGCGATTCCAAATACTTTTTTCAGCGCCTCCACCGCATCATCCGGATCAAATTCCGTCTGGGGAATTACATAGATCCGTCCCTGCTCCTTGGTGACGTCAAATGTTCCCTCCGTTTTTTCCAGCGCAAAACGAATCTGTTTCATCAGCGCATCTTCAAACATATACCGGTTTTTGCCTTTTATCCCGATTTCTGCGTATTTTATTAAAAATGCTCTTTCCATTTTCTATCCTTTCTTCCCGTCCTCTCAGCTGCGGGTGTATCTTCGCAGCATAGGCAGAAGCTCCTTCAATGTATTAATTGTGTATCTGATTTCTTTCTCCGTATTCTCTTCTGAAAAACTGAACCGCACTGCCGACTCCCGCTCTTTTGCCTCTGCTTTTGCGGCGGTCAGCGTGGGACTTTTGCTTTTTTTATGAGTGGAACATGCAGACCCGGCCGACACATAGATCCCCCGGTCCTCCAGAGCGTGAAGCAGAACTTCGCTGCGCACTCCCAGGAAGGACGCATTGACAATGTGGGGCGCTCCTTCCTTTCCTTCCGGGCTGTGGATCACCACCTGATCCAGTTCTTTCAGTCCTTCCGTCATCCATTCCTTCAGCTGATACAGATAAGTTCTTTTTTCCTCCAGATTCTCATAAGCCATTTCAGCCGCAAGTCCAAGCCCGGCCGCCCCCGGCACGTTATCGGTACCGGAACGCATGCCCTGCTGCTGACCGCCGCCCCAGATAATAGGAGAAATTTTCACTCCTCTATGAACGTACAGAAATCCCACCCCTTTGGGTCCCTGCAGTTTGTGGCCGCTGGCAGATAAAAGGTCAATCCCGGTTTTTTCTGGATAAATTCGATATTTTCCGTAAGCCTGAATGGCGTCCACATGGTAAACAATATCCGGATATTCTTTTTTCAGCCACTGTCCGATCTTTTCCACCGGCTCCACCGCTCCAATTTCATTATTCACATACATGGTGGACACCAAAATAGTGTCCGGACGCACCGCTTTTTTCAGATCTTCCAGGGAAATTTCTCCCTGACGGTTCACCGGCAGAGACGTCACCTCAAATCCCTGGGATTGGAGAAAATCCGCCGGGGCCGAAACCGCAGGATGTTCCACCTGGGTAATAATCAGATGTTTTCCCCGTCTTTGGTTGGCCATCGCCGTTCCAATCAGCGCCCAGTTATTGGATTCCGTTCCTCCGGAGGTGAAAAAAATTTCCTTTTCAGAAACTTTCATCGTCGCGGCAATCCGCTTTGCTGCCTCTTTCATATAACGTTCCGCCTCCACGCCCTTTAAATGCATGGAGGAGGGGTTTCCGTAATCTTCTCTTAAAATTTTCACCATCAGATCGCACACTTCCCGGCTGCATCTGGTGGTTGCTGAATTATCCAAATATACTTCCATCTGTTTCCTCCTGCTCCATCTGGAACATCAGAATCGACAGCATTGTCATCCCTGCCGTCTCCGTTCTCAATATTCGTTTGCCCAGGGTAAGAAAGGACGCTCCTGCCGCTTCTGCCATCCGGGCCTCTTCCTGTGCAAATCCGCCCTCCGGGCCGATGAATACGGCCACAGACTGTCCCGGCCGGATGTCCTGCAGAATCTTACGGGTTTCCCCCATGCCTCTTGCCAGCTCATAGGGCATCAGCAGGACATCACATTTCTTTCCCTTTTCCAGCGCCTGGGAAAAGGTCATCACCGGAGTTACCTGGGGGATGATCATCCGTTTTGCCTGTTTTGCCGCACTCTCGGAGATGGCGTTCCACCGCTTCAGCCGGGAACTTTCCTTTTTCTGATCCAGTTTTACCACGCAGCGTTTCATCGCCACCGGGACGATCTCACTGGCTCCCAGTTCCACCGCCTTTTGTACAATCAGATCCATTTTGTCCCCTTTGGGCAATCCCTGAAACAGTGTAATTTTCGATGGCAGCTCCAGATTCATTTCCTGAACATAGCGAATCTCGGCTACCGCCGCATCCTCCTGGTAATTAAGAATGGCACACCGGTATTCCAGGTTGTTTCCGGCGCTGATACACAGCTCTTCCCCCGGTTTCATCCGCAGCACATTTCTGATATGGTTGACATCATTGCCCCGGATATATATTTTATCATGATCAATCTGGTTTTCTTCCACAAAAAAACGATACATAGTTACTCCCGTTTGCGGGCTGTCACAGAGGCCCATTCCCCCTGATAAGTCACTTCCACCACTTCAAGACCGGCCAGTTCCACGGCGGCAGTCACCACTTTTTCCTTTTCCGCCAAAATCCCCGAAGTGATATAGTATGCTCCAGGCTTCATCTGCTTCACAATCACCGGCGTCAGCATCACCAGCACCTCCGCCAGTATATTCGCCACCACAATATCATACTTTTCATACCCCACCGCGTCCTGTATCCGGGGATCATCAATGATATTGCCGATCATCATGGTAAAATCATCGGGATCAATGGCATTGGCCTTTTTGTTCTCCTCCACCGCCGCAACGGCGCAGACATCCAGGTCCGTTCCCACCGCATGGCGCGCTCCCATCTTTAATGCCGCAATGGAAAGGATACCGCTTCCCGTACCCACATCGAGAAGCTCCGTTTTGGGCGTCACGTATTTTTTCAACTGGCGGATGCACAGCTGGGTCGTCTCATGCATTCCCGTTCCAAACGCCGTTCCCGGATCAATGTGTATGATCATCTTATCCTGATCCTCCGGCTTTACTTCCTCCCATGAAGGAATAATCAAAATATCGTCCACATAAAACTGTTTAAAATACTCTTTCCAGTTGTTGATCCAGTCTTTATCTTCCGTCTGAGATTCCTCTATGGTTCCGGCCCCGATATCCACAAACTCTTTCAGTTCCTCCAGCGCCTCTTTTACCTCCGCCAGTACTTTTTCCTTGTCTTCCTCTTCATCCAGATAAAAATTCAGGTATGCCACTCCGTCATCTTCCGGCAGATCCGGCAAAATATCCACAAACATCTGCTGTTTATCGGATTCTGTCAGGGGCACATGATCCTGGATTTCCACACCCTGGATTCCCAGATCTGCCAGCGCGGCGATAATGAGATCCTCTGCCTCTGCCCTCGTTTTCAATGTAAATTTATTCCACTTCATATCGTTCCTCCGTAATAGTTCCTACCTATCATACACGAAAAAGCCGAAAACCACAATAGGAAAAGGCCCGCTGCATCACTGCATCGGGTCTTTTTTCTATTCTTCAAAGGTCTCTTTTAATTTATCCATGAAACTCTTTTTCTTTTCACCGCGCTTCTCATTCTTCTTTTCACTGCCCTTGCCGTCTCCCGCCGGTCTGTTTCCGCAGGCTGCGTCAAAAGCACGGAGCGCTTCTTTGGCCTCTTCATTCAGCTTTGTGGGCACCTGAACCACAAGGGTCACATAGTGATCCCCTCTGACATTTTTATTTCGAAGGGAGGGTACGCCTTTCCCTTTAAGCCGGATCTTGGTATCCGTCTGGGTTCCCGGTTTCACCGTATACACCACGTCGCCGTCCACGGTACTGATCCGCACATCGCCGCCCAGCGCTGCCTGAGCATAGGTGATTGGCGCCGTAGAGAAAATATTCAGATCCTGGCGCTGGAAAATGGGGTGACGGGCCACCTGAACTTCCACCAGAAGATCCCCTCTGGGGCCGCCGTTTTTGCCCGGTTCACCTTTATCCCGGATCCGGATGCTCTGTCCGTCATCTATACCGGCCGGCACAGTTACCTTGATCTTCTTCGGCACGGTGACATAGCCTGTGCCGCGGCAGGAGGTACATTTATCTTTAATCACCTTTCCGCTTCCGTTACACTCCGGACAGGTCTGTACATTCCGCACCATACCAAACAGAGACTGCTGCGTATAGACGATCTGTCCTTCGCCGTTGCATTTGGGACAGGTTTCCGGCTGAGTCCCCGGTTTTGCTCCCGTTCCGCTGCAGGTGGTACAGGTTTCTTTCAGCTTAATCTCCAGTTCTTTTTCACAGCCAAAGACTGCTTCCTGGAAAGTGATATGAATCACTGCCCGCAGATTGGCCCCTTTCATGGGCCCGTTATTGGCGCGTCTTCTGGAGCCTCCGCCGAACAGATCTCCAAACAGGTCGCCGAAAATATCTCCCATATCCTGGCCGCTGAAGTCGAAACCGCCGAAACCGCCGTATCCTCCTCCGGCGCCGCCCTCAAAGGCTGCATGGCCGAACTGATCATACTGTTTCCGTTTTTCCGGATCGCTCAGCACACCATAGGCTTCTGTCGCTTCCTTAAATTTCTTCTCGGCTTCCGCATCACCGGGATTCATATCCGGATGATATTTTTTGGCCAGTTTTCGATATGCTTTTTTCAGTGTGGCTTCGTCCGCTCCCCGGTCCACACCCAGAACTTCATAGTAATCTCGTTTTTCCGCCATGATGTTCACCTTTCATTCTTCCAATATCATAACCGTGACTCACGAACACAAAGTATCCGTGAGTCCCGTTTTCATCGTCCAACCGACTATTTTACACTTCTTTGTAGTCCGCGTCAACTACATCATCAGCGCCGGGGTCTGTTCCGGCATCCGCACCGGGATTGGGGCCTGCCCCCTGTGCTCCCGCCTGATTCTGCTCATACATTTTTGCAAAAAGTTTCTGTGCGCTCTGCATCAGTTTTTCCTGAGCAGCCTTAATTTCCGCAACTTCTGCCTCTGTGGTTTCTTCCGGTTTTGATTTAGCCAGAATCTCCTTCAGGGCTGCCAGATCAGCCTGAACGGCTGTCTTATCATTGGAATCAATCTTGTCGCCGGCTTCTTCCAGAGCCTTCTCTGTCTGGAATACGAAAGCATCCGCATCGTTTCTGGTGTCGATGGCTTCTTTACGTTTCTTATCCTGAGCTTCAAACTCTGCAGCTTCTTTTACTGCTTTATTGATCTCGTCCTCAGACATGTTTGATCCTGCAGTGATGGTGATATGCTGCTCTTTTCCTGTACCCAAATCTTTTGCAGATACGTTTACAATACCGTTGGCATCGATATCAAAAGTTACTTCAATCTGGGGAACGCCTCTTCTTGCCGGCGGAATTCCATCAAGACGGAACTGACCCAGAGATTTATTATCTTTGGCAAACTGTCTTTCACCCTGAACCACATTGATATCAACAGCCGTCTGATTATCCGCAGCCGTGGAGAAAATCTGGCTCTTCTTCGTCGGGATCGTTGTATTTCTTTCAATCAGTCTGGTTGCCACGCCGCCCATGGTTTCGATGGAAAGTGACAGAGGAGTTACATCCAGCAGAAGGATATCGCCTGCGCCTGCGTCTCCGGCCAGTTTTCCGCCCTGTACGGAAGCTCCCAGTGCTACGCACTCATCCGGGTTCAGAGATTTGCTGGGCTCATGTCCCGTCAGCTGTTTTACTTTATCCTGTACGGCAGGGATACGTGTGGAACCGCCTACCAGCAGAACTTTGCCCAGTTCAGATGCTGTGATTCCGGCGTCTGAAAGTGCACGCCGTACCGGCTCTGCCGTCTTCTCTACCAGATCGCTGGTCAGCTCGTCGAATTTTGCTTTGGTCAGATTCATATCAAAATGTTTCGGACCGTCGGCAGTTGCTGTAATGAAGGGCAGGTTAATGTTGGTTGTGGTAGCTGAAGACAGCTCTTTCTTTGCCTTCTCTGCCGCTTCTTTCAGTCTCTGAAGGGCCATTTTATCATTGGAAAGATCTACGCCTTCCATCTTTTTGAATTCATCCAGCATATACTGAGTGATTCTTTCATCGAAATCATCGCCGCCCAGTCTGTTGTTTCCGGCTGTAGAAAGTACCTCGATGACGCCGTCGCCGATTTCAATGATAGAAACATCGAAAGTACCGCCGCCCAGGTCGTATACCATAATCTTCTGCTCTTTTTCGTTGTCCAGTCCATAGGCCAGCGCTGCCGCCGTCGGCTCGTTGATAATACGTTTTACCTCCAGGCCTGCAATCTTGCCTGCATCCTTGGTGGCCTGACGCTGTGCATCGTTAAAGTAGGCCGGTACGGTGATAACTGCTTCCGTTACTTTTTCTCCCAGATAAGCTTCAGCATCTGCTTTCAGTTTCTGAAGAATCATGGCAGAAATCTCCTGGGGAGAATATTTCTTTCCATCGATGGTTACACGGTAGTCTGAACCCATATGTCTTTTAATGGAAGAAATCGTCTTATCCGCATTGGTAACGGCCTGACGTTTTGCCGGCTCGCCCACCAGTCTTTCTCCCGTCTTTGTAAATGCAACAACAGACGGTGTTGTTCTTGCTCCTTCTGTATTTGTAATAACGGTCGGCTGTCCGCCTTCCATTACGGCTACACAACTGTTTGTAGTTCCCAGGTCAATACCAATAATTTTGCTCATAATAATTACCTCCTGATAAATTTTATTTGAATTTTCTTTCTGTCGCTGTCGGTCAGTTTGCCACTTTTACCATGCTGTGTCTGACCACAAAGTCTTTATATAAATATCCTTTCTGGAATTCTTCCACAATGATATTTTCACCTGCCTCCTCGTCTTCCACATGCATTACCGCATTATGAAGATTCGGATCGAATTCTTTTCCAACTGCTTCAATCGGTGTGACGCCTGCTTCTCCCAGCGCTGTCGTCAGCTGCTTATATACCTTGTTCATTCCATCGACAAAAGGATCTTCCTTTTGCTCGTCAGGTACCTGCGCCAGGCCCCGCTCGAAATTGTCCACGATGGGAAGCATCTTTTCTACAATTTCTTTGGCTCCGATCACGTACATACTGGCTTTTTCTTTTTCTGTACGTTTTCTGTAGTTGTCAAATTCTGCCATTTGACGTTTCAGCTGATCTGTCAGTTCTTCTATTTTTTCATCTTTCTTATCTTTTTTCTCTTTTTTCTTTCCAAATCGCTTCTTTTCCGGAGCTTCCGCCTTTTCCTCTGGGGGATCCTGCGTATCCTCCTGAGTTTCCGGCTGTTTTGCCTCTTCCGGCTGCTCCTCTGTCTGACTTTCCTGGGTCACTTCCTCATTTACTTCTTCTTTAATATCTTCTTGTTTCATTTCTTCTGCCATTCTCATTCCACCCTTCCGGCAAATGCCTTTGCTATTCTTTCTTGAAAATCGAATCCAGCTGCGCCTTCAGTGTCTTCAGATTATCTACCACATTTTCATAATCCATCCGTTTCGGTCCGATAATCCCTATCGTTCCCGTCATGCCGTCTCCCAATTCATAGGTGGCCGTCACTACGCTGCAGTCTTTCATTGTCTTAATTGGTGATTCGCTGCCGATATAGATCTGGATTCCGGTTTCTTCACCGTTTTCTCCTTTGGTCTCCTGCAGGAGCTCCGCCAACGGTTTCTTTTCTTCAAAAGCGGAAATCAGCTGAGTGGCCATCTCTCCATCGGAAAGTTCCGGGTATTTCAAAATGTTGGTGGCGCCGCTGGTAAACACCGGCATCTCATCTTCTTCGGAAATGGCTGCGGCAACTGCATCCAGCACCTGGCTGACTACACCGCTGTGGATCCCCGCCTGTTCTTTCATCTTGGTGATCATTCCAAGACTGATCTCTTCCACCGTCAGCCCGTTTAACTGAGTATTCAGCAGAAGATTTAATTTCAGAACCGTTTCGTCATCCATCTCCTCCTCCAGATCGATCATCTGGTTTTTCACCATATTGCCGTCTACTACGATCACCGCCAGAAGCTGATCCAATCCCACCTTGGAAAGCTGAATAAACTTCACTTTTGTATGGTGGTAAGACGGCCCGGTAATCATCGTGGCATAATTGGTATTGGAAGCCAGCACTTTAACGATCTGTTTCAGGACCTTTTCCATCCGGTCAGTTTTCTGAATCATCAATTCTTTTATTTCAGAAACTTCTTCCTCTTTTTCCTGCATCAAAGCATCCACATACAGACGATATCCTTTATCGGAAGGAATCCTCCCCGCTGAAGTATGGGGCTGAAGAATATATCCCATATCTTCCAAATCCGACATCTCATTACGGATTGTCGCTGAACTCAGATTCAGGTCTGTATATTTGGAAATTGTCCGGGAGCCCACCGGTTCCCCTGTCTCCAGGTAGGTTTGAATGATGGCGTTTAAGATTTTCTGTTTTCTCTCATCCAACTCTTTCTCCATCCGGGTGCTCCTTTCTCTTTTAGATTTGTTAGCACTCGATTAAGTGGAGTGCTAACATCTAACGCTAATATACACCCGCCCCCCTTCTTTGTCAATAGGTGGAACTAAAATTTTTCCATAAAAATTATTATCTGATCGATCGAGTAGGAGGCGGTGATTAGCCGCCGTCCTCTCACAGCACCGTACGTACGGTTCTCGTATACGGCGCTTTCAATAGTTGATGTGCAGTGACTGATAGGCTGTGGACAGGTCATAAAAGCCCCA
>JBMNRB010000019.1:0-57094 GCA_050944435.1 Ruminococcus sp.
ACGGAAAGGTGATTTTTTTGTGGAACAAACACCGCGCACCCGCATAGCGGGTGGTTTATATTTCGCACGTTTCCGTTTCTTTACCAAGAAACTCCAACGCACTCAACTGGGTCTATCCGACCCATAAGAAAAACCGTGACGAACGGCAGACGCCGCTTCGTCACGGTATGCTATTTAACTGTGTCAGATGTGAATAGATTCACTCCAGTCGTCTTCATCGTAGGAAATGTCAGAGGAAACATTTCCCTCCACCATGTAACCATTGAGCATGGAACGGTACTGCTCTTCCAGTGTCATGCCTTCTTCTTCGTCGGAGGGCATAGGACTTTCTGTCAGAGAACTGCCCAGAATTTTCAAAGGAGCCCACCAGTTGGTAGTTTCCAGATCTTCTGCGGGAACATCTTTTCTTCTTTTCTGAACCAGATATTCTTTCATCTCCGGATAAGCGGCGATAGCCTCCATATCCTCATAAAATTTCTTTCCCACATATTCGAAACTCATCAGAATCAGTTCGTTTAAACTGTAATACATTTGATTTCTAATTCCATGAATCCACAGAATCTGTGCAATTTTTTCCGGCGGATTCAAATGTTCCTGCAGATAAGCTTCCCGTTCTTCCGGGACAACGTGAATAATTTCCTGTACTCGTCTCATTACCAGACCTCCCTGTATGTATTTTGCTTCCCCCTGTAACGGATTTTATTTCCAAACCTTATTATATTGGATTTTACAGGGGTTTTCAATAAAATCATGCCATAATGATAAAAAAGATGAAAAGGTTTGAACAGGTGAGAAAACAGATATCTGACAACTGCAATATCTTCAAAATAGACGCCCGGCCGCGTTTTCTTACGCGGGGGCGTTATGGGAGCTGGCTCTTTAAAAAATTCAAAGATCCGGGCGGATTTCCAGTTCCTTTTTCCAATAAGGAAATCAATGCGCTGATAGTCCGCTCAATTTCTTCTTTTGAGGAGGGAATCAACGTATTGTCGATTTTTACCGTCAGGACGATTAATACGATTTCTGCCAGTCCCTCCGGATCCTCGAAATGAATCTCGCCCGCCGTTATTCCCTGACGGATGATTTCCGCCAGAACAGGTTTCAGCTCCGTGATGATATGATTGACATATTTTTGACGGAGGAAGGCTTTCTCCTGGGTACCGGGGCCGGCATGATTTTCTGATTTAATGAATTCAGAAGAAGAATTCCGGCATGCCTGAAATATCATTGCCATTCTGGTGAAAGGAGAGATATCTCTCTGATTTGCCAGATCCTTGGCAGTTTGCAGAGGTTTTTCATAATTTCGCTCCACCAGCGCATCTAAAATTGCATCTTTAGACGGAAAATAATAGTAGATGCTTCCCTTGGCGATTCCGGCGGTATGTGCAATCTCACTGACGGAGATAGCCTGTAATTTCTGGTCTTTCAGTAGTTCCTGGAGGGCGTCCAGGATACGGTCATATTTCAGCTGATTCGGCATATATACCACCTTTTCTTTCTGTTAGACAAATAATACGATTAGAAATTCAATATTAACTATAACATGTCCGGAAGATGAGTTCCAATCATAAAAGTGCACAAAAAATAAAAAAATTATTCCGTATTTTGAGTGTAACGCTAATTGACCGATGGACGAAAAGATGGTAATCTAACAGAGAAAAGAATATGACCAACGGTCGAAAAAAGAAAAAAGCGGTCGAAAAGGAGGATGTTATGACCTACGCAGACATGTTTTCAAAAGTAAAAGGAATGTTTATGAACGCAGATGTGAGCGATATCCATGAACATCTTGCATATCAGTTTAATATTACCGGAGAAGCGGAAGGAATTTTCTATGTTGAAGTAAAAGAGGGAAAACTGTATGTGGAACCCTATGAATATTTTGACCGTGACGCCATGTTCATCTGTTCAGCGGAAACCTTATTTAAGATTGCAGAGGGGAAAGCCGATCCGATTCTGGCCTTTACCCTGGGGAAACTGAAAGTGGAAGGCAATATTGATAAAGCGCTGAGACTCAAAGAGCTGATTGACAGCAAAAAGCAGGGGAAAAAGGATGAGTAAGATGATAAAAGGAGCCGCGCTGCTTCTGGGGGCGGCTTTCATTGCGGAAGCAGGGGGAACCGCCTATTTTTATCGCAGAACCATGAAACGCTATAATGCAAAGGTGGAACGCACCATAAAAATGTCCGGCGTGGACTGGGAGAAGTATATGCCGCTGATGCAGAAAAGGCGGGAATGGATGATGGAGCAGCCCCACGAGGATGTGTGGATCCGGTCCAGGGATGGACTGAAGCTGCATGGAACTTACTTTAAAGGGGAAGAAGGTTCAAAGGCAGTCATCTGTTTTCATGGGTACACAAGCAAGGGAATGAATGATTACGGCAGCCTTTCTTATTATTACCTGAAGCACGGATTCCGAATGCTGCTGATCGATGAAAGAGCCCATGGAGATAGTGAAGGAACCTATATCGGATTTGGTACCATGGATCGTTTTGACGGAATGCAGTGGATTAAATGGCTGATTGACAAAATAGGAGAGGACGCCCAGATCTTACTTCACGGCAATTCCATGGGAGGGGCTACGGTCTGTATGATGGGAGGAATGGAACTTCCCCCGCAGGTAAAAGGGATTGTATCCGACTGTGCCTTTACCTCCGCAAAAGAGGTATTTACCCATGTGCTTCACAGTATGTATCATCTGCCGGCATTTCCCATGATTCAGATTGCAGACAGGCTGAACAGAAAAAATGCCGGGTATGGACTGGATGACTGCAATGCGGCCAGGGAAGTGCGAAAAGCAAAGGTGCCCTTTTTATTTATACACGGGGAGAAGGATATTTTTGTTCCCTGCTGGATGTGCCGGGAGATTTATGAAAACTGTGCGTCCCCCAAGAGAAAACTGATTGTAAAAGACGCAGGCCATGGCGAAAGTTATTATAAGGATATGGGAGCCTATGAAAGCGCTCTTGATTCATTTATCGGAGGAATAATGAAATGATGAGAAAAAGAAAAGGATATAAAGTGTATCCCCTTACGGTAGCGCAGAAATTTCACCTCTATTACCTTCCATTTTGTCCGACAGCTGCGGTTCTGAATATCGGAACAAGTCTGACCATCGAAGTGGATCTTGACTGGGAGCTGCTGGCGAAGTCCGTCAACAGGGCCTATGAAAGAAGCGAAGGAATGCGCATACGTTTTGCAAAAGACAAAGAGGGCGTCTGGTATCAGTACGTGGTGGATCCGGAGGAAAAAGAAATTGAGTTTATGGATTTCTCCAAAGGAACCATGGAAGAGGCGGAAACTGTGATGCAGCAGTGGACCAGGACGCCCTTTAAAATGGAAGATTCACCCATGACACGGGTCGTTATGATTAAGATGCCCGACGGCTTTAACGGACTTTATTTTCTGGGACACCATATGGTTGTGGACGCTCAGTCCCTGATCTGCTTTTTAAAAGATATTATCGAGCTTTACTGCAGCGAAAAATATGAAGGAGTTCCCCATCCGAAGGAGATGGCTTCTTATATAGAACAACTGCAGAAGGATCTTGCCTATGAAGAGGGAAGCAAGGCCCAGCTGAGAGATATTGAATTTTTCCAGAAGGAAATTGAAAAAGGGGAACCCATTTATAATGGGCTTAAAGGTACCGGAAAACTGGAAACAGCCCGGGAAATGTTTAAAAATCATGATCTTCGTACCGCTTTTAATGCGTCCGACGATACGAAATCCGCTCTTGATATTTTCCATCTGGAGGAGGAACCTACAAAGAGACTGATGGATTTCTGCGAAAAATACCATGTGTCTCTGGCATGTCTGCTTCTCATGGGACTGCGTACGTATTTTCAGAAAATGAACGGTTTTGAAGATGTGTCTATCAATAATGCTATTGCGAGACGGGCCACGTTGAAAGAAAAAAAATCCGGCGGCACAAGGATACATTCTTTTCCGATCCGTACCGTTTTTTCTGAGGATATGAAATTTATCGACGGCGTCTATGCAATCCGTGATAAACAAAATGAAATTTTCCGCCATGCCAACTACGATCCCACCGCATACTTTGCCTATCGTTCGAAGATCTATCCCCAGCCCCATGCCGGTCTGACTTATGAACCGATTTCTCTGACCTATCAGCCCATGACGCTGCAGGAGAACGGGCTGACACAGCTGGGGGATATCCGTTATAAAACAAAATGGTATCCCAATGGGAGCTGTCCCCAGGGAATGTACCTGACGGTTATGCACCGGCCGGAGGATAACGGTCTGGATTTCAATTTTGAACATCAGATCAAAGCAGTATCAAGAGAAGAGCTGGAATATCTGTATTATTACCTGTGCAAAATTATGTTTAAAGGGGCCGAGAATCCGGATCTTACCATTGGAGAAATTATAAAGCTGGTATAAGAAAAGAGGAGAATGAACATGTTTGAGAAATTAGTTATTATTATCTGCAACTACGTTGAGGTGGAACCGGCAGACGTTCATCCAGAATCCCGTTTTATGGAAGATCTGGGATTTACATCCTTTGATTTTATGAGTATGCTGGGCGAGATCGAGGATGAGTTTGATGTGGAGATTGAGCAGGCGGAGGCCGCCAATATCCGCACAGTGCAGGAAGCTGCAGACTATCTGGATAAACTGGTTTCAGAGAGTTAAATTCCGGTGTGAAGAAAGGAAGGAAAAATTATGCTTTGCAGTACTGTCCGACAGATTCTGGTCGATACGGAGAAGAAATACGGGCCGGAGGATGCGATCCGTTATAAAAAAAGCAAAAGTGAAATAGAAGCGAAAACCTATACGCAGTTAAAACAGGACAGCGAGAGCTTTTCCAACGTGCTGAAAGATCTGGGAGAGCAGGGAAATCACATTGCAGTTATCGGAATGACTTCCTATCCGTGGCTGGCGGCGTATTTTGGAACGGTAAACAGCGGAAGCGTCATTGTACCGCTGGATGTGAATCTGCCGGCAGAGGATGTATGCGATCTGATTGCCCGATCTGATTCCACGGTGCTGGTCTTCGATGAAGTCAGAAAAGATGTGGCGGCCATTGCAAAAGAGCGCTGCCCGCAGCTTAAAATTCTCATTTCCATGCAGCAGCAGGAGCATACCCATCAGGCATACGGTTTCTGGAAACTGCTGGAAGAGCACAGGGGAAGCTTTGACTATACCCCGGAACCGGATCGTCTGTGTACGATCATGTTCACCTCAGGCACCACGGGGAAGAGCAAAGGCGTCATGCTGACTCACCGGAATGTGGCGGAGAATGCCACCTGCCTTGATATGAAGATTCCGGAACGTATCGTTATCCTGAGTGTTCTTCCGATTCATCACGCATACTGTCTGAGTATGGATATTCTGAAAGGAATCTCTCTGGGAGCCGTTATCTGCATCAATGATTCTCTGATGCGGGTGGCGAAGAATATCAAGCTTTTTAAGCCGGAGATGATTCTGATGGTTCCTCTAATGATAGAGACCATGGCAAAGAAGCTGGAGGAAGCCTCTCTCCTGCCTGCAAAGATGGTGAAAAGTCAGGTGTTCGGAAAGCAGTTTCACACCATCTGCAGCGGCGGTGCCTATCTGGATCCGGCTTATATTGATTTGTTCAACAAGTATGATATTACCATTCTGCAGGGATACGGCATGACAGAGTGCGCGCCGGTGATCAGTACCACGGTAAGCTGGAATATCCGCAAAAATTCCGTGGGACAGCTGATTCCCAACTGTGAGGCAAAAACTGTGGATGGAGAACTTTGGGTAAAAGGAAGCAGCGTGATGCAGGGCTACTATAAGATGCCGGAAGAGACCGCCGATACCCTGGAAGACGGCTGGCTGAAGACCGGAGATCTGGGATATGTGGATGAGGATGGATTTGTCTATCTCACCGGCCGGAAGAAAAATCTTATTATCACCAGGAATGGCGAAAATGTGTCTCCCGAAGAACTGGAAAATACCCTGAGCGCCAATCGCATAGTGGGCGAAGTGCTGGTTCGGGAGAAAAACGGCGTGATCGAAGCAGAGATCTACCCCGATCAGGATTATGTGAAAAAGAAAAGGATAAAGGAGATAAAAGGAGCGCTGCAGGAAGTAATTGATACATACAATAAAACAGCAGCTCCCCAGAAAAAGATTTACAGTCTGGTTGTCAGAGATACGGAGTTTGAGAAGACGACCACAAGAAAGATTAAAAGGTTTTAGACTTCACCCCTTTGTTGTGATATGATGGTAAAAATACAACTATATCACAGGAAAGGGGTATTTTCATGGAAAATACGTCTGAAAATACAAACAGATCACAGATATGTCTTGGCGTTCTCGCCCATGTGGACGCGGGAAAAACTACGCTGGCGGAGAGTTTCCTCTATTTAAGCGGCAGTATCCGGAAAGCGGGCCGTGTGGATCATAAAGATGCGTTTTTGGATACCCATGATCTGGAACGTGCCCGGGGGATAACGATTTTTTCCAAACAGGCGCGTTTTCAGTGGAAGAATCTGAAGATAACTTTACTGGATACGCCGGGACATGTGGATTTTTCAGCGGAGATGGAGCGGACTTTGTCCATACTGGATTACGGAGTTCTGGTAATCAACGGAACCGACGGGATACAGGGCCATACGGCCACTTTGTGGAAACTTCTGGAGAGATATCATATTCCTGTCTTTTTGTTCATCAATAAGATGGATCAGGCAGGAACGGACCGGATGAAAATAATGGACAGGCTGAAAAAGGAATTCAGCGACTGCTGCGTGGATTTTGGCAGCGGTCAGGATACGGGAGAGTGGAAAGAAAGTCTCGCCCTGTGTGATGAAAAGGTGATGGAAGAGTATCTGGAGACAGATCAGATACAGAAAAAAGATATAATTCGCCTCATTAAAGAACGAAAGACTTTCCCATGTTACTTCGGGTCGGCGCTGAAGCACCAGGGGATAGAGGAGCTGCTGGACGGGCTGGAGCAGTATACGAAGAGCCCGGAATACGGAGAAACCTTCGCCGCCAGGGTTTATAAGATTTCCAGAGACGAACAGGGGAACCGCCTGACCCACATGAAAATCACCGGCGGCAGCCTGAAGGTAAAAACAGTGCTGGAGAAGGATGGAATCAGTGAAAAAGTGGATCAGATCCGCCTTTATTCCGGCAGCCGCTTTGAGACGGCAAAAGAAGCGGCGGCGGGAGCCGTCTGTGCGGTGACGGGACTTACTGCTACATTTCCGGGACAGGGATTGGGAGCAGAAAGGGACGATGTGGAAACGGTACTGGAACCGGTGCTGTCTTATCGCATTTTGCTTCCCCCGGACTGTGACAGCCATGTGATGCTGCAGAATCTGAGAATTCTGGAAGAAGAGGAGCCGAAGCTGCATATTGTCTGGAACAGCCGACTGGAAGAAATTTATGCCCAGGTCATGGGGGAAGTACAGATAGAAATTCTCAAAAGCCTGATCGCAGAACGGTTTGGCGTGAAGGTGGAATTTGACGAAGGAAATATTGTTTACAAAGAAACCATAGAAAACAGAGTAGAAGGAGTGGGTCATTTTGAACCCCTGCGTCACTATGCGGAGGTCCATCTGTTGATGGAACCGGGGGAAAGGGGAAGCGGATTTACCGCGGCGGCGGACTGCAGCGAGGATGTACTGGACCGGAACTGGCAGCGGCTGGTACTGACTCATTTAACGGAGAGAGAACATCCGGGAGTTCTCACCGGTTCGCCAATAACCGATATTAAGATTACCCTGGTGGGAGGAAAGGCTCATCTGAAACATACGGAAGGCGGAGATTTTCGTCAGGCTACGTATCGTGCGGTGCGCCAGGGACTAAAAGAGGCTAGGTGCAGACTGCTGGAACCCTGGTATCAGTTCAGGCTGGAAGTTCCTGCTGAATCAGTGGGAAGAGCGATGTCCGATATTCAGCGGATGAGCGGCAGCTTTGAACCGCCGCAGACCAACGGTGAAACGGCCATGCTGCAGGGAAAGGTGCCTGCGGCAGAGGCAAGGGGATATCAGTCAGAGGTTAATACCTATACGAAAGGGAGCGGCAAACTGTTTCTGGAACCGGCAGGATATGAACTGTGTCATAATGAAGAAAAGGTGATAGAGGAAATCGGATACGACTGGGAAAAAGATCTGGAAAATCCCGCCGGCTCTGTGTTTTGTTCCCATGGGGCGGGGTATACGGTAAGCTGGGATAAAGTGAAAGATCATATGCATGTGGAAAGCTGTCTGAAAAAACAGGAGGAACCGGAAGAAGCGCCGGCTGCGGTGAAAAGGGGAAAGACAGACTATGAACGGCACCGGGCCACGGAAAAGGAGCTGGAGGAGATTTTTCTCCGAACTTACGGTCCCGGGAAAACCCGAAAGTATGAGCAGAGGGATTTACCCGGCAATCAGGAGAAAAAGCACAGCAGTCAGGAAACGGTTTCTCCCCGGAGAAAACAGAAACCGGCAGAAAAATATCTGCTGGTGGACGGATATAATATAATTTTTGCCTGGGAGGAACTGAACGCTCTGGCGCAAGTCAGTATCGACGGAGCAAGAGACCGGCTGATGGATATCATGAGCAATTACCAGGGCTATCGGAAGGAAACGGTTATTCTGGTTTTCGACGCTTACCGTGTGGAGGGCCATCGGGAAGAAATAGTGAAGTATCATAATATTTATGTGGTTTATACGAAAGAGGCGGAGACTGCGGATCAGTACATCGAGAAGACGGTGCATGAAATCGGACGGAAGCATGAAGTGACGGTGGCAACGTCAGACCGGCTGGAACAGGTGATTATCCGCGGCGAGGGAGGACGTTTGATTTCGGCCAGAGAACTGGAGGAGGAAATAAAACTGGTTGAGGAGGAAATCAGGCAGGAATTTCTGGAAAAGCGCCACAGCGGACGAAATTATCTTTTCGATCATCTGGAAGACGATCTGGCAGAGGAAATGGAAAAAATCCGTCTCGGCAGACAAAGCGAAGATATATAGAAAGAAATGATAATTCTTATTAAGATTAAGTATTTTACAAATAGATCAGATGGTGTTATGCTAAGGCCAGTGAAAGGGAGGCAGTACATATGACGAAAGTAAAAATTAATCCAGGGATCTGTGGTTTTATAACCAGCGCCCAGGCCAGTTCAGATGATGAAATGACGGTAAAACTTAACGTGAAATCCGGATGTCCCAGCGTGAAAAAGATGATGGAGGAGCTGGGAGATACCTTTGACGCATTTGAGGTTTGTCTGCAAAAGCCGGGGGAGGGTCCCTTTTATGAATATGCAAAGGAAAATTTCCCTGTTCATGTGTCATGTCCGATTTTGCCGGGCATTATCAAATGTGTGGAAGTGGAATGTAATCTGGCCTTAAAGGGCGATGCTTCCATAACTTTTGAAGAATAAGAAAAGAGAGGGACAATCAAATGATAGGGATTGGAATCGATACGGGAGGAACGTATACGGATGCAGTGGTTTACGATATGGACAGCAAAAAGGTGCTGTGTTCGGGAAAAGCCCTGACTACGAAATCAAAGCTGGAAATCGGTATTGCCGCGGCGCTGGATACGTTGAATCAGGAATATGTAAAAAATGCGGAGATGCTGGCGTTGTCCACGACGCTGGCAACCAATGCCTGTGTAGAGGACAAGGGCAGCAGGGCGAAGCTGCTGATGATTGGAACGGATCCGGAAATGATGGAAAAGCTGGGAGATGTTTACGCCTCCTATGGGTTCCGGGATATGGAGCAGTTGGCAGTGCTGGACGGAAAGCCGGAAAAGATATTCCGTGAGCCAAAAGACCCCGATTGGGAAGAACTGAAAAGGCGGATTCCCGAGGAGTTTTCCCAGTGTAAGGCCGTCGGTGTGGTGCAGGTGTTTCCCCAGGCCAACGGAGGAAGATTTGAAAAAGAGGCCAAAAAGGTTTTGGAGCAGGAGATGAATGTTCCGGTGACCACGGCCTACGATATGTTTAACGAAGTGGACGTATTAAAAAGAGGCGCGGGAACCCTTTTGAACGCACGGCTGATTCCGCTGATTGCAGAATTTCTTCAGGCAGTAAAAAACGTAATGAAGGACAGAAATCTGAATATGCCCATTGCCATTGTGCGAAGCGACGGCAGTCTTATGTCGGAGGTGCTGGCTAAAGAATGCCCGGTGGAAACGCTGCTGTCCGGTCCGGCGGCCAGTGTGGTGGGCGGAAGCGTAATGGCCTGCGAGGATGACGCCATCATCGTGGATATGGGCGGAACCACCACCGATGTGGCGGTGATCCGGGAGAAACGGCCTGTGACGGCGCGCCAGGGAATTTCTATTGGAAAATGGAAAACCATGGTGAAAGGACTCTATGTGGATACTTTTGGTTTGGGAGGAGACAGCGCCGTACGATTCAAAAATGAGAAGCTGTTTATCGATACCCGCCGGGTAATCCCCATTTCTTTGCTGGCGAAAGAATATCCCCAGGTGACGGTGAAACTGGAACGTCTGGCGGCAAAACAAAAATCCCATACCAGAATGCTCCATGAGTTCTATGTGCTGCAAAAAGACATCTCCGGCGCCGGCGGATATACGGAAGAGGAAAAGAAGCTGTGCCAAGCCCTGGAAGAGGAGCCGCTGATGGGAGAAGAACTGGCGGAAAAACTGGGAACGGATATTTACATGCTTCATACGGAACGGCTGGAAGCCGAGGGCGTGGTGATGAAAAGCGGTCTGACCCCCACAGATATGATGGTGGTCAAAGGAGATTTCACCATCTATGCGCCGGAAGCGGCAAAATGGGCCATTACCTGTCTGGCCCAGAATGTGGTGGAGACTGAGGAAGAAATTCCGGACAAGGTTTATGATCTGGTGGAAAAGAAGATGTACAGCAATATCGTACGTATTCTTCTCCAGCAGAAATACCCCAACAAGGCAAAGATTACCGGGCAGGAAAGTATTGAAAAATTCATTGAATGGTCTTATAAAGATGCCAAGAGCAGAAAAAAGGATGTCTGGATGTCCACGGCAATCACCACAAAACTTCCCATCGTGGGGGTGGGAGCGCCCATTCATGTCTTTCTTCCAAGAGTGGCAAAGCTTTTGGGAACCAGAGCGGTGATCCGGGAAAATGCGGCGGTAGCCAATGCCCTGGGGGCCATTGCCAGTCAGATTGTGACGAAAGTACAGACAAGGGTGAAGGCGGAATACAAAGGAACCCAGTTGATGGGATATTCCGTGTATGAAGACGGTCAGCTTCGGATGTTCGAAGGCTATAAAGAAGCAGAAAAATACGCCGTCAAAATGACCAAACGCCAGGTGCTGGAGAAAGCGAAACGGCAGGGAGCTTCTGAGAAACCTAAAATTAAAATCAACATCGAGGAATGCCGAAACGACGCCGTGGGCTCCGGGATCTTTTTTGAAAGCATTGTGGAGGCGGTGGCCACAGACGAATTCCGCATCGGCGCTGGGTCAGGAAAATAAAGTTTTCATCTGTTCTTCCTTTTCAAAAATCAGCAGATCTTCACAGTGCTCCAGGAAGGGAGCGCAGGGATGACCGGCCAAAAAGGCGCTGCAGTCCGGATTGTCGGACAGATCCGCAGTAAAATAGGTGAGACAGAGAGGATAAGAAGCCGCTTCCAGTAATTCATAGGAATGGCTGATAAAATTCAGTATTTTTTCAGAGGAGCAGATCTGCTCCTCTTTTTTCTGTTTCAGATTCTTTTCGATGAAATCCGTAAGATCTGAAAGAGAAAGACAGGAAGCGATACGGGCGTCTGACAGAATTCGGTCCAATTCTTTCATCGTCCGGTATTCCACAACCTTTTCGTTCAGTGATAAAAGTCCGTTGTCTTCCTTAATGCGGCTGGCGCTGCGCTGTTTCAGGAGAAACTCCTCCAGTCTCTGACAAGGACAGGGCTGTATTTTGGCGAAAGATTTTTCCTGGCTGAGGAAAAGATCCGTCAGCTGGCGGATGCGCCTGAGTTTATCGTCCTCCAGCATATAAGTGCGGGCATCGGAGGAAATCCGCGAGAAAAGCATAGAAGCCACAGCGACGGCCTCTGTTGCATCTGCTTTGGTCATCTGGGTAAAGGCGTTGGCGCTGAAATATTTTTCAGCGGCAAAGTCGTCGGCGTAATGGCGGAATAGACGGTAAAACAAACTGAAATTTCTGGCCGTATCTTCGTGCTGGAGATACTGTATCATCATCTCATCACCCACCGGTTCCTGGTTTTGTTCATAGGCGGTTAAGATGCGGGACAAATCTTCCCAGCCTCGTGCAGTGACGAAAGAACGGGAATCTTCTTCGGCGTCTATAAGATAAAAGGAATCGGGATACAGATTTAAAAATGCCAGGATGGAAGGATGAACCCGGTTTTGCCTGGCATACTGTTTCCAGACGGACAGATCGGCCTCGATTTCCATATGGCGGACCCGGTCAAGAGTGACGATGTCAAATTCCCGGACGGATTTATTGTATTCCGGAGGATTGCCGGCGGCCACGATCAGCCAGCCTTCGGGGATGCGGTGATTTCCGAAGGTTTTATTCTGAAGAAGCTGGAGCATGACGGGCGCCAGAGTTTCAGAGACACAGTTGATTTCGTCGATGAACAGTATTCCTGTGGAAAAACCTGTATTTTCCATACAGTCATAGACGGAGGCTACAATCTCGCTCATGGTGTATTCGGTGACTGTGTATACTGTATTCTGATAAGTCCTTTCCTTCAGCATGGGAAGACCGATGGCGCTCTGGCGAGTGTGGTGAGTCATGGTGTAGGAGACAAGACCGATGGATTCCTCCCGGGCGATCTGCTGCATGATCGCCGTTTTTCCAATGCCAGGCGGTCCGATCAGCAGAACTGGACGCTGCTGGCTGACCGGAATAAGGGGAATGCCGTCGCCATCGGCAGCGGTATAGGCTTTTAAGGTACGTTTGATTTCAGTTTTTGCCTCTTGAATGTTCATATTATTTCTCCTTGGGTGATATTCAGACAGAGCTTCACGGCCCAGTCAGGGACCGGCTGATTTAAAAAGCGCCGGTCGGTAAAAACAAATGCAGTCTCGTAGGAAGGCGGGGTCTTGGGATAAATTCCGTCTCCGTCGGTGAAATAGAGAAGCCCCTTCAGACGGCGGAACTTTTTTTCCTTTATCATGCGGTCCGTGTAAAGAAAAACAGGGGTGAAATCGGTGCCGCCCCGTCCGCTGATCTTTATATTGCGGATATAGGTTTCCCATTCTTCGACGGAATGAATTGTGGTGTGATCCTGAATCATGGAATCACACTGAAGGATATGAACATTCATCCGGCGGAAAAAGTTTTGCTTATCGGTGAGAAGACGGCAGGTTTCAGCCAGAAACTGCTGCACCACTTCACCGCTGCAGGAGCCGGAGGTGTCGATGGCGATGACCAGTTCCTCCACTTTGGACGTTTCCGTGTATTCCAGGGGCTCCACCAGAGGCAGATTTCCATAGTGTTCCAACCCGTATAGATAGGGGAGGTAATCGAAACTGTCAAGATCAATCTGAAGTTCTTCTTCCGTTATGGTAAAACGGCGCAGATAAGAACGAAAATCGAATTTGGCTTTCCGGCGCAGTTCCGTACGTTCTATGCGGTTTCCGGGGTTAAGGCCGAAATGGGTTTTGGCGGGAGAAGGCACAGAGCCAAGTTCCCGGCGAAGATGGGACCAGATTTTTAAATCCCCGCCGCGGCGGGCGCCGTACCACCAGTAATGATTGTCCACAGAGAAGGCATCCTGCCAGTTTTGGAGAGAATCTTCCGGCTGGGAAGAAAGAAATTCGCAGAGAGCCGGTGCAAAAGACAGTTCCAAAGAAGAAGGCAGAAAGCGGAAGATTTCCCGTTTCCCGGCATGCAAATCTGCAGATGAGCAGGGCAGCAGTTTCTGCGACAGATAAAAGGCGGATATGTCGCAGGCCAGATCCCAGAGGAGGGGAGAACGTCCGGAGGGCGGGGCTGTGTGCAGCCAGAGACAGTGGACCACCATGTGAAAATAGTAATCGTAAAGCCTTCCCTGACGGAACAGGGAAATGACTTGTTCGGGATTATAATAGATTACGGCACCGTCGGTTCCCATTTCTTTTTCGGTGACAGAGAAGGAAAAACGGGAAAGGGCCAGGCGGAGGCGGGGAAGCTGTTCAAACAGTTTTAACTGGGCCAGGGTGAGCAGATATCGGGCGTCTTTGGGCTTTTCCACCGGGGAAGAAGACACGGTACCCTTTCCCAAAGCTTTCAGCAGCAGGGCTCTCGTCTGAAAGGACAGCCCCGTTTCTTTCAGTGCCCGCCGGATATCTGACGGAGAAACCCAGTGTTCTTTCAGATAATTTTTTAATACGGAAGGGGAACTGTGATGCACAATCCACTGGAGAACGGTGAAAGGACGCTGCCGGAGAAAATTCTGATACCTGCTGGAAAGCTCCGGTTCCAAACCGCCGTCCAGAAAGTAACGTGTGACGGCGATAGACAGCTTTTGCTGAAACTGCCGGCTGGTTTCAAATAGAATATCCTGCTGCGTCATTGATTCTCCCTCCTTTTTCCTGTTAGATTGAGGGTATCACAGAAAAAAAAGAAAATCAATGGCAGGGCGGATGTCTATCCAGAAATTGCCTTTGATTTTTTGAAAAAAATCGCATATAATAAGAAGGCAGCGAAAGACAGAATTTAAAAATGCATTTGAGGAGCTGCCCAAAACCCCGGATTTTTTTCCGGGGTTTTTGTATTTTTATCTTCAATTTTACTTGACAGAAAGGCATGATGGATGTATTGTTGTATTAATCTAATAATACAATAATACATAAAAGTTAAGATTTCCTTAAAATTCATTCAAATGTTTGACAAACGATATGACACAAAATACAATGAAGACGTATAAGGAAAAACAGGAGGACTGACGTATGAAAGCACCGGGGAAAAGTTTACTAAAGGTGGTCGGAATTATACTGATTGTTTTCAGTGTGTTCGGGCTTCTGGGAACGGTACTGAACTTTTTTGTTGCATCATCGATGACGGCTGAGATGGAGGCGATGCTGGCTTCCACTGGTTATTCGGCGGAAGATGTGATGGCTGGCTCCGTATGGGGGCTGATCAGTTCAGTGATCTGGCTGATTGCAGGAATCATTGGCGTTAAAAACTGCAATAAAACTTCAAAAGGGAAAATCTGCGTGATATTGGGAGGCTTGATGCTGGTAGAAATTCTGGCTGAAGCAGTGTACAGTCTGATGGGAGGCCAGTTTGCAATACTGGGAACCGTCATCAACCTGATTCTGCCCCTTCTTTATTTCTGGGGAGCCATGAAGAATTTTCAGGCAGATACGGCAGCAGCGGCGCCCTCGCCAGTGGACGGGGTAGCGGATATTCTGGAAGTGTCTTCAGATAAAATGCAGCAGACATCACAGAGGAAGGATGAAGACCAGTAACCGGCCAAATGTGCAGTGCAAAGGAAAGTGAGTATTGGTCCATTCTTTGCACTGCATTTTTTGACCCAGATATCTGAAAAGGAGACAAACATGGAGCCATTGATTCAAGTAAAGGATATGTGTAAGGTTTACAATCCCGGGGAAAATGAAGTACATGCGCTGGATCATATAAATCTGACAGTAGAAAAAGGCGAGTTTGTGGCAATCATCGGACAGTCAGGCTCAGGGAAATCCACGCTGATGAATATGTTGGGATGTCTCGATGTGCCCACTTCCGGCGAATATCATCTGAATGGAACCGATGTGGCGATGATGAGTGATAATGAACTTTCTGTCATCCGCAATAAAGAAATCGGTTTTATTTTCCAGGGCTTTAATCTGATTCCCAATCTGACGGCCCTGGAAAACGTGGAACTTCCTCTGATTTACCGGGGAATTGACAGAAAGACGAGGAAGACGCTGGCAGTCCAGTCGCTGAAAATGGTAGGGCTGGAGAAAAGGATGAGCCATAAACCTTCGGAAATGTCAGGAGGCCAGCAGCAGAGAGTGGCCATTGCCAGAGCCATTGCGGCCAGGCCGCCGGTAATTCTGGCAGACGAGCCGACGGGAAATCTGGATTCAGCGTCCAGCAAAGAAATACTGCAGATATTGAAAGAGATGCACAAAGACGGAAAAACCATAATACTGATTACCCATGACGATTCCATTGCCGCCCAGGCCCGGAGAGTTGTACGTATTCTGGACGGCAGGATAGAGTCGGATGTGGTCAATCCCAATTTTTCATGACAGGAGAGTAAAAGGATGAGAAAGAAAACAGTCAACAAAGTGATGATTATCGTGGTGGCGGTTATTGTGGTATTTCTGACGGCGATGACGGTTGCCAGTATGAATATGGAAAAACCGGAGACGGTCAGTCAAGTGGCGGTTGTGGACGTGGAAAAGGGAAACGTGGCGGAGGAGCTGGACGCCACGGGAACTGTGGAAAGCATGAATAAAAAAGTCTTTTTCTCACCGGTGAACGCCACGGTAAAAGAGTTGGATTTTGAAGCCGGCGACAGCGTGCGGAAAGGTCAGCAGCTTGTCACGTACGATCTGGAAGATCTGGAAGAAGAAAATCAAAAGGCGGAGCTGAATGTGAAATCCGGTCAGCTGGATCTTGAAGATGCGGTGAACCAGTCCAATGAAGCTGCAGACAAGCAGGCGGAAGCTCAGGCCAATGTGGAAACCCTTCAGGGACAGGTGGATCAATGGCAGCAGTATGTATATGACCTGCAGGCGGCGATTCAGCAGCGTACGACGGACGCTCAGAATCAGGCTGCCGCAGAGGCCAAGGCCAGCGCCCAGGCGGCAGCGGACGCAGCCGAGAAAGAATATCAGAAACAGATGCAGGAATACCAGAAGACGGAAAAGGAACTGCGGGAAAAGAGAGACAAAGCCCTTACCGCATATAATCAGGCAAAAAACGAGTACGATATGGCCATGGAAGCCTGGAAGAAAAATGCCTCCCAGATTAACGAGGAAACACTGCTTGAAAAGGAAGAAGCAAGAACAAAGGCAGAAGTAGCATATAAGGCGGCGGAGGAGGCCTATAATCAGCTTACGCCCCCGGATGCGGCCTCCTTTGGGGGAACCGGGGCAGGCACGGATATTTCCTCCGTTTCCGTGGATACGTCCGATCTGCAAAGAGAACTGGACAGCGCTTCTTCTACGCTGGCAGAACTGCAGAGTGAGCTGGCGTCTGAGAAAGCCGTTGCCGAGGCGGATCCTGCCACGTTAAGCGACGAGGCCAAGGAAAAAATGGAAGTAGCCAACAATCTGACGGAACTGGAGGCAAAATCTGTGGAAGAGCTGATCGCAGAGGGCAAAAAGGGTATCCAGGCCGAGTTTAACGGGGTTATCTCTGATTCCAAAGTAGTGGAGGGAACGGCGGTAACCCAGGGGATGGAGATGTTTACCCTGGAGAGTACGGAAGACGTGAGTGTGGAGATTTCCGTATCAAAATATGATTACGCCCTCCTGAAAGAAGGACAGAAAGCCACCATCGAGATGGGCGACAGTACATATGAAGGCACGCTGACAAAGATTAACCGGGTGGCAATTCCCAACGCCGAAGGGACGCCGATGATCGGCGCTGTGGTGGAGATCGATAATCCTGATGAAAATATTTTCATCGGGGTGGAAGCCAAGGTGACTGTCCATGCAGCCCAGGCAAGCGGAGTTCCCGTAGTTCCGGTGGAAGCGGTCAATATAGGAAAAAGCGGTTCTTTCTGCTATGTGCTGAGAGATGGAGTAATTGAAAAGCAGGACGTTGAGACCGGGATCTCATCGGATACGCAGGTGGAAATCAAAAGCGGTCTTGAAGTGGGAGATCAGGTGATACCGGATATCGGAAACCTGGAGGAAGGTTCGCCGGCACAGGCGATGCCTGAGGAAAACGCTGATGTCAGTGAGGATGCAGCATGAGTAATTTAATCGAATATGTAAAAATGGCGATTCACAACATTATGGCCAATAAGGGACGTTCCTTTCTTACCATGCTGGGGATTATCATTGGTATCGCCTCGGTGATAATGATCATGTCGGTGGGGCAGGGGACGACCAACCAAATGAATGAAGAGATTGATTCGGCGGGAGCCGGACAGATCCAGGTGATGTGCAGCGATGACGCCATGAACGCCGGAGAATACATTACCCCGGAAGATATGGATGCGTTGATGGAACAGGTTCCCGGAGTGGAAGCTGTGGCGCCGGGAAGCGGATGGACCGGCACCACAGCTACGGGAAAAGGGGATTTTTCCATCAGCCTGACCGGCGCCACACAGACACAGCCCATGTTTTCCACCACACAGATCAAACGGGGCCATTATTTCACGGCGGAAGATGTGGAAGAGGCAAGAAAGGTCTGTGTGATTTCAGATCAGGATGCCAAAAGACTTTTCGGATCTGATGATGTGGTGGGCATGGAAATCGATGTGGATTACAACAATATTTCCAAAAGCTTTACTATAGTGGGCGTAACCCAGCAGCCGGAAAATGGAACTTTTGTGACCTACACTTATGAAGGCATGCCTGTATACATCGATGTTCCCTATACGGCGCTGCAGGAATACGACGACGCCTACGATGAATTTTATTACATCGTTGTCCTGGCGGATCGGGAAATGGACTCCTCAACGGTCTCCGATCAGGTGGTGAAGGTGCTGGATACCCGGCATCAAAGCGCCGGGGAGGATTATTACCAGGTACAAAGTTTCCAGGATATCATGGCGACGCTGAATACGATGATGGGTGCGGTGACAGGATTTATTTCCTTCGTAGCGGGAATTTCCCTTCTGGTAGGAGGCATCGGCGTAATGAACATTATGCTGGTGTCGGTCACAGAGCGGACCAGAGAAATTGGAATCCGGAAATCCCTGGGGGCGAAAACTTCTTCCATCATGGCCCAGTTCCTGGCGGAATCTGCGATTCTGACCGTATTGGGCGGATTCATCGGCATTATCCTGGGACTCGTTGGCGCTTACGGAATCTGCAGCATTCTCAGTTCCAGTCAGGGAATGAATATAAGTCCGGGGTTCAGCATACCGATGGTATTGGGAGCCACACTGTTTTCCTGTGCGGTGGGAATCTTTTTTGGGATTTACCCTGCCAGAAAAGCGGCCCGTCTCAGCCCCATAGAGGCATTGCGAAGAAATTAAAAAATAATGTTGACAAAACAGGGCGGAATGTGTATAATAATCATTGTCGCGAAAATAGTGCGGCAATGTGCGTTTAGCTCAGCTGGATAGAGCGTCTGGCTACGGACCAGAAGGTCGGGGGTTCGAATCCTCTAACGCACGCTGAGTAAGCCCTGAGAGAAGGGAAAGAGAAAGCACTCTGGAGATCCAGAGTGCTTTTTTTGCAGAAAAGAATCAGGTAAAAAAATGCAAATAATTCTTGACAGATACGAAAGGTTAGAATATACTAACACTGTACGTAAGAAAAATACTCAATTTGATCAAGAGTTGGTTCTTGACTTGTTGATTGATAAATGGTCAGGAGGAGCAATTGGATATGAATCTGCTGGATGCCAAAGAAGGTGAAGAGTATATTGTAAAAGATATTGCCACGGATGATGAAGAACTGACGGCGTTTTTATTTTCTCTGGGCTGTTACAGCGGCGAGCCGATCACGGTGGTTTCCCATCTGAAAGGCGGATGTGTCGTTTCCATCAAAGACGGAAGGTATAATATTGATACTGATTTAGCGAGAGCTATTTCAATATAAAAAATGGTGATGGATATCACTGTTTTTTTAAGAAGGTTGATTAGTCTACACTAATCAAAGCATCTAATCAAAGTGAAGGAGGAGTTTGCATTATGAGGATTGCTTTTGCAGGGAATCCGAACAGTGGGAAAACGACCATGTATAACGCGTTGACCGGCAGAAACGAGCGTGTCGGAAACTGGGCGGGAGTTACGGTCGAGAAGAAAGAAAGTCTGATTAAAAAGAGCTATTACAGTGGAGGGGAAGAGCTGGTGGCGGTGGATCTGCCGGGAGCCTATTCCATGTCTCCCTTCACATCTGAGGAAAGCATTACCAGCGGATATGTGAAAAACGAGAATCCGGACGCCATTATCAATATAGTGGACGCTACGAATTTAAGCCGAAGTCTGTTTTTTACCACACAGCTTCTGGAGTTGGGCGTGCCGGTGGTGGTGGCGCTGAACAAAAGCGACCTCACAGACAAAAAGCAGACGAAGATCGATGAAAAGTTGCTGTCAGAGAAACTTGGCTGTCCGGTGATTAAGACCATATCCACCTCCTCAGGCCATGAAGGACTGAAAGAGGCAGTAAACGCAGCGGCGGCGCTGTACGGCAAAGGCCAGAAAGCGCCCTATGTACAGGAGAATATCGACCTGAAAGACAAGGCTGCGGTGGAAGCCGCCGACAGAAAGCGGTTTGCTTTTGTCAATGATATCGTGAAACAGGTGGAGAAAAGGAAGGTCTTTACCAAAGATAAAAACATACAGGATAAGATTGACAGTGTTATCACCCATAAGATTATCGGCATACCGATTTTTGTAGCGGTCATCTTCCTTGTATTCTACATATCACAGACCACCCTTGGAACCTGGATTGCAGACTGGCTGGTAGCCTGGATCGAGACATTCCAGGGATGGGTAGGTTCAATGATGGAAAACGCAAATCCGCTTCTGTATGCTCTTCTCGTTGACGGTATTATCGGCGGCGTGGGCGCGGTAGTAGGTTTCCTGCCCCTTGTAATGGTGATGTACTTTCTTATCGCTCTCCTGGAAGACTGCGGTTATATGGCCCGTGCGACGGTTGTATTGGATCCCATTTTCAAACGAGTGGGGCTTTCCGGTAAATCCGTGATTCCCATGGTTATCGGTACAGGATGTGCGATTCCTGGCGTTATGGCATGCCGTACCATCCGAAATGAAAGGGAACGCAGAACTACGGCCATGCTTACCCCCTTTATGCCCTGCGGAGCAAAGATTCCCGTGATTGCCCTGTTTGCAGGAGCGTTCTTTGCAGACGCGTGGTGGGTGTCTGCTACTATGTATCTGGTGGGCATTGTATTGGTTCTGTTGGGGGCCCTGCTTGTTAAGCGGATTACAGGGCAGAAGTTCCGGAAATCCTTTTTCATCATTGAGCTTCCCGAATATAAGATTCCCAGCTTAAAGAGGGCCTGTGTGTCCATGTTCGAGAGAGGAAAAGCTTATATCGTCAAAGCAGGAACCATTATTCTAGTGTGCAACACAGTTGTTCAGATTATGCAGAGCTTCAACTGGCAGTTCCAGCTTGTGGAAGAAGGGGCGGAGAGTACATCCATCCTTGCCTCCATCGCTCATCCTTTTGCAATTTTGTTTATCCCGCTGGGATTCGGCGTTTGGCAGCTTGCAGCGGCAGCCATTACAGGATTTATCGCAAAAGAGAACGTGGTGGGTACGCTGGCTGTCGTATATGGAGTGACAAACCTGATTGATACAGAAGAGCTTGCTCTGGTCGGCAGCGGAAATGAAGTGGCTGTGGTTATGGGACTTACAAAAGCAGCGGCGCTGGCTTATCTGATGTTTAATCTCTATACGCCCCCCTGCTTTGCGGCGCTGGGAGCGATGAACTCTGAAATGAAGAGCGGAAAATGGCTGTTTGGAGGTATTTGTCTCCAGCTTGCAACGGGATACACGGTAGCGTTTCTCGTATACCAGATCGGTACCCTGATTACTACAGGTTCCCTTGGCACAGCTTTTGTTCCCGGACTGATTGCAGTTCTTGTGTTTGCGGCCATTATCATCTGGAGGGTTCGCAAATCAGACAGAGAGTTTGTGGCGGAATACAGTCTGCACTCCAGTCAGTTATAAGCCTGATGTAAAAGGAGTTGGAACGTATGGTTAATGTGATCGTGGTGATCATCCTGCTGATTTTGATCGGAGGAGCGGTCGCTTATCTGATCAAGGCAAAAAGAAGCGGAGTGAAATGCGTCGGATGCCCGGCGGGAGGAAGCTGCTCCAGCAGCAAGAAACCGGCCAGAAAGAAACTGGACGCTCCTGTAATTGGGAAAAAGACTATAGAGATTTCCGGAATGCATTGCGCTCACTGTGTGACCAGTGTGACGGAAGGTCTGAATCAAATTGAGGGTGTCCGCGCCGAAGTGGATTTGGCCAAAAACAAAGCGGTAGTTTCCTTTGACCGGGAAATTCAGGATGAGGTTCTGAAAAACGCGGTGGAAAAAGCAGGTTTTTCCGTAGTGTCCATCCGTCCGTAGATGAAAAATGAAAAGCTGTTTCCTTCCTGGATTTTGTCCGGGAAGGGAACAGCTTTTTACAGTTTTAAGATCAAAGCGGGAATAGGGGGATTATGGGGACGGTTATAATATTGACTGAGGATGACAAGATAACGTTTAGCGTCCAGTGTTTTGAGAAAATCCAAAAGAGCGTCTCTCTCTGCAAAACCACTGTCGCCGCCGCTGTAAATACACAGAGAGATGAGACCTTTTGGCTTTAAGAGAGAAAGTCCCTGCAGGATGGCGGAAATGGTGGTTTCCGGTTTGGTGGCGACGGCATGATCTCCGCCGGGCAGATAGCCCAGATTAAAAACAATGCAGGAAACTGTGCTGGGAAGGGCGTATTGATTCATATGGCTGTGGCTGTCCAGAATCAGGGAAACATTTTCCAAAGCAGAGGCCAGGGCCAGGCGCCGCCGTGTGGCATCCAGCGCCTGCTGCTGAATGTCAAAGGCCAGAACCTGTCCCCTTTCTTTTACCAGGCTGCTCAAAAACAAGGTATCGTGGCCGTTTCCGGCGGTGGCGTCGATACAGAGATCTCCAGGAGATACGTGCTGCCGGATAAAAAAACGGCACCATTCTGTGATCTGATAATTTTTCATATTCTGTTCTCCCTAACTTTCATTTTGAGATAAATTATGATAAACTTTCAATCATAGTAGCACGTGAAAGGATGAATGAAAAGGATTTTATCATGGACAAAAGAAAAAGATACAGGAAGAAAGGGCGGCATGGCAGAAAGGGCATGACAGTCAGGGAGCGGAAAATACAGTTGATGATGCGGATGGCTGCCACAGCGCTGGCGCTGGTTCTGGTCCTGACGGTGGTGATGATTGTCCGGGCTGTGGGAGGAAAAAAACAGGCGGAGCCGGCGGCGGCACAGTCGGAAGTCCGTCAGGAAGAGACAGAGACAACGCCGGAACCTACGCCCCAGCCCGTTGAGATCACCGTCAGCGCAGCCGGGGACTGTACGCTGGGAATGGATGAAGATTTCAATTACGATACCAGTTTTAACGCCGTCTACGACAGCGTGGGGGATCCAGGCTGGTTCTTTGAAAATGTCCGTTCTATTTTCGAAAATGATGATCTTACCATTGTGAATCTGGAAGGGCCCTTGACAGAATCAGAAGATATTCAGGAAAAGACCTTTGCCTTCAAGGGAAGTCCTTCTTATACTCAGGTTTTGACAGAGGGTTCAGTGGAGGCGGCCAACCTGGCCAATAATCACAGTTATGATTACGGCGAAAGTGGTTATGAGGATACGATTCAAAATGCAGAATCTGCGGGCATTAAGACATTTGGATACGACAGAACGGCATTGATGGAGATCAAAGGGGTGAAAGTAGGACTGGCGGGCATTTATGTTCTGGCGGATGGAATGGAGAGAGAATCCCAGTTAAAAGAAAAAATAGGGGAACTGAAAAATCAGGGAGCTCAGTTGATTATCGTCAGTTTCCACTGGGGTTCAGAAAAGGAAAACTATCCCGACGAAACACAGAAAGCTCTGGCGCATACGGCCATCGACGAAGGGGCCGATCTGGTATTGGGCCATCACCCCCATGTGCTTCAGGGCATTGAAACCTATCAGGGGAAAAAGATTGTCTACAGTCTGGGGAATTTCTGTTTCGGAGGAAATTCCAATCCCAGCGATAAAGATACCATGATTTTTCAGCAGACCTTTACGGTGACCCAGGAAGGGGCGGAGACGGACGAAAATATTTCCATTATCCCCTGTTCCATATCATCGGAATCGGATTATAATAATTATCAGCCCACACCGGCTCAGGGAGATGAAAAAATAAGGATAGAGGAACGCATTGCCGAGTACAGCGAAGGTCTGGAAGGGAGTACGTCATGAATAAAGCAGAATTCTTAAAAGAGCTGAGGAAAAAGCTGGAAGAAGGGATGACTTCCGCGGAGATAGAAGGACAGATTCGATATTATTCCGGGTATATTGACGGCGAAAGGGTCAAAGGGAGATCTGAACAAGAAGTGCTGGAGGAGTTGGGAGATCCCGTTTTGCTGGCCAGAACGCTTTTGGATACCAGACAGTCAGAGGAATTTATTCCTGAAGACCAGCCGGTGCAGCAGGAGAAACAGACCCGATTTTACGGAAGAAGTTTTAACGGCAGAGGATGTCTGATGGGAATTTTAGCGGCGGCGGCGATTATCTGCGTGCTTTTCTGGCTGGTGGGAAGTATTTTCCGGATATTGGCGCCTGTGCTGGTTCCGGTGCTGCTGATTGTTATTATTGTTTCTTTATGGAAGAAAAGATAAAGAGGGCGTCCGGTTTTATCCCGGACACCCTCTTTGCTTCATCGAAAATTAATATTTGGAAGAAGTCTGATTGTTCTGTGTTGAATTGTGGCAGTTGGAAGTTTTGTTTGAAGAAGAATTTTTGCTTGCGTTGCTGCTGCTGTTGTTGTTGGAAGCATTGTTGTTCATCTTATTTTTGTTTGTGTTTTCGTCAGAATAATTTTTAGACATATTAGTCCCTCCTGTTTCAATCATACTTTGTGTTACGCTCTTAGTATGGCAGTTATCAGAGCTTTTATGCAAAATGTGCAGGATTTCTTTAGTTTTTTTTTCTGCGACATGGTATAGTAAATCAACAAAACGGTTATCATAACAGGAGGTAGCAAAATGAAAGTAGCGATTTTGGGGGCTGGAAATATCGCAACGTCCATGGCGGCGGCTCTTCGGGGTCTGGATGATTCCGTAGAGGGTTATGCCATTGCGGCAAGAGATCGGGACAGGGCGGAAAAATTTGCAGAAAAGTGGGGCATCGAAAAGGCTTACGGTTCTTATGAGGAAATGCTTGACGACCCTGCGGTGGATCTGGTTTATATCGCCACGCCCCATGTGTTTCATTATGAACATGCGAAATTGTGCCTGGAGCATGGAAAGCCGGTGCTTTGTGAAAAGCCATTTACCGTAAATGCCTGGCAGGCGGAAGAGTTGTTTGCCTTGGCGAAGGAAAAGAATCTCCTGATTGCGGAAGCCATGTGGACCCGCTATATGCCCAGCAGAAAGATGATCCAGGACGTGATAGACAGCGGCGTGATTGGTGAAATCACTTCCATGGCCGGAAATCTTGGTTACGAGCACATTAATATCGACAGGATGAGAAGACTGGAACTGGCCGGCGGCGCGCTTATGGATCTGGGAGTGTACCCGCTTCATTTTGCGCTGATGTTTTTCGGAGATAAAATCAAAGAAATTTCTTCCACCTGCGTGAAGCTGGAGACGGGGGTGGACGCCCAGGAAAGCATGACCTTGATTTATGAAGACGGAAAGATGGCGGTGCTTTATTCTTCCATGCTGGTGCACTGCAACCGGCTGGGAGAGATCAATGGGACCAAAGGATGCATCGAAGTGCAGAATATCAATAACTGCGAAGAAATCAGGGTGTTGGATGAGAAGAGACAGGTGACGGCCCGGTATCCCGTTCCCAAACAGATCAACGGGTACGAGTATGAGGTTTTGGCCTGTAAACGGGCTCTGGAAGAAGGGCTCCTGGAATGCCCGGAACTGCCCCATGAGGAAATTTTAAAGGTGATCCGGCTGACAGAATATCTGAGAAAAGAGTGGGGTGTGATTTATCCCTTTGAACGGTAAAAATATTTGTTGCTTTTTTCTGGAAACTGTATTATAATCATTCTTGTAAAAAGAATTTACCCTTCAAAAAAATTTTTTTTACAATTAATAACCCTTATTAATTATTTATACTCCCCTCGAAAAGCTATGGTAGCTCCCCTACCATAGCTTTTCTCTTTTTGTTTCGGCATATCGGTTACTATGAAACTATAACCTAGAGGTAGCCAAAAAAGCGCAAACTCCCCCTATAACAAACTTTGGTTTCAAAATTTATGAATTAAGCCAGACGTCCTTCCATGGCCGAGGGAAGTTCATAACCTAATGCTTTAAGTTTTTTTAGGTATGCTGTTATCTTTCGTTCTTTATTAAATTGCGAATAATAATCAGCTCCTAAATCCTGAAATTTTACCTCATCCTTCAAGATATGATAGATAGCAATCAACATGGAATGAGCAACTGCAACATACGCACGTTTCTTACCTCTGTGCGCGCTGACACGTTGGAACTGCGCATAGAAATATGATTTTTTGTTTCGCACCGCTGAGTGAGCTGCATTTACCAGCGTGCTTCTTAAAAGTGCATTTCCCTTACGGGTTTTCCCAGACTTACGTTTACCGGCACTTTCATTATTTCCGGGACATAAACCTGCCCAGGATGAAATATGGGCGTCTGTCGGAAACCGGGACATGTCAGTACCTATGACAGAAATGACCGCTTTCGCACTATTGTCAGCTAATCCAGGAAGATCCGATATTGCTGTTGCAGCTTTCTTCTGCTCAGGATTCATGCGGTTGTCTATTTCATCATCCAGGTTTTTGATATGGATAATCAGCTCATCAACATGCTTTAACAGTTCTGTCATCATCTTACATTGAAGAGGAGTCAGAACACCTTCCAAATCATCAAGGAGCTGTTCGTTGGAGGCTTTGATATTTCCGTGGATCTTTTTCTCGGAAATCATTTCTTCCAATTTTTCAGCATCTACTTTTTGGCCCGATAGAATGACCTTGAGAATGTTGCGTGAACTTTTCCCGTTGATATCAGAAATTGTGCCGGACAGCTTAATATTAGCACCCTCCAGCATTTTCTGAAGCCGGTTCAGCTCGCGCGCTTTATCGGATACCAGACTTCTCCGGTAACTGAGAAGTTCTCGGAGTTCTCTTTGAGCTTTATCAGGGATATAGCTGGCTTTAAGTAGTCCATGTTGAAGGAGATCGGCAATCCATTCTGCATCATTTGCATCGGTTTTACGGCCAGGAACATGTTTGATGTGATGAGCATTTACAACCATCACACCTAAATCCGACGATTCAAGTACATTATAAAGAGGCTTCCAGTAAGAACCAGTACTTTCCATGGCAACCATTTCACAATTGCCTTTGGCAAGCCAGTCAGCTAAACGAAGAAGTTCCTTTGTAGTTGCACCAAACTCTTTGATATCCTGCTCTTTGCCATGAATAAAGCAGGCAACAATTAGTTTTTTGTGCACGTCAATACCACAACAATTGTCGTAAATTCTTTTCATAGTGGGCTTCCTCCACAGCAGATTTACGGCAGGTTCTCTGTCTATTGATATTTTACTATACGTCCTTCTGCCGTAAGCGGCTGGACAGATGGTGGTGCAAATGAGAGAACCGAAAGTCAGTTTAGGGCACGGGCTACAGACCCAAATAAAATTCGACCTTACCGTTGACTAAAGTATAACATGTAACAACAGGTAGAGAAAGCCTACTTGTTTCATTTATGGTTGTGCCACGCAGCTTTCGGGGCATAGGAGTTTAGGGCAAAGAAAAAAACGGTGAATATACTAAATAAAAAAGGAGAAAAGTATGCCTGAACTGGAAATGATATCTCCGGATATGCTGGAAAAATATATGTATCGAAAAGATACGTTAATCATAGATCTGCGTTCAGAGGAAGATTATAGAAAGTACCATCTGCCGGGGGCGCGCCATATTGACTACGAAGATACCGCCGCATTATTTTCGCTTCCCCGTAATATGATTATCCTTCTCTACTGTGAACGAGGAGCTTCCAGTCTGGCCAGAGCAAAGGAGATGGCGGCAAAGGGATATCGGGTCAAATCGCTGACAGGGGGTATCCATGGCTGGAAAGAGGGAAAAAGAACCTGGTAACTTGAGTTTTCCACAAAGACATAGTACAATAGAGCAAGAATGACATGAAAGGCGTCCTTTCGGAGTTTCCGGGAGGACGCCCTTTAGAAAAGAGGAGAGAATGAAACGGTTTGAACTGGTGGCGCCCTGCCATTTCGGCACGGAGGCGATATTAAAAAGGGAAATCCTGGAGCTGGGCTATGAGATCAGTCAGGTGGAAGACGGGAAGGTCACCTTTTATGGAGACGGACAGGCGGTGGCGGATGCCAATATCTTCCTGCGGACGACAGAACGGATTCTGCTGAAAGTGGGACAGGTGAAAGCGGAAACCTTTGAGGAGCTGTTTGAGAAGACGAAGGCTCTGCCCTGGGAAGAGCTGATTCCGCCAAAGGGCAAATTCTGGGTGGCAAAGGCTACCTCCATTAAAAGCAAGCTGTTCAGTCCTTCGGATATTCAGTCGATTATAAAGAAAGCTATTGTGGAAAGGCTGAAAGAGCATTATCATATATCCTGGTTTGAGGAAAGCGGCGAAAGTTATCCCATCCGCGTAACCATATTAAAGGATATCGCCACGATTACCCTGGATACTTCAGGGGTTTCCCTGCACAAGAGAGGATACAGGCAGAGGACGGCCAAAGCCCCCATTACGGAAACGCTGGCGGCGGCCTTGCTTATGATGACGCCCTGGAAAGGAGATCGGATACTGGTGGATCCGTTCTGCGGCAGCGGAACTTTTCCCATTGAGGCGGCCATGATGGCGGCCAATATGGCGCCGGGGATGCATCGCTCCTTTCTGGCTCAGAAGTGGACCCATCTGATTTCGGAACAATGCTGGGCCAATGCCAGAGAAGAAGCCCGGGATCTTCTGAATCTTCAGCGGGAAACGGATATACAGGGGTACGATATCGACGGGGAGGTCATTAAAAACGCCAGGGAAAATGCCAGGCTGGCCGGGGTGGATCATCTGATTCATTTTCAGCGGCGTCCCGTCAGTGAATTGAATCATCCGAAAAAATTCGGATTTATTGTCACCAATCCTCCATACGGAGAGAGACTGGAGGAGAAAGAAAAACTGCCGGAGCTGTACCGGGAGCTGGGAGAGGCCTTTCGGCGGATGGACAGCTGGTCTTTGTATCTGATTACCAGTTATGAGGACGCGCAGCGTTATATAGGAAAGAATGCAGATAAAAACAGAAAGATATACAATGGCATGCTGAAGACATATTTCTATCAGTATGCCGGTCCGAAACCGCCCAGAAAACAGCGAAGGGAGTAAGTACAGATGAAGAAAATCATTTTTGCTACGGGAAATGAGGGAAAAATGAAAGAAATCCGGGAAATCATGGCAGACCTGGACGTGGAGATACTTTCGATGAAAGAAGCGGGCATCACCGTCGATATCGAAGAAAACGGGAAAACCTTTGAAGAAAACGCGGTGATAAAGGCCAGGACGGTTATGGAATTATGTCACGAAATCGTGCTGGCGGACGATTCCGGGCTGGAGATCGATTACCTCAACAAAGAGCCGGGGGTTTATTCTGCCCGGTACATGGGGGAGGATACTTCCTACCGGATAAAAAACCAGAATCTGATCAGCCGGCTGGAGGGAGTGCCCGATGAAAAAAGAACCGCCCGGTTTGTCTGTGTGATTGCGGCCGCTTTTCCCGGCGGAGAGGTGCTGACGGCAGAGGGAACTGTGGAGGGAAGGATTGGATATGAGGAGAGGGGCGGGAACGGTTTTGGATACGATCCTATTTTTTATGTGCCCCAATACGGGTGCTCCACAGCGGAACTTCCGCCGGAAATAAAAAATGAAATCAGTCACCGTGGGAAGGCGTTAAGAAAGATGAAAAAAGAACTTCAGGCCAGAAGAGAGGGGTAAGGAATGAAGATTGTAATTATAAGCGACACCCATGGGCATGCAAAAAATCTGAAAGCAGTGATGGAAAGAGTATGGCCTGCGGATGCGTTGATTCACTGCGGCGATGTGGAAGGCGAGGAAGACTATATTGCAAAGCTGGCGGGATGTCCGTTTTATGTAGTGGCAGGAAATAACGACTATTTCAGTACGCTGGATCGGGAGATGGAGTTCGAGCTGGGCGGGAAAAAGATTTTTCTTTCCCATGGCCATTATTACGGCGTATCCATGGGAGTGGAGAGAATCCGGGAAGAGGGTGAGAGCAGGAAGGCGGATATCGTGATGTACGGTCATACCCATAAGCCCTATCTGGACGTGGGAAAGACGATTACCGTGGTCAATCCCGGCAGCCTGGCCTATCCCCGGCAGATTCCCAGAAACCCCAGTTATATGGTGATGGAGATTGATTCTGGGGGAGAAGCTCATTTTACCATAAGGTATTTGAAATGAAAGGGTGACTCGTAAAAAAATAAAAAAATGTGTTGACTTTTGGAAAAGTCTATAATATAATATACCTTGCGTCAGGCCGAAAGCGCTTTGAGCAGCGGGGTGTGGCTCAGTTTGGCTAGAGCGCCTGGTTTGGGACCAGGAGGCCGCAGGTTCGAATCCTGTCACCCCGACGCTGGAAAATCAACAAAAATATGCGGGTGTAGTTCAAAGGTAGAACACTAGCCTTCCAAGCTAGATACGTGGGTTCGATTCCCATCACCCGCTTGCATTGTGAAATGCGAAAAAATCTGCAGTGCGTATGTACGCTTTTCATCATTAGACGAAAAGTGGTGACGATGGTGCACCGTTTATGTGCTTGTAGCTCAGCTGGATAGAGCAACGGCCTTCTAAGCCGTGGGTCGGGGGTTCGAATCCCTCCAGGCACGTTATGGTGGGTATAGCGCAGTTGGTTAGCGCGCCAGATTGTGGCTCTGGAGGCCCAGGGTTCGAATCCCTGTATCCACCTTAAGTAATGGGCTATCGCCAAGCGGTAAGGCACAGGACTTTGACTCCTGCATTCGCTGGTTCAAATCCAGCTAGCCCAGTTATGGGAATGCAGAGTCAAAAAGTGCATTCCCATTATTTTTACTATATTTATATAGATGGGATATTAGCTCAGTTGGTAGAGCACTTGACTTTTAATCAAGTTGTCCGGGGTTCGAATCCCCGATGTCTCATGAAACGTTAAAAGCATTCCGTCAGGGAGTGCTTTTTTCTTTTTCGCATCTGCGTGAAAAAACAGGGAACCGTGGTCCCCTGTTTTGAAAAAGTCAGTGTTTATTTGTCTACATCCGGAAGACTGGCAAAACCAGGCTCCAGATCGGCGTCGGTGGGAACGTAGTCGGTCATAACGCCGTCGTTGTATTTCTGGTAAGCAACCATGTCGAAATATCCCGTTCCGGTCAGACCGAAAACGATGGTTTTTTCTTCGCCGGTTTCCTTGCATTTTAACGCTTCATCAATGGCGACACGGATTGCATGGCTGCTCTCCGGCGCAGGAAGAGTGCCTTCCACCCGGGCGAATTGTTCAGCGGCCTGGAATACCTGGGTCTGTTCCACAGATACGGCTTCCATCAGTCCGTCATGGTAGAGCTGAGAAACGACGGAGCTCATTCCGTGGTAACGAAGACCACCTGCATGGTTGGCGGAAGGGATGAATCCGCTGCCCAGGGTATACATTTTGGCCAGGGGGCAGATCATTCCGGTATCACAGTAATCATAGGCGAAACGTCCGCGCGTCAGACTGGGACAGGAAGCAGGTTCCACGGCGATAATGCGGTAATCGGCTTCTCCGCGGAGCATTTCTCCGACGAAGGGAGAAATCAGTCCTCCCAGGTTGGAACCGCCGCCGGCGCAGCCGATGATGATATCCGGTTTAATATCGTATTTATCCAGGGCCGCTTTTGTTTCCAGACCGATGATGGACTGGTGAAGCAGCACCTGATTTAATACGGAGCCAAGTACATAACGGTATCCGTCGGAGGAGACGGCGGCTTCCACAGCTTCCGAAATAGCGCAGCCAAGGCTTCCGGAAGTGCCCGGGTGCTCTGCCAGGATTTTCCGCCCCACTTTTGTGGTATCGGATGGGGAGGGAGTTACAGAAGCGCCGTAAGTTCTCATTACTTCCCGGCGGAAGGGCTTTTGTTCATAAGAAACTTTTACCATATAGACTTTGCAGTCCAGATCAAAATAGGAGCAGGCCATGGAAAGAGCGGTTCCCCACTGTCCGGCGCCGGTCTCTGTGGTAACGCCCTTTAACCCCTGTTTCTTAGCGTAATACGCCTGAGCTATGGCAGAATTCAGCTTATGACTGCCGGAAGTGTTGTTCCCTTCGAACTTATAATAGATTTTTGCCGGGGTATCGAGAGCTTTTTCCAGGAAATAGGCGCGTACCAGAGGGGAAGGACGGTACATTTTATAGAAATCCTGAATCTCAGCCGGAATGTCAAAATAAGCAGTGGTGTCGTCCATTTCCTGGCGTACCAGTTCATCGCAGAATACGCCCCGCAGTTCGTCGAAGGTCATCGGTTCTTTAGTGGCCGGGTTCAAAAGAGGAGCCGGTTTGTTTTTCATGTCTGCTCTTACGTTGTACCATTGGGCGGGCATTTCATTTTCTTCCAGGTAAATTTTGTAAGGAATTTTCTTTTCTTCACTCATGGTTTACATCCTTTCTTTTTTTGCGATGGGCAGAGGGAAGGATCCTGATTTTTTTACTTAATAAAAAAACCTGCCCTATCATTCTGATAGGACAGGAAAAATCCTGCGGTGCCACCTAAATTCATTCTGTAAAGAATGCACTCATCATGTACGTATATACATGTTCCGTTGTAACGGGCGGATTCCCGTCTCCCCTACTCGGCGCAGCCTTTGGGTTTGCCCTCGCAAGTCCATTCCTCATTCCGGCACTGCTGCAATTCCACCCTATGCAGCTCTCTGAAAGTGCGCTGGGAAACGAGTACTACTCTTGTTCACTGGTTTCTTTTTTTGATATTGTTACTATACTATGAGAAATCAGAAAAGTCAAGATGGAACATATTTTTGTTTTGCCTCTGGCGAAAAAGTGTGATATAATAAATCTAAATTTTGCGGACATGGCGGAATTGGCAGACGCGCCAGATTTAGGTTCTGGTGTCTTCGACGTGCAGGTTCAAGTCCTGTTGTCCGCAGGACTAAAGTGCCTGATTTGCGGGCACTTTTTATTTTTATCAAGTGTGGACTTTTTGAAATTTGGGGGAGAACGGAAAAGCAACAGTACAGATTGTGGGGATAAATGGTACAGAATTGGGATAAGTGGTACTGGAGATAAGAAATATATCAATATATAATAAAAAAGAGGTACATTATGAATATCGCAATTTGTGACGACAATCAAAAAGAACGCAGAGAATTGCGGAATATGTTGGAGAAAGCCTGGAAAAATGCTGAAATCACAGAGAGTGGAGACGGCCGAGAGCTGCTTAACTTAATGGAGATGGGGAAAGACTTTGATCTTGTATTTCTTGACGTTTTTATGAAACAGATGGGAGGTATAGAAACAGGGCGGGTAATTCGAAGCCAATATCCAAAAGCAGAGATTGTTCTGGTCAGTGTCAGCAGGGAGTTCGGGCCGGAAGCATTTGAGTTAAACGCTTTTTACTATCTTGTGAAGCCGTATCAGGAAAGTCTGATTCGCAAAGTAAAGGAACGGTATCAGAAAATTAACAATTTTCAGATTGAGATATACGATGTGAACAGCAGACAGATGCAGAAGATCCCGTATCATAAAATTACATACATAGAGAGTATGCGCAATTATCTGTATATTCATATGATTTCTGGTTCCTTTGTAAAGGTAAGAGAAAGTCTCCAGAATTTTATGGAAGAACTGGACGATCGGTTTCTGAGAATAAACAGAGGCGTCATCGTCAATATGGAAGCGGTGGAAAAGATGAATAATGATTCCTGCGAAGTGGACGGCGTGACGTTTATGCTGAGCAGAAGACAGCGATCGGAAAACCGGAGAAAATACAGCGATTTTCTTTTTCAGCATTATATGGGGGAACAAGAGTAAGTATGAAAGAACATTCGGTGGGGGCGTTTGTCATAATCCAGATTCTTGGATATATGCTGCAGATTATTCCGATTTTATTCCTGTTTTATGCGCCTTACAAACAGGAGCATCTCCGGTTTCCCAAAAGGGAAATGCTCTGGATTTTGTGTGAGGTATACGTAATTGCCTCTGTGGCGGCTGGGATTTATCTGGGCTTTTTGTATATTCAGGGCGCAGGAGAAGCAGTTATCATCCGGAACGCTAATTTGATTTTTGCCATCTGCCTGGGAGGAGGCAGCCTTATCTATTTTTTGAGTTTCCGCGATGGGGTTCAAGGACGGGTACTGCTGTACATGCTGGTGATTCAGTACGGTATTCTGATTTATGTATTCAATACGATAGCGGCCAAGTTTTTTCCGCAGCCGCTGCTGCATAATATTTTTCCCTATTCCGTGGGATCGCTTATCGCATATGTCGTTGTTACGGGAATAACTTACCCGTTTATTTATCATTTTCTACGGCATCGCGGCGTTCAGGAACTGCTACAGGTAAACCAGAGAGAGCTGCGGATGATTACCGGATGTTCTGTGGCGATACTTATTTTGATGATTGCGGCGCTGCAGATGGAAGTAAATTTGGATATGCAGATTTTTTCCAAATCAGGCAAAATCTCGCTGAGTATATGGATGCTTTGTTTCATGGCGGGAGATGTCCTGGCGTATTTTATTTATTTCGCCTGTCTGATACTGGAAAAAGAAAAGCAGGAGATGCGGTCGCGGCTGGCCTCTTATCAGCAGCAGTATAAATGGCTGAATGACCGCATGGAAAAAGAAAAGAAAAAGCGGCATAATTTAAGACATCATCTGCGGACTATGGATACTCTGGCCCAGGAAGGACAGACGGAAAAGCTGCAGGCTTATATTGAGAATTATCTGACGGAAGTAAAAGAAATAGAACTGCAGCAGCTTTCCAGAAATCCCGTTCTGGATGAAGTGATGAGCTATTATGTGGTTCAGGCAAAAGAAAAACAGATTCAGTTGAAATACCGCATAGAGATAAAAGATAACCTGGTGCTGAATTTGATGGATATGACGGTACTGCTGGGCAACGCACTGGAAAACGCGCTGAATGCCTGCGGAGAATGTGAAGAGGGAACAGCCTGTATTCAGGTAATGATCCGTCAGTTTAAGAAGACGATTCTGATTAAAATAGAAAACAGTCTTCCGCCTGGAGATTATGAGGCCAAAGGGACAAAGATACAAATGGGATACGGGCTGGAAAGCATCGACCTGATTGCGAGAAAGTATCAGGGAGGAATGGACACTAAAAGGGAACAGAACAGGTTTATTCTGAGGGTGATATTAAACATTTCAGAGGAGGAAGAAATTTGAAATTAAAAGACGGGCTGATTCTGCGGGAAGTGGCGGGGCAGTATGTGATTGTTCCAACGGGGAAGAGAGTCCGGGAGGTAACGTCTATTGTTTATATCTCTTCTTCAGCTGCTTACCTGTGGGATTATATGAAAGACCACGAATTTGAAAAGGAAGATCTGGTAGAACGGATTCTGGAGCACTACGATGGTGTGACGGAGGAAAAGGCCGGAGAAGATATCGATAAGTTTTTGAAAACGCTGGCGGACAACAATATCCTGGATGATGGAATTGTGCGAGGCAGAGTCTTCGTGCGTATGCCTGGAAAGGGTGAGAAGTAATGGCCTATGAGTTTGAACCGGCCTGCCGGAGAATGGAGTGGCTGGATCCTTTTTACAAGGCGGTCTGGGAAAAGGCATTCGCCGATGCCATCCCCATATCCGGAACCTTTGAGCTGACGCCCAGATGTAATTTTAACTGCCGGATGTGCTATGTTCATCTGAAACCGGAGCAGATTCCGGCATATGGAAGAGAGCTGACGGCGAAGGAATGGATTGCCCTTGCCAAAGAGGCGAAAAAAGCGGGAACCGCCTGGCTTTGCATCACGGGAGGAGAACCGCTGATGCATCCGGAATTCGAAACGATCTGGCGGGAACTGACGCAGATGGGTTTTTTCATCACTTTGCAGACCAACGGTTCTCTGATCGAAGGGAAGATGGCAAAGCTTCTGGAAGAATATCCGCCCAGAGGCGTTAAAATGACTTTATACGGTTCCGGGGATGAAGTATATGAAAGAGTATGCCGGGTAAAAGAGGGATTCACCAGAGTTGACCGGGGGATTCAGACGCTGAAAGAGATGAAGATTCCGGTGCAGCTCATCACCACGGTAATCCGGCAGAACGAGGAAGACATACAGAAGATGGCTTTTTACGCCTATGTTCATAAGCTGCCCTGGATGGCCACCGGAGGAGTAAAAGCGTCCGTTCGTGTACCGGACAGTGAAGCCAGAGAAGTAAGGGTTCAGGAAAAACTGGATCAGCAGAAAAAAGAAGAAATCCGGTACCGCCTTAAAAAGGCGCCGGTAAATATAGAAAGAAAGCCCTGTACCTACTGCAAGGATTACCGGCTGGGGTATTGGGTGACCTGGAATGGAATGATGCGGTTCTGCAGTTTTATGAATGAACCTGATATATCCGTTCTGGATCGGGCGTTTCCCCAGGCATGGAAAGAGCTGATCGAATACGAGGAGGCTCTTGAATGGCCCGAGGAATGTAAGACCTGTAAAGCAAATAAGGCGTGTGCGAAATGCGCCGGAACTCTGGCGGCTGAGTGCGGAAGTCCGCATCAGGTGACAGAGAAATTTTGTAACACGGTGAAACAATTTTATGATGAAGAGAAAGGGGATTGGAATATATGAGTAGCGGAAGCAATTATGTAAGCGCACCAGCAAATCAGGAATATGAAGCTGTTGCTGCATATAGTGTGGACAGCAGGGATGGCACGATACCTTCAGGGGCATCTATTGTACGCGGTATTTATTATATGTGGAATGATGAGGGATTTACAGGGCAGGGATGGATGTATGGAATATCAGGAGGTCCGACTAATATGTACTCGGATTTCGCGTCGAATGAAGATGTAGCTAACTATGTAGCCACAAATGGAAATCTTGATGCAGTTTTCGCTTACTGGGCTCAAAATTATACACTAGAAGGCTGGGACAACTTTTATAATGCTGTAGGTGTAGATAGTGGATGTATGGATGTTGACCATTCAACGACATCATGAGTGTTTACAGGATTGCGAATTATGACTTGGAAATAGAAGATAATCTATTTCTGGGACAATGTTGGAAAAAATATCAAATATGTAAGGCATATGGTTGTCCTCTTTTTTCAGTGCATATTAATTTTGGTGATCCGGTGTTTTACGGTACCATATTTGTACAGCTTGATGAGGTCAATTTTCAATTGTTAATTAGTGATTCAAACGTATTTGCTGTTAATAAGGAATGGACAGAAGGCAGGCTGATTGTATCTGAAAAAGGGCAGGAAGCAGATAACTTTCTTTTAAATATGTTCTGCACCCATGTAACAAAGAAAAAAGGAATAATTTTTCACAGTTCCCTCATTGAGAACAACGGCCGCGGTCTTATGTTCCTCGGCCCTTCCGGTATCGGCAAGACTACCCAGGCGGAACTGTGGAATAAATACCGGGATGCTTTGATTATCAACGGGGATATTGTCTTCGTTCAGGAAACGGAAGAGTGTTTTCTGGGATGGGGGACGCCCTGGCATGGTTCGTCGCCCTATTGTGAGAATACCAGTGTGCCGGTTCATGCCATGATCGTGTTAAAGCAGGCGCCGGAGAATTCCATTCGGGAGCTGACGGGCTTTGAGAAAGTGTCGGCGGTATCAGGCAGTGTTTTCTATCCGCAGTGGCTGGAAAACGGAATGGAACTGTGTCTGGAGACGCTGGATCATCTTCTGTCGGCGCTTCCCGTCTATGAACTGTCCTGCCGTCCCGATGAGGATGCAGTGGCGCTTACGGAAAAAACTGTCTTTGGCGGTTGTTAAAAGGAGCATCATATTAAAAAAAATAAGAAGGGGGAAACTCATTCCCGTATTCCTGTCGCGGGGGATAGGGGAATGGGATTTTCTTTTGTTAAGGGGAGTTATGTAAGAAAATGGCTTCGGTGAAGCATATCGTTCAGCGAATTAAAGAGGGAAGACTGAAGCAGTTAATTGCGGAAATGCTGTGGATGTATATTTATGTGCGGCGGTACTGGCTGATGATTATCATCTACGTGCTTCTGGGGGCCTCCGGCTCTCTGCTGGGGCTGGGGACTTCCATGGTAAGCCGGGATCTGGTGGATGCGGTGACTGGCGTAAATTCCCAGAGGATTATCCAGGTGATCGCTCTCTATGTGGGCGTGGGTGTGGGACAGATTTTTGTCAATGCCGTTAAGATGCGGATTTCTTTTAGAATTCGCCTGAAAGTGACCAATGAGATCCGGGCGGATATTTATGAACAGGTACTGCATACAGACTGGGCTTCGCTGGCGGGATACCGTTCCGGTGACCTTTTATACCGGGTCAACGGAGACGCCGGGTCGGTGGCCAACAGCGTGCTCACCTTTCTTCCCAATGCGGTGACGGCTCTGGTCAGTTTCGGAGGGGCCTTTATCGTGATGATCCGCAATGATCCGGCTATGGCGGTGATCGCTTTGGCGGGAGCGCCGGTTTCTTTTCTCACCTCCCGGTATACTACCCGGAAAATGCGACAGTTCCAGCGGGAGAATCAGGAACTGTCCAGCGACCGGACGGTATTCGATCAGGAAACATTCCAGAATCTTCAGTTTATTAAAGCCTTCGGCATGCTGGATCAGGTGACAAAAAAATTTCACCGAATCCAGGAAGAAACCATGGAGATATCTTCCAGACAGAATAAATTCCAGTCCTTCAGCACCATTGTCACCTCCCTGGTGGGACAGGCCATAGGCTATGCCTGCTACGGTTTTGCCGTTTACCGGCTGTGGCAGGGGGAGATCAGTTATGGAACCATGACCATGTTCGTATCCATGGCCGGTTCCCTGAGAGGCTCTTTCAGTTCTATCCTAAGTCTGATGCCTTCTGCTGTGCGGGCCTGCGTCAGCGCCGAGCGGATCATGGAGGTGGTGGATTTGCCCCGGGAGTCCCTGGAGGATGAAGAAGAGGCGGAGGCCATTAAGGACGCGGCGGAGGAAAAGGGAGTTTACGTTCACATGGAAAGCGTGGATTTTGCCTATGAAGAAGAGAAATGGGTATATCAGGGAGCGGATTTCCGGGCGGATCCCGGGGAGATCGTGGCTCTGATCGGCCCATCGGGCCAGGGAAAGACCACCACGCTGAATCTTCTGCTGGGGTTATATCATCCCCAGAGGGGAAAAATCCAGGTGGGGAATCCCGGCGGGAAAGTTCTGGAAGCCTCCTCTTCCACCCGCTGTCTTTTCAGCTATATTCCCCAGGGCAATACCATGTTTTCCGGCACTATAGCGGAAAATATGCGGATGGTAAAGCCGGAGGCCTCGGATGAAGAAATCATCGCCGCGCTGGATGCGGCCTGTGCATGGGAATTTGTTCAGAAACTGGAGGAGGGATTAAATACCCAGGTGCGGGAGCGGGGACAGCGGTTTTCTGAAGGGCAGAAGCAGCGTCTTTCCATCGCCCGGGCCTTGCTGGCCGACGCGCCGGTGATGATCCTGGATGAGGCAACCAGCGCTTTAGATGTGGGAACAGAGCGCCGTGTGCTGCGGCGGATTATCAGGAAAGAGCCTCACCGGACCCTGATCGTGGCGGCTCACCGGCCCAGCGTGTTCTCCATGTGCAGCAGGGTGTATAAGATTCAGGAAGGACGGATTCAGGAGATGGATGAAGAGGGCATCCAGCAGTTTTTGGAAGCGTTTTGAAAGAGCAGGAGGAAAAGAGGTAAAAGATGAAGTATGTCAGAATTGCAGTGATTGTGCTGTTTATTGCCAGTCTGGGAGTCTATGGGGCTTCCTGGGTGAAGGAGAGGCGGAATGCGGATTTCACCGTGCCCCAGATTACCAGTGACCGGGAAGTGCTGGAGGTTCCTTCTCAATATGAAGAAGCGCAGCTTCTGGAAGGGCTGACGGCTTACGATGAAAAAGACGGTGATCTGACGGATCAGATTATCGTGGGCAGTTTTTCGCAGTTTGTGGAAAAGGGAGTCTGCAACGTTACCTATGTGGTATTCGATTCTTCCAATCAGCCGGCTACCCTGACCCGGCAGCTTCGTTTCTCGGATTACCGTTCTCCCAGGCTTACCTTAAGTCAGCCGCTGGTATTCCGGGAGGGGGAAGGAGAGAATGCTGTCACTTATGTGGGCGCTGATGACAGTCTGGACGGAAATATTTCTTCTCTGGTGAAACTGGTGGAAAGTGACGTGGATTACCAGACGGCGGGAGATTATACAATTACCGTGGAGGTGACCAACAGTTTCGGCGATGTGGAAACACAGAATCTTCCGGTGCATATCATCGAAGGATCCAATGCGGCGCTGCAGATTCAGCTTACCTCACCAATTGTTTACATAAATCCGGGAGAGGAAATCGATCCCAACGCCTACGTGGAGCAGGTGACAGACGCCGACGGAAATATCCTGGATTCCCCGGTGGTGACGGCGGAATCAGGAGTGGATTCCCAGCGGGAAGGATGCTACGAAATCCATTACCGGGCGGAAAATGAACAGGGTCTGGCAGGAGAAACATGGCTTACGGTGATTGTGCGGGAGTAAAGGAGAGATACCATGGGTGAAAGGAAAGAATTCAATCTGGATGAGATAAGTCTGTTCAGTATCCTGCGGGATGTGGTGAAAAATTGCTGGGTGATTCTGCTGGCGGCGGTAACGGCATGGTTTGCCGTTACCGGTGCGGAGGGACTGCTCTATGTACCGGAGTATACGGCCACGGCTACGCTGGCCGTCAGCGCCCGGGGAAATAACAGCAACGCCTATTCGTCCCTGACGCTGACCAACCAGATGGCGGGGATATTCAGCGAAGTTTTCGACAGCAACGTTCTGCGGGAGAAAATCGCGGAGGATCTGGGTCAGGAAAGTATTGAGGGAGAGATTTCTTCTTCCATTATCGAAGAGACGAACCTGATCACGCTTCAGGTGACTTCTGTCAACCCAAGACAGGCTTATCTGATTATCCAGTCGGCCATAGAAAATTACGATACGGTGTCGGATTACCTGTTTTCCAATGCGGTGCTCCGCATTGTACAGGAACCGACCGTTCCGGTCAGCCCGTCCAATGTGCTGAATCTGTCAAGGCTGCGCAGGCTGGGCATGCTGGGAGCGGCTGCTCTTACGGGATGCCTCATCGTGCTGGTGTCTGTGCTTCGCTTTACGGTGAAGACGAAAGACTCGGCCAGGAGAAATCTGGACGGACGTGTTCTGGAAACCATTCCTTATGAAAACAAAAACAAAACCCTCAAGGGACTGTTTCGCAGAGGAAATAAGTCCATTCTCATCACGTCGACTCTGGTGAGCGCCGGGTATGTGGAAGCGGTCCGGAAACTGGCTACTCACCTGGATCACCGGATGCGGCGGAAAAAGCAGAAGGTGATTATGGTCAGCAGCGTGGCAGAGAATGAAGGAAAATCCTCCACGGCCGCCAATCTGGCCATTGCCCTGGCGGAAAAGGGAAAGAAAGTCATGCTGATCGATACGGATCTCAAAAAACCGGCTCAGTATAAGATCTTCGGGCGGCCGGGCAACACCCAGAGCAGCCTGACGGATTATCTGGAAGGCAAGGTTCCGCTGAACAAAGTGATGTTCTACGAAAAGCAGTTTGGCATTTACCGGGTTTTCCAGAAATCGGGCGTACATAATTCGGTAAAATATCTGGATTCCGACTATATGCGCAAACTGATCAGCAGCGGGAGAAAGGTTATTGATTATCTGATTCTGGATTCATCGCCTATGTCTTTGGCCAGTGACACGGAGCTGCTGATGAAGATGACCGACACGGTTCTGATGGTGGTTCGTCAGGACTGGACCGACATCCGGGCAGTTAACGATACGGTGGACAATATTCGCCAGTCCGGCGCTGATTTTTCCGGTTTTGTACTCAATGCTTTTCATAGAGAACAGTTATTCCAGAGAAGCCATGAGTACCGTTACTATGGATACCGCAGCAGCAGACGAATGGAAGGAGAGGATTAGCAGATGGAAGAAAAAATGGAACATCAGGATGAACTGGAAATCGATCTTGGCATCCTCCTGTGGAACTTTCTTAAAGGTTTGGCCAAATTCTGGTGGCTGATCATTCTTCTGGCCTTCCTGGGAAGCGCTGTTTTATATGTGAAAAATTCCAGATTTTATACGCCGATGTACCGCTCTGAAGCTTCCTTTACCGTCATGACCGGCGGAAGTGATGAAAGTTCCAGCGGTGAAAGTTATAACTTTTATTACGATACGACTACTGCAGGACAGTTAGCCAAGACCTTCCCCTACATATTGAGCAGCAGTCTTTTGACCAACGCCATAAAAGAAGATCTGGGTGTGGAAAGCATCAACGGCAGCATCTCCGCTGAAGCGGTTTCGGAGTCCAACCTGATTACGATGTCGGTGACCAGCAGCGATCCCCAGGACGCCAAGGAAATTCTGGAATCCGCCATCCGGGTTTATCCGGAAGTTTCCCGGTTCGTCATTGGAGAGACAAAGTTCAACATGATTAACGTGCCTACAGAACCGACGGAGCCTTATAATCAGCCCAATTATACGAGAAAGGTGGCAAAAGGAGCCCTTTTTGGGGCGGCGGCGGGATTTTTCCTGATTGCCCTGTATGCGTTCTTCAGAAAAACAGTGCAGACCCCTGATGAACTGAAAAGTGTGATGAATCTGCCCTGTATTGGTAATATCCCTGAACTGAAGGCGAAGGCCAGGAAGAAAACCCAGAGAAGAACCCTGTCTATCTTAAATGAAAATATGTCCGCCCGGTTTAAAGAAAATATTTTAAGTATAGAGCTTAAAGTAGAGAGGGAATTGGAGGAAAAAGGGGGAAAAATCCTTCTGGTGACCAGTACCGTTTCGGGAGAAGGGAAGTCCACGATGGCAGTAAATCTGGCCTATGCAGCGGCGGCCCACGGGAAAAAGGTACTGTTTATCGACGGAGATCTCAGAAAGCAGACCGATCGGAAAATGCTGTCCAAAGGGGAGGGCAGCGGGCTGTACAATGTGGTGAAGGGAAAAACAGAGTTTGTCCGGGCAGTGGAAAAAGACCCGGACAGCGGCATCTTTTTCCTCTGCGGCAATCTTCCGGTGAGAAATACCACAGCGGTGCTTAATCATCCCCGGCTTTTGGAACTGCTGGAGGAGGCCGAGAAAGAGTACGATCTGATTATTCTGGATACGCCTCCTGCGGAGATGTTTGAGGACGCCAGTCTGCTGGCGGAACATGCCGACGGAATTCTGTATATCATCCGCCATGATTTTGTGCAGAAGCGGAGAATTCTGGACAGTCTGGCAGGGTTGGAGGAAAGCGGCACTCCCATTTTCGGCTATGCCTTTAACGGAGTACCTCTGCATAAAGGAAAGTATGGCTATTACGGCTATGGTCGTTATGGATACGGTTATTACGGCAGATACGGATATGGAGAACAGAAGGAACAGGGATGAGACGAAATATTTTCAGGGGAATCGGCATTCTGGCGGCTCTCCTGCTGGCGGCGCTTTTTCTGGTTTCGGCATATCAGGAACAGAAAAGAGAAGAGGAAAAGGTTCAAGAGGAGGAAGAGGAGGTATCCCTTGCTTTTGAACCGGAGGAACTGGTCTACAGCGGCAGCGGAGAACTGAACTTAATGGAAGGCGTGACGGCGGCGGACGCCGACGGAAAGGACATCACGGATCAGGTGAACGCGGTGCTCACGGGAGAGGAATCCGGCGGAGAAAAGAAAATCCGGTATTCCGTATTTTCCTCCAGTGGGAGAGAGGTTACGAAAGAGAGAACTCTGATTTTAGAAAATTACCAGGGACCTCAGATTCAAGTGCAGGAACCGCTGAATCTGGAAGCGGATGATCTGGATGATCTGATCGCCAGACTGAAGGAGCGGGGAGAGATCAAGGGAACCGATGGATTCGGCCTGGATGTGACGGATCAGATTACCTGGTGCAGGGAAAAAATATCCAAGGGGATTTATCAGATTACCTTTTCCCTGGACAACGCTTACCTGGATCATGAGGAATGTCAGGTACAGGCCAATATTTCCGGGGAAGTGCCGGACCTTACGTTGACGCTCAGGGAAAGCCGGATCGAGATTCCGCCAGGCAGTGAGTTTTCACCCTGGGATTATCTGGAATCGGCAGATGATCCTTCTTTTGGAAATATCGGGGAGCGGGTGCAGATCCAGAGTATGGTGGATACCGGCAAGCCGGGAAACTATTCCGTAATTTATTCCGTAACCTCTGTGGACGGTACCCAGACGGCACAGGCCGTGTTGAACGTTACGGTGACAGGAGAATTGCAATGATCGATATACATGCCCACATTCTTCCGGGATTGGACGATGGGGCGGCCTCCTGGGAGGAGGCCCTTGAAATGGCCCAGGCGGCGGCAGATTCCGGAACAGAGATTATGGCGGCCACGGCTCACAGCAATATCCCGGGACAGAATTCTCTGTCCTGGGTTTCTGAATATATGGAGCGATTCCGCCGTTTTGAGGAAATGGTCAGAAGGGAGAACATCCCCCTTCGCCTGGTAAGCGGTATGGAAATTTTCGCCGGTGATGACGTGGCGGACCGGCTGAAAAGCGGAAAACTTCTGACCATAAACAACAGCCGGTATCCGCTGGTGGAGTTTGCCATGGATACCCGGGCCTTTTATGTTTACCGGATTCTGGACCGGTTGCTGGAAAAAGGGTATGCGCCCATACTGGCCCATCCGGAGCGGTATCACTGTGTCCAGCGGGTGCCGGAACATATCTATGAATGGTATCGGATGGGAGCGGTGATTCAGATAAATAAAGGAAGCCTGTTGGGGCGGTTTGGAGAGAGGGTGCAAAGGACGGCAGAATCCATGCTGCGTCACCGTCTGGTATCTGTGGCGGCCTCCGATGCCCACAGTCCGCTGATCCGGACGACGGTGATGGATCAGGCGGCCAGAGTTCTGGAAAGACGGTACGGCAGCGGCTGTCCCTGGCTGCTGCTGGAAGAAAATCCCAGGAGAATTCTGGAGAACAGAAAGGTGATCTGGGAAGAACCGCTGCCCTATGAATAAATGATCCCATAAAGACAGAGATTATAAAACATTATGATATTGTACAAACCTCAAGTATTTGGTATACTTAACAAATATACAGGTGATCTGTAAAATATGAGGTATATAAAATTGATGAGAGAAAAATACGAAACGTTACAGGTGGGCGTTTTGCGGGAGGCCGCAAAACGACGGGGGCTGAAAGGCATTTCAACCCTGAAGAAAAGTGAATTGATTGAACGGATGCTGGAAGAAGACGAAAGGGAGCGGCAGGAAAAACTGGAAGAAAAAGGAATTCAGGAAAAAGCCGCGGAGAAAGAAAGGCCGGCCAGAGTACATGAGCGGGCGGAGGCCAGGCCGGAAGAGACGGATCCGAAGGAAGAGAAGGCCAGGACGGATTACAGTCAATTGGACAGCGGAGAGACGGCCTGCGGCATCCTGGAAGTGATGGCAGATGGCTACGGTTTTATACGCTGCGAAAATTATCTCCCCGGTGAGAACGATGTGTATGTCTCACCCTCCCAAATACGCCGGTTTAACCTGAAGACAGGAGATATCCTTCAGGGGAACACCCGGATAAAATCTCAGAACGAAAAGTTCAGCGCACTGCTGTATGTGACTAGAATCAATGGATTTCCCCCCAATGAAAGTGTAAAAAGATGTAATTTTGAAGATATGACGCCCATTTTCCCCAATGAAAGACTGCGTCTGGAGCGTCCCGGCGGAAGTCTTGCCATGAGGATTGTGGATCTGGTAAGTCCCATTGGAAAGGGGCAAAGAGGGATGATCGTATCGCCGCCGAAGGCCGGAAAGACTACGCTGCTGAAAGATGCGGCCAAGTCCATACTGAAGAACAGTCCCAATATGCATCTGATCATTCTGCTGATCGACGAGCGTCCGGAGGAAGTGACGGATATCAAAGAAGCCATCCGCGGCGACAATGTGGAGGTGATTTATTCCACCTTTGACGAGCTTCCGGAACATCACAAAAGGGTGTCGGAGATGGTCATTGAGCGGGCGAAACGGCTGGTGGAACATAAAAAGGACGTGACCATTTTCATCGACAGTATTACCCGGCTGGCGCGGGCCTATAATCTGACGGTGCCCCCCAGCGGCAGAACGCTGTCGGGAGGTCTGGATCCGGCGGCCCTTCATATGCCCAAGCGCTTCTTCGGCGCGGCCCGGAATATGCGGGAAGGCGGCAGCCTGACCATACTGGCTACCGCGCTGGTGGACACCGGCAGCAAGATGGACGATGTGGTATATGAAGAATTTAAAGGCACCGGAAACATGGAGCTGGTTTTAGACCGTAAACTTCAGGAAAAGAGGGTATTTCCGGCCATCGACATCGGCAAATCCGGCACAAGGCGGGATGATCTGCTGCTTACAGAAGAGGAACAGGAAGCCACTTATATTATGAGAAAAGCCCTGAACGGCATGAAGTCCGACGAGGCGGTGGAAAATATACTGAACATGTTTTCTCGGACGAAGAATAATCAGGAGTTCGTGCAGATGGTGAAAAAGCAAAAATTCCTGTAAAGAGCTTGCATTTGGATATGATATATGATATAATTCAAAAGCTGTCTAAAATAGAAAATCTTAAATCAGTAAGATCATTATATGAAGAATAACAGATAGAAGAGGTGAAAAAGATGAAAGAAGGAATCCATCCGAATTATTATCAGGCTACCGTGACCTGCAACTGCGGAAACACATTTACCACAGGTTCTACAAAGAGTGATATCCATGTGGAAATCTGTTCCAAATGCCATCCGTTCTATACCGGTCAGCAGAAAGCAGCGGCAGCACGCGGACGTATCGATAAGTTCAACAAAAAGTATGGAATTGGCAACAACTAATAAGAAGCATGAAAACAGGTTGAGATTGATACAATCTCAACCTATTTTTCTAATAAGGTTTAAAATTATAGAAGGACGGGATATATGAAATCATCGAATATTGGCGGACAGGCGGTATTGGAAGGCATTATGATGCGCCACAAGGATGTGTATTCGGTGGCGGTGCGTAAGCCGGACGGCGAGATTACGGTAATGACGGAACCTTATAAAAGTCTGGTGAAAAGCCCGATTCTGAAAAAAACGCCCATTGTACGGGGAGTATTCAATTTTGTCGAGTCTTTGGTGGTGGGAATGAAGTGCCTGACTTATTCTGCCAGCTTTTATGAGGACGAGGAAGAAGAAGAGGCGCCGGTGCTGTCGGAGGAAGAACAGAAGAAGGCCGATAGAAAAAGGGAAAAGCAGGATAAGCTTCTCATGGGAATCACGGTGGCAGTTTCCATCGTCCTGTCTGTGGCTATTTTTATCATGCTGCCTTATTTTATCGCCAGTTTGCTGAGAAGGGCAACGGATTTGGAATGGCTGATTGCCATTGCGGAAGCGTGCATGAGACTGGTGATTTTTCTGGGATATATTTTTTTGATTTCAAAGATGAAAGATATTCAGCGGGTTTTTATGTATCACGGTGCGGAACATAAATGCATCAACTGTGTGGAGCACGGAATGAATCTGACGGTGGAAAACGTGATGAAAAGTTCCAGGGAGCACAAACGGTGCGGAACCAGCTTTCTGCTTTTTGTGATGATCGTCAGCATTATTTTTTTCCTGTTTATCCGTGTCTCTTCCCCGTGGCTGAGAGTGGTGGTGCGTCTGCTGCTGGTTCCGGTCATTGCAGGAGTTTCTTATGAAATTATCCGGTTGGCGGGGAGCAGCGATAATAAGTTCGTCAACCTTTTAAGCAAACCGGGAATGGCGCTGCAGAGATTAACCACCAGGGAACCGGACGAGAGTATGGTGGAAGTGGCCATTGCGGCGGTGGAGGCTGTCTTCGACTGGCAGCAATACTTAAAGGAGAATTTTCCGCAAAGACGGCAGGAGAAAGAAAGATGAGTACGCTGGCATCCCTTTTGAAATACGGGAGAGAGTATCTGGAAAAGCTGGGAATTGACAACAGCCAGGGAGACGCCTGGTATCTGATGGAATTTGTATGGGGGATAGACAGAAGCTGTTATTTCCTCCATTCCAATGATATAATAGAAGAAAAAAAGGAAAACAGATACAGGGAACTGCTGGAAAAAAGAGGACGTCATATTCCTCTGCAGTATCTGACGGGGGAATGCGGTTTCATGGGACTTACCTTCCAGGTGAACGAACAGGTGCTGATTCCCAGACAGGATACGGAAATTCTGGTGGAAACGGCTCTTTCACGGCTGAAAGAAGGGGACCGGGTGCTGGATATGTGCACCGGTTCCGGCTGTATTATTTTGAGTCTGGAAAAACTGGGCCCCTCGTTGAAGACCCAGGGGGCGGATATTTCCGAGGGCGCCCTTAAAGTCGCTGAGAAAAACAGGGAAAATCTGAACCTGAGGACGGAATTTTATCAGAGCGACCTGTTTGAAAAGGTGGAAGGCGTATTCGATATGATCGTTTCCAATCCTCCTTATATTCCGTCGGGGGAAATTCCCGGGCTGATGGAGGAGGTAAGGCTGCATGAACCGCTGCAGGCGCTGGATGGAGGCGGCGACGGCCTTAACTTTTACCGCGTCATCGCCAGGGAGAGCTGCTCTTTTCTGAAACCGGGCGGCTGGCTGGGCCTGGAGATTGGATGGGATCAGAGAGAAGCGGTGGAGAGCCTTTTAAGGGCCTGGGGCTACGAAGAGATAGAAACGGTGCGGGATTTGGCCGGCCTGGACCGGACGGTGTGGGGCAGACGCCCCCAATGAGTAAAAAACAGTGACAGGAGGAAGGGATTCATGTTTGATAAACTGGAGGATCTTCTGATTCGGTTTGATGAAATATTGAATGAGTTAAATGAACCGACAGTGACCGGTGATCCGGGAAGATTCCAGAAATTGATGAAAGAACAGAGCGATCTGCAGCCGATTGTGGACGCATACAAAGAATATAAAGACTGTAAACAGACGGTGGAAGACAGCCTTTCCATGCTGGAAGGAGAGTCGGATGAGGAGATGCGCGAGATGCTCAAGGAAGAGCTGTCTTCATCGAAAAAAAGGATAGAAGAGTTAGAGCATGAATTGAAAATTCTGCTTCTGCCCAAAGATCCCAATGATAACAAGAATGTTATCGTGGAGATCCGGGGCGGCGCCGGCGGCGACGAGGCGGCGCTTTTCGCCGCCGATATTTACCGGATGTATGTAAAATATGCAGAGTCCCATCGGTGGAAAACGGAATTGATCAGCCTGAATGAAAACGGAAACGGCGGATTCAAGGAAGTGACGTTTATGATCAACGGTCAGGGAGCTTATTCCCGGCTGAAATATGAAAGCGGAGTGCACCGGGTACAGCGGGTGCCGGAAACAGAATCCAGCGGGAGGATTCACACCTCCACCATCACGGTGGCCATTATGCCGGAGGCGGAGGAAATCGATTTTCAGTTGGATATGAACGATTGTAAGTTCGATGTGTTCCGGGCGTCGGGAAACGGCGGCCAGTGCGTCAACACCACGGACTCGGCGGTGCGGCTGACCCATATTCCCACAGGAATCGTGATTTCCTGTCAGGATGAAAAATCCCAGTTGAAAAATAAAGAAAAAGCATTGAAAGTGCTGCGGGCAAGGCTGTACGAAATGGAGCTGGAAAAGCAGCACGATGCGGAAGCGGAAATCAGGAGAAGCCAGGTGGGAACAGGCGACCGTTCGGAAAAGATCCGTACCTATAACTTCCCCCAGGGCAGGGTAACCGATCACAGGATCAAGCTCACTCTTCACCGGCTGGACGATATTTTAAACGGTGATCTGGATGAGATTATCGATAACCTGACGGCGGCCGATCAGGCTGCAAAACTGAGCAGACTGCAGGAGGATAACTAGACAGTCTGAAAAAAGATTTCGGAGGATGCGAGGGATGAAAAAAACAGCGCTGGTAATCATGGCGGCGGGAATTGGAAGCCGTTTTGGGAAGGGAATAAAGCAGTTGGAGCCTGTAGGACCAAACGGTGAGATTATTATGGATTATTCCATCCATGACGCACTGGAAGCCGGATTTGACAAGGTTGTATTTATCATACGAAAAGATTTGGAAAAGGACTTCAAGGAGATTATCGGTAATCGGATTGAAAAGCTGACAGAGGTGCAGTATGCTTTCCAGGAACTGGATGATCTGCCGGAGGGTTTTGTGAAGCCGGAAGGAAGGACGAAACCCTGGGGAACGGGACAGGCGGTTCTTTGCTGCAGAGAGATTCTTTCAGAGCCCTTTGTGGTAATTAATGCAGATGATTATTACGGTAAAGAGCCCTACGTCAGACTGCATGACTATCTCGTCCATGAGATGAAGGAAGATTCCCAAAAGCTCCCCATCTGTATGGCAGGATTTACCCTGGGAAATACGTTAAGCGACAATGGAGGCGTTACCAGAGGTATCTGCAGAATGGATGAAAAGGGCTGTCTGATCGGAATCGATGAGACGAAAAATATTGTGAAAACGAAGGACGGGGCGGCGGTGGAGAAACCGGAAGGAAAAGTTCCGGTAGATGTAAACGCGAAGGTTTCCATGAATATGTGGGGGCTGACGCCGGCCTTTCTGCAGGAATTGGAAAAGGGATTCCGAAAATTTCTGGAAAATCTGTCGGAGGATCAGGGAAAGCAGGAGTATCTGCTCCCCACCATTATCGACGGACTGCTCAAAGAGGATCGGGCGGAGGTAAAAGTGATAGATACCGATGCTCAGTGGTTCGGCGTCACCTATCAGGAAGATAAAAAAGCTGTGTCGGAAGCGTTTAAGGAGCTGATCGCACAGGGGGTTTATCAGGAAAGATTATATCAGCAGTAAGGAGAAGAAAATGGGCAAATATTTTGGAACAGACGGATTTCGCGGGGAAGCCAATATTGACCTGACCGTGGAACATGCATATAAAGTGGGAAGGTTTTTGGGCTGGTATTTCGGAAAAGAGCATAGAGCGCAGATTGTGATCGGCAAGGATACCAGAAGGAGCAGCTACATGTTCGAGTACTCGCTGGTCGCCGGACTCACTGCTTCCGGAGCGGACGCATATCTGCTTCATGTGACTACAACACCCAGCGTATCCTACGTGGTGAGAACGGAGAATTTCGACTGCGGAATTATGATTTCAGCCAGTCATAATCCATTTTATGACAATGGAATTAAGATTATCAACGGCATGGGACAGAAGCTGGAAGCTTCTGTGGAGGAGCAGATTGAAGCCTACATCGACGATGAGGTTCCCAGAATTCCCTATGCGCTGCGGGAAAATATCGGCCGTACGGTGGATTTCTCAGCAGGACGGAACCGTTATATCGGGTATCTGATTTCCATTGCAACCAGATCTTTTAAAAGTAAAAGAGTGGGGCTGGACTGTTCCAACGGCAGCGCCTCTTCCATTGCCAAAAGTGTATTTGACGCGCTGGGGGCAAAAACTTATGTGATCCATAATGAGCCGGACGGCACCAACATCAACAGGGACTGCGGATCAACTCATATTGAGCAGCTCCAGAAATTCGTCCGGGAAAAACATCTGGACGTGGGATTTGCCTATGACGGAGATGCGGACCGGTGTATCGCGGTGGATGAAACCGGCAAGGTGATCAACGGAGATCTGATCCTTTATGTCTGCGGAAAATACCTGAAAGAACAGGGAAGGCTGGACAATGATACCATCGTCACCACCGTCATGTCCAATATGGGGCTTTACAAAGCCTGCGACCGGGAAGGAATCCGCTATGAGAAAACGGCGGTGGGGGATAAATACGTGTGCGAGAATATGATGGCAGGCGGCCACAGCCTGGGCGGCGAGCAGTCCGGACATATTATTTTCGGAAAACACGCCACTACAGGGGACGGAATTCTCACTTCGCTGATGATAATGGAAGCGATTCTGGAGAAAAAACAGCCGCTGGGCGTGCTGGCGTCGGAGGTTGTGATCTATCCCCAGCTGCTGAAAAATGTCCGGGTATCAAGTAAAAAAGAAGCCAGAGAAAACACTGCGGTGCAGAATGTTATAGAAGAAGTAGAAAAGCAGCTTGGAGACGAAGGAAGAATCCTGGTGAGAGAAAGCGGTACCGAACCGGTGATACGGGTTATGGTGGAAGCGCAGCGGGATGAAATCTGCAAAGAGTGTGTGGAACGGGTGATCGCGGCGATGGACCGGGAAGGCCTGATCGTAGGATAAAGAGGGACAGCAAATGAGAAAAGGATGTTGGATATTGCTGTGCGCCCTGCTGCTGACAGGGTGCGGCGGTTCCGGATCGAATTACTATGAAGAAGGGGCCGCTCTTTTGGAACAGGGAAATTATGAAGAGGCGGCTGAGAGCTTTAACCAGGCCATCAATGCGGAGGAAAGGCTGCCGGAATCCTACAGGGGGCTGGGAATCAGTCAGCTGAAACTGGGGGATGAGGCGGCGGCCATTGCCGCCTTTTCCCGAAGTCTGAACGAGTTGGAGAATACCAATGTGGAATTCGAGACAGATGTCATGTATTATCTGGCTCAGGCCCGCAAAGATTATGGAGAATACGAGGAAGCGGCGGAAGTTTATACCGATATGCTGAAGCTGAAAGAGGATCCGGACGTATATTTCCAGCGGGGCAGAGTTTACCTGGAACTGGGAGAAGACGACAAAGCGGCGGCCGACTTTGACGCTGCAACAGAGGACAGCCGGGATTATACCATGTATCTCAATATCTGGGAAGAATACCAAAGCCGGGATCGGGATATGGATGGAGAAGCTTACCTGGAAAAAGCCCTGGAGATCAAACCGAGAGAAGCGGCGGATTATGGCATGCGGGGCAGGGTGTACTATGAAATGAAGGATTATGACAGCGCCAGGCAGGAACTGACCCAGGCCATTAACGACGGAGACGACGAGTCTGTCCTGATGCTGGGAAAGGTTTATCTGGCCATGGAAGATGCGGCCAGTGCAAGGAGCATGTACCAGGAATATCTGAAAGAGGGCGGAAACGAGGCGAAGGCTTATAACGGTCTGGCTTTGTGTGATATATACGAGGAAAATTACGACGACGCTCTTGCCAACATAGAGAAAGGGCTTGACGCCGACGACGGGGAAGAAGAGCAGAGCCTTCTGTTTAATGAGATTGTGGTTTACGAATATAAGCTGGACTTTGAGACGGCAAAAACAAAAATGGCGGAATACCTGGAAAAGTATCCGGATGATCAGCAGGCGCTTCGGGAGAACGAATTCCTGAGCAGCCGGTAATGTAGGCTATCTGCGAGAAATGGAATGCAGGGGGGGATGGAATATGCAGCTGTTCGAATCGAAAAGTGTGGAAGAACGGGTGATCCTTGTGGGAGTGCAGGACAGCCGGGAGGATGAAATGAAATCCATCCGGGAGCTGGAAGAACTGGTGGACACTGCAGGTGCGGTGACGGTGGGAGTGGTAATCCAGAAGAGGGAAAGCATCCACCCGGCCAGCTATGTGGGGCCGGGAAAGCTGGAGGAGATAAAAGAGCTTCTCTATACCCTGGACGCCACGGGCATCGTCTGCGACGATGAACTGTCGCCGATCCAGTATGCCGCTTTGGAGGAAGAACTCCAGTGCAAAGTGATGGACAGGACCCTGGTGATCCTGGATATCTTTGCGGGAAGAGCCACCACGAAAGAAGGAAAACTGCAGGTGGAGCTGGCCCAGTTAAAATACCGTGCGGCCCGGCTTGTGGGTCTGCGAAGTTCTCTGTCCCGTCTGGGAGGCGGTATTGGAACGAGAGGACCGGGAGAGAAAAAACTGGAGATAGACAGGCGGATGATTAGAAACCGCATTTCTCAGCTTAAACATGAGCTGGAGGAAGTGGAGCGTCACCGGGAGCTTCTGCGGGGCAGAAGGATCAAAGGAAATAATAAGGTGGCGGCTATCGTGGGATATACCAACGCGGGCAAGTCTACGCTGCTGAATGCCCTCACCGGTTCCGAGGTGATGGAAGAGGATAAACTGTTTGCCACACTGGATCCTACCACAAGAATGTTGGAGCTGCCCGGCGGCCAGCAGATGCTGCTGACGGATACAGTGGGATTTATTCGAAAACTGCCCCATCATCTGGTGGAAGCCTTTAAGAGTACGCTGGAAGAGGCCAAATATGCCGATGTGATCATTCATGTTGTGGACGCTTCCAATCCTCAGATGGAACAGCAGATGGATGTGGTGTATGAGACCCTGCGGCAGCTGGGAGTGGACGGAAAGAAGATGATCACGCTGTTTAATAAACAGGATCAGGTAAACTGTCCGGAGGTTCTGCGGGATCAGAGAGCGGATGTGATTGTCCGGATTTCGGCAAAAACAGGGCTGGGGCTGGATAAACTGAAAGAAGAGCTGGCCCATATCCTCCAGGAGGAACAGATTTATATTGAAAGAATTTATCCGTACGATAAAGCGGGAATCATTCAGATGATCAGAAGCAGCGGACAGATTCTGGAAGAAGAATACCTTCCCGAAGGAATTTCAGTGAAAGCCTACGTGCCGGTGGAAATATTTGGAAAAGTTTGAAAACCCCCAATTCTGGGGGTTTTCGTTTTTTGGCATACAATATATGGTATTTTTGATGTTGACGGCGGGGCTGCTGTCTGTTATGATTAATCGTAGCGGCGATAGAATACAGTAGGAGGCAGGAAAAATATGTTCGAGGTAGAAAAGCGGGACGGAGCAGTTGCAGATTTTGAATTATCGAAAATAACGGAAGCAGTGCGGAAGGCATTTGAAGCTATGGAGAAACAATACAGTCCGGATATGCTGGAGATGATCAGTCTGCGGGTGACTTCTGATTTTCAGGAAAAAATAAATGACAGCAAAATTAATGTGGAAGATATTCAGGACAGTGTAGAAAACGTTCTGATTCAGTGCGGCTACGCCGATGTGGCAAAAGCCTATATATTGTACCGGAAGCAGAGAGAAAAAATCAGGAATATGAAGTCCACCATTCTGGACTATAAAGAGATCGTGGACAGTTATGTGAAAGTGGAAGACTGGAGGGTAAAAGAAAATTCCACCGTCACATACTCAGTGGGGGGGCTGATCCTGAGCAACAGCGGCGCTGTCACAGCCAATTACTGGCTGTCAGAGGTTTACGATCCGGAGATCGCCGACGCCCACAGAAATGCGGATATTCATATTCATGATCTTTCCATGCTGACGGGATACTGTGCCGGCTGGTCTTTAAAACAGCTGATACAGGAAGGACTGGGAGGAATCAAAGGAAAGATTACTTCTTCTCCGGCGAAACATTTGAGCGTTTTGTGCAATCAGATGGTAAACTTTCTGGGGATCATGCAGAATGAGTGGGCGGGGGCCCAGGCATTTTCCTCTTTTGATACCTATCTGGCGCCCTTTGTGAAAGCGGATCATCTGAGCTATCCGGAAGTGAAGAAATGTATTGAATCCTTTATTTACGGTGTAAATACGCCCAGCCGCTGGGGAACCCAGGCGCCCTTCTCCAATATCACCCTGGACTGGACGGTTCCCGATGATCTGGCGGAGCTGCCGGCCATTGTGGGCGGAAAGGAAATGGATTTTAAATATAAAGACTGTAAAGAAGAAATGGATATGATTAACAAAGCCTTCATCGAAACCATGATAGAAGGCGATGCCAACGGCAGGGGATTCCAGTATCCCATTCCTACCTATTCCATCACTTCTGACTTTGACTGGTCGGATACAGAGAACAACCGGCTGCTTTTTGAGATGACGGCTAAATACGGTACGCCGTACTTTTCCAATTATATTAACAGCGATATGAAGCCCAGCGATGTGCGCAGTATGTGCTGCCGTCTCCGTCTGGATCTGAGGGAGCTGAGAAAGAAAACCGGAGGATTCTTCGGTTCCGGTGAGAGTACAGGTTCCGTAGGTGTGGTAACCATCAACATGCCGAGAATTGCCTATCTGGCAAAGGATGAGAAAGACTTTTATAAACGGCTTGACCGGCTGATGGATCTTTCTGCCCGTTCTCTTCATGTGAAGCGGGAGGTCATTACGAAGCTTTTGAATGAAGGCCTGTATCCTTATACAAAACGGTACCTGGGAAGCTTTGACAATCATTTTTCCACCATCGGTCTGATTGGCATGAATGAAGTTGGCTTAAATGCCAACTGGCTGGGCGGCGATATGACGGACGTGCGCACTCAGCAGTTCACGAAGGACGTATTGAATCATATGCGGGAGAAGCTTTCTGATTATCAGGAAGAATACGGCGACCTTTATAATCTTGAGGCGACTCCGGCCGAGTCCACCACTTACCGTCTGGCAAAACATGATAAGGCGAAATGGCCGGATATCAAGACGGCAGGAAAGGATGGGGATACCCCCTACTATACCAACAGCTCTCATCTTCCGGTGGATTATACTTCCGATATATTTGACGCTCTGGACATTCAGGATGAGCTTCAGACGCTGTATACTTCGGGAACGGTGTTCCATGCGTTCCTGGGAGAGAAACTGCCTGACTGGAAGGCGGCGGCTTCTCTGGTGAGAAAAATTGCGGAGAATTATAAGCTTCCCTATTATACGCTGTCTCCGACCTATTCCGTATGCAGCGATCACGGCTATATTTCCGGAGAGCACTTCACCTGTCCGGTATGCGGCCATCCGGCGGAGGTTTACAGCCGTATCACCGGTTATTACCGTCCTGTTCAGAACTGGAACGACGGTAAGCTTCAGGAGTATAAAAACAGAACGGTATATCAGCCGGAAGCTTCCGTACTGAAGAAAGAAAACAGGGCTGCGAATACAAAGGCATCGGCGGAGGAAGCTCCTGTATTCCAGGGAGAAAACGGCGCTAAATACCTTTTCACCACCAGCACCTGTCCCAACTGTAAGATTGCCAAACAGATGCTGGAGGGAGAAGAGTATGAAGTCATCGATGCCGAAGCGCATCCCGATATGGCCGCCCGATTTGGAATCATGCAGGCGCCCACTCTTGTGGTGCTGGACGGAGACCAGATGAAAAAATATGTAAACGCTTCTAATATACAGAAATTTGTAGAACATTTGTCATAAAGGCAAGGCAAAGAAACCCTGCCGGACTGATCGGATCAGATCAGTCCGGCAGGGATTTTTTATTATGGGTCGGATAGACCCAGTTGAGTGCGTTGGAGTTTCTTGGTAAAGAAACGGAAACGTGCGAAATATAAACCACCCGCTATGCGGGTGCGCGGTGTTTGTTCCACAAAAAAATCACCT
>JBMNRB010000020.1:0-54122 GCA_050944435.1 Ruminococcus sp.
TTGCGTTAGAATTAGACTTGTTAATAATTATCATTGCAAGTTAATTTTAACACAAAAGAAGGACCTTGGGCTTATTTTTGACCCTTGGTCCTTCTTTGTTTTGGGCTATGCTTTTTTCACAGCCCCTCAATAATACAGCTCATCTTTTAGATGATCACTGCTGGGCTGTCTGATCCTGGGTTTGAGCCTGATCCAAGGTTACAGAAACCGTCTGTTCCTCATACTGACCTCCGTTGGAAACCTGTACGGTAACTTCTACACTTTCACCTGCTGCATAATACTGCAGCAGATTCTGAAGATCAGAAACCGAATTTACACTTTCTCCATCAAAACCTGTGATGATATAACCTTGTTGGATTCCTGCATTTTCAGCCGCTGATCCACTGGTTACTTCCGCCACATAAGCTCCTTCCGGAATTCCGTACATTTCTGACACCTGACTGTCCACATCCTGTACGGAAACTCCCAGACTGCCTCTTTGACTTTCATCCACTTTTTCCCGGGTAGTCCTGTTCATCAGATTCTCCAGCGTGGACTGCACTTCCGATACCGGGATGGCGTATCCCATACCTTCCACTTCCGTAGACGCCTGTTTCGCTGAGTTAATTCCAATCAATTGTCCCTGCATGTTCAGAAGCGCACCGCCGCTGTTGCCTGGGTTGATGGCTGCGTCAGTCTGGATAAAGGTGGCATCGCTGCCCTCTTCCAATGTACGGTCAAGAGCGCTGACAATACCGGTGGTAACTGACTGGCCATATCCCAGTGCATTTCCAATGGCCACTACTTGTTCACCCACCTTGAGGCTGCTGGAATCACCGATTTCCACAGCTTTAATTTCTGACATGGTATCATCTGAAATATCGCTTAAAGGAACTGCAATTACCGCCAGGTCACGATCAGAGTCCGTTCCCTTGATATTCGCTTCATAAACATTGCCGTCGTTGAAGCAGACAGAAAGGGTATCCGCACCTTCTACTACATGATTGTTGCTGACAATCAGCAGTTCTTCATCATTCTGACCCACAATAATGCCGGAACCGGCACTCTCAACTTCCTCCATCTGGGACTGACCGCCCATACCAAACATGCTGAAATAATTCTGAACTTCCTGTACTGACTGATTTGTTATAGCCACGACGGACGGCATCACGCCTTCTACGATATCAGAAACATCCAGTGACTGACCTGTAGTTTCTCCTTCTGAACTAACCGACGCCGTCTGAAGTGTGGCGGTACTGCCGCTTTGGCTGTTTCCGCTGCTGCCTGTGCCCATGGCGTAACTTACGCCCTGAAACGCCAATCCAGCAGAACCTCCCACCAATACGCCGGCCAATACCAAAGCGCCGACTTTCTTTCCGATTTTTTTTGCTTTCGTATAATCTTTCTTTTTCGGCGGCTCCTGTGGTTCCTGGAACTGCGGTCCCTGCGGCTCCTGCGGCATTTGATTCATCTGGTAATAATCATAATTTCCATCATACATATCTATCCCTCCACTAAAAATATCATTCTCTTTTCTTTTGATACTTGAAGTATAGGACAGATTTATGGTGGATTTGTTATGATTTTGTGTTTATCCTGTTATGAATTCGTGTTTATCCTGTGAACAGATTCTTATTTTCGCATGGCTTCCAGAGCGCTCATTCCGGCAGCTTTATATGCCGGATATATTCCGGAAAGAATTCCAACCGTCAAAGCTATGAAAAGCGCGGCAGCGCTAAGCTGCCAGGGAATTATGATCTCCATTCCTTCAGAAAAATACATACCAAGAAAGGAGCCCTCCCGGCCTCCCGCATTGACTGCCAGCGCTGTAAGATAACTGATAACGATACCGATTACGCCGCCCAGTATTCCAATCATGGCTGATTCTATGATAAAAAGTTCCCGGATCCACCGGATCTTCATCCCTGCCACCTTCATCACGCCGATATCCCTCCTGCGCTCCAGAATATTGGCATACATAGTATTGGCAATGCCGATGGCCGACACCAGAAGGGAAATAAAGCCAATGGCAAAAAGCTGTCCCTGCTGCCGTGCCTGCTCTTCCTGTACCTGAAGGACAGATTCCACCGGACTGTAGGTTTCATACCCCAGCTTTTTAATCTCATCCAGAACTTCTTCCACATGTTCCATATCATCCGCAATGATTTTTACCGTAGTATAAGAATCCGCTTCAATTCCCAGATACCGGGCCAGTTCCCGGTTCTCCCGTATGATCTGACGGGCCGCCGAAAGATCCATGTACGTATCGTAGCTGGATTCACTGTAGGATCGCTCTGTGATACCTGCCGCCTGAACCCGGTACCGGCGGGACAAAGGCATTTCCCCGGCCTCGCCGCCCTCCTCTTCCTCCGGCTCACTTCCCAGAATCATAGTAAGCTCCGTCTCCATCAAATCAATATCCGGCCGGTAAGTTTCCATCGCTTCGTAATCCGTGTAATCGGGCGGATTCTCCGGATCAATGTAGGACTGCAGGGTATTGCCGCCGCAGACCAGAGCGGGAACCGCGGCGCCGCTTTTAAAAACGTTCCTTTCTTCGTATGTTACATCTATGGCCTCAGGTTCAATCCCTTTAATCTGCAGCGCCGCCCTGTATTTTCCCGCATAAACCGTCACAGGCAGTTCGATCACCGGTGAGACTGTCTTCACATGGGGAACTGTTTCCATGGAACGGATCACGCTGTCCCGGATCCCTCCTCCCTGAGAATAGTCAGTGACCGTTATTTCTGTCAGACTCTGATCATCAAGAAAACTTTCCTCAAACTGGCGATAGTTGGAAGGCCCCACCGCCGCCATCAGTATGATGCAGACAGTACCGATGATCACCCCCAGCACTGTCAGAAACGTTCTGGCTTTCCGGCGTTTTAGCCCGGTGACGGCAAATTTTATCATATCCATTTTCTTCATAACAGCTTCCTCTAAAACAGCAGATCGTCACCCTGCTCTTCTTCCTGCCGGCGCAGTCTCTCCCGTTTTTTCTTTATGTAAACCCGTCCGCCCAACGCGGCGGCCAAAGCCGCTCCGGCGCCAATGACAGAAATCCACCACTGCCCCTGTTTTTTGGGCGCTGTTTCCGTCTCCTCTTCCTCACTGCCAAGGATCACGGGAGGATTGATCCGGGTGGCAAAGGCGAACTCTTCCCTGTACTCCTGACCGTATGCATCCTCATAAAGAAAGATCACCTTTCCATCCGTATCGCCATACTTTTCTTCCCCGGAAGTTTCACCGGTTTCATCCGAATCCAGCGTTCCCACAAAAGCATACAGCTCTCCCTTCTGGGCGCTGCCGCTTTCAATATTGCCAAGAAATGCGGTCTCTTCCGGCAGAAGACCGGGAGCTTCCACCTGCATGCGGACGTTATAAACCGTCCCCAGGCCAAGATTCATTACATTCCCGGATACGGACAGCGTATCCCCCGCATTGACTTCTTTCGGTATCTGAGGCTCGTCAAATTCCAGCCGCAGCGGCAAAGACACCTGGATGGCCGCTTCTTCCTGGACGGTATAGTTTTCCCCGTCTTTGTCTTCATATTCCACTGTAAACTGCAGGTTGCAGGGATCGTTTCCGGCATTATGGGCCGCTTTCATCTTCATCTCAAGGGCTGCTGTCTTCTGCTTTCCAATGGTTTTGAAATAGAAGCTCCCCGTCTCCTCTCCATCGGGAACGATCTGCCCCGTCTCCTCCCTCACTGTGGTTTTTACGTTATCCATGGCCTGCTCATCACTGGTATTTAAAAAGACCGCTGTCAGCTCGAATGATTCTCCCGCCTGAACGTAAGAAGGATTCACGGAAAAGGTCTTTAAGAGAACCCTTGCCTGGGAAGGGGGCTCCTTTGTGGGCTCCGGCGTCGTCCCGGCATCCGGCACGCTGCCCTGGGATATCGTTCCGGGATCTTCCGCCGTACCGGAATTATCCGGCGAAGATGAAGGATTTTCTTCTTCTGATCCGGGAACCGTCACATAGATCAGGAATTCCTGAGATATGGGAGAAGCATCCTCCCACTGGCCGGATACCGTAATGGCGACGGGATACCGCCCAGCCTGATGATCACTGGTCAGCGGAATCTTCACATCGATCAGCCAGGACTCTGTTTCCCCTTTGCCTCCGTTAACAGTATGATTCTCCAGAGAAACTGTCCGCTCATAATTTTTAAAGGCAAAAGGAGCCGCATTTGGATCCCCCAGATCAAAGGAAACCCGCAGCCGGTCATCTTTCACCTTACTTTCCGATGTAAGGGGCAGCAGAATCCTGACCGCGTCCTTCGTCACTTCAGGATCATAGCCATCCTGATAAGCCCGGTCCATATGTTCATACCTGTTTTCGTTGTCAATCTGAAGCTGCCGGTAAGGCTTCGTCTCTCCCGCCGGCGCTTCTGTCACCGCAGGCGGCGGATCCGCTTCCGGCTCATTTGTCACTGTGGGCGACGGCGCTTCCTCCGGCTCCGCTGCTGCGGCAGCCGCCGGATGCAGCAGCAGACATAGACAAAGCGCCGCCGAAATTTCTCTTATCTTCCTCATGGATACTCCCCTCCCGTTCTGGTTCCTGTTATCCTCCCGTCTGCCAGATGAATCACCCGGTGCGCATACCTGGTCTTTTCCATATCATGGGTCACCAGCAGCAGCGTTGTATGATTTTTCTGAACAATGCTTCTCAAAAGCTCTATGATCTGACTGGCCGTATGGCTGTCCAGATTTCCCGTAGGCTCGTCGGCAAACAGGATAGAGGGATTGGTGATCAACGCTCTGGCTATAGCCACCCGCTGCTGCTGTCCTCCGGAAAGCTCTCCGGGATAATGACGCAGATGTCCGGAAAGCCCCATTCGCTCCAGCAGTTTTCCCGCCCGGCGGTTCCGCTCCCTCTCAGGTACTCCCCGCAGCATCAGCGGAAAAGCCGCGTTCTCCACAGCCGTCAGGGAACTGATCAGATTAAAATTCTGAAAGATAAAGCCCACGTGTTCAAGCCTGAAGTCCACCAGCTCTTCCTCACTCATACGGTGAATGGGCCGCCGTCTGATAAAAATCTTTCCTGAAGTCGGCTTTTCCAGTCCGGCCGTCAGATTCAGCAGCGTAGATTTTCCGCAGCCTGAGGTTCCCACAACAGCAACAAATTCCCCGGGGCAGATATCCAGGCTGACGCCGTCCAGAGCCTTAAATCGCAGGTTTTTCGTTCGGTATATTTTCACCACATCCCGCAGACGGATGAGCGGTTCGCCTCTTTCCATTCTCTTCACCTGATCACTGTCAGAATACCCAGATCCATCTCGCAGACGGTATCGCACAGCGTTTCAATATCATTTCCATTATGGCTGGCCAGCAGGATTGTTTTCCCCTGGCTGCGCAGTTCTTTTAAAAGGTCATGCATATCCTTTACCCCGTTCTTATCCAACCCGTTAAAGGGCTCGTCCAGAACCAGACAGGCCGGATCCTCCATGACAGCCTGGGCTATGCCCAGTCTCTGGCGCATTCCCAGGGAATATTTCCCCACCGGCTTTTTCAGATCAGGATCCAGTCCCACTCTTCTTATGGCCTCCCGGATCTTCTGATTGCCGATCCGTCTTCTTAAATTCGCCAGAAGCTTCAGATTCTTAAAGCCGGTAAGATTCCCGAGAAATCCCGGCGTCTCAATGATCATTCCCAAATCGCCGGGGAAATCCACATCCACGCCCACCTGCTCGTAATCCACCCAGATCTTTCCCCTGTCAGGAGTTAAAAAACCGCAGATACACTTAAACAGCACCGTCTTGCCCGACCCGTTGTTTCCCACGATGCCATGAATCTTCCCTGCCTCAAAATCATGGGTAACGTCCTTTAACACCAGCTCTTTGTTAAACTCTTTCTCCACATGTTCCACGCGGATCATCACATCGCCCATCACGTATCACTCCCTGTAAAACTAAAGTTATACCTTTTCATGGCTCTCAGCGCCAGAAGAAAACAAAAAAGGATCAACCCCGCAAAAATCAGATAGGTATGATACAGCCGGGGCAGCCGGTCATAACCGAAATTATGCATATAGTAAGTGGCATGATTCAGCGGCGACAGCCATCCTACAGCCACATTTGCCTTGTACGCCAGCTGACCGGGCAAATCAAACACCTGCCGGATGATCCGGGGATCCAGCAGCAGCCCGTAGAGGCTGAAGATACAGACGCTGACCACGCCCCAGAACTGTCCCTTTTTCAGATTCACCACCAGCATGACAGACATCATCAGCAGGGTGTACAGCACCATCAGCAGAAAGATTGTCCCCATACACTGATAAGGAGTGGACATCTCCATGGTGCGGACCGATGAGGGCAGAGCAATGGCTTCCCCGGCTCCTGAGTATCCCAGCACGGCGGCGGTCTCACTCCACATATTGCCCGGGAAACTGATGTGGGCGCACAGCAGGGAAGTAGATACCAGGATAAACGCTGTATAAAGCACCGTGGCAAGTATGATATAGAGAATCTGTCCCCACAGCCAGACCGCGCGGCTGATCCGCATCAGAAAAAAAGGCGTCCCCGTTTCCAGAAAAGGCATGTCGGCAAACAAAAGAAGCAGAAGCAAAGAGGAAAGCATCAGATTGGCCCCATCCCCGAAGGTCCAGACAAAGGCCTCCGCCAGCTGCATGGTGGCGCCATTCTCCCCGGCAAACTTTACCGCCTTGTCCGACAGCAGAAAACAGAGAATAAAAGCCAGGGCAAAAGTAATGAAAACCCTGGGATTTCTCCTCCATCGGCGAAAATTATAAACGGCCGCCGTCAAAACCTGTCTGCCTTTATACATTCCGCAGCCTCCTCTCCATCATGAAACGGTATAAAACCATGGCCCCTGCCGTCAGCTCCGCCGTCCACAAGGCGGCGCCCCAGAAACCTCCCACCCAGTCAGACTGAGGATTCACCCACTCTCTGGGATCCATCATGTAAATACCGCGGAAGTACCGTTCCGAGAGAATCACCAGCAGATAATAAAAGATAAAGGGGGAGGCGTACGCCATGTATCGGTTCATGGTCGCCGTGGCCATAATGCCGCCCACCAGAGACCAGAAGCAGCCGCTCAGAAAGAATAAAAACCCCTTTGTCAGGCAGGCGGCCAGGCTCCCCGCCTCCCCGGACGCTGTCTCCCAGGGGACAAACAGCAGCAGGAACAGAAATACCGCAAAGGCCATGCCGGCAAGAAGCGACAACCCTCCTGCCAGAGCCGTCACCGCCGCCCGGACCCTGACGTAATCCTCTGTCCCTGACCGAAGCAGACAGAAACGCCAGAACCGGCTTCTGTAATCCTCAAGAAAGGCGGCGGCAAAAGGGAGGGCGCAAAGAACCGGCAGGGCCAGATGCATCAGTTCAGAGGAAAAAGCCGAGGAGGCCAGACCCAGGGCAAATCCCTTCTCCAGCCCCATCTCCTGATACTGTCCCTGAAACACCGGCAGCATCTGATCAAAAACACCGAAAAAGGCCGCAGCCGCCACCCCAATGGCACAAGCCGCGAACCCCCGGGACTGCCAGGCCCGTCTTCTGTCCGTTTGAAATGTATTTCTGTTCAAGGTTATATCTCCTGTTAATATCCCGTTTTTCTGCTGACTATACTGCCATCCAGCGCGTTCAGCGTCAGAAAAGTCAGCTCCTGCTCACCATTTTGATCCAGCCTGGCCAAATGAGCAGCTGTATCCTCCGGCGTATCTTCCCCGTAGGAATATCCGCAGAAATCCCATACCGGAAGAGTAAAGTATTCCTGGCTGCTGTTTTTGTTCACGGCATACATGGAAGAAAGATAGATCCTGGTAATTTTCAGATATGTCTTTCCCGCAGGATCCTTCCACGACTTCTTTCCGATATTCTCTCTGAAATATTCTTTCAGTTCATCAAATCCGCAGACCGCCACATCCTCATTCAGTGTCTCCACCGCTTCAGGCGGCGCGGTTACGCTCATACCGATCACTCCCGTTTCATCCACCTGAATGCTCTCATCGTTCTGGCCCATGATGGGGCTGTAGATTTCCGTTTCCTGTTCTTCCTGACTGACAGGCAGATCCGTCTGCACCACAGGCGCTTCATCAATCCTCCGGTTCGGCAGTCCGCCCCAGTTTCTCTGACAGAGAATATCGTAGTAACCGGTGATTCTTCCATCCACCACCTGACCTTTGATTTTTATATCCTTCACCTGAAGATCTCCCAGGTTTAATTCTTCGATCACTTCGGAAGCCATATCCCAGGCCTCCTCCTCCGTAATGCCGACTTCCAGTTTCTCTTCATCGGCGTTAAAAGCGCTGCTGTAATTTAAGAACTCAAACAGCGTTCCCATTTCGTCATAATCATAGCAAAGCAGCAGAGCCCGGCTGGCTCTTCCCAGATAGGTCTGAAGTTCTACCGCGCCGTTTTCATCGAAAGATATTTCATTAATATCCACCGGCTGACTCTCTCCCGCCTGCTGATAGTACTCCTCATATTGCTTCAGTTCCTCCTCCAGAACCGCAATCTGTTCCTGGACCGTCCCGTCCCCTTCGTTGATTCCCGCAGCGCCGTTTTCTTTTAATTCCGCAATCTGCTGACGAATAAGGACAATCTGATTCTCTATTTCTTCTTTAGAACCCGCCACATTCAATGGATAACAATTCTTGTCCCCGGCAAAATACCGGATGAACTCTCTGACCTGTTCCGCTGAAAAGTTCTGAGGAATGATCTTCTCACTGACGATTTTCCCGGTATCCGGAAGGATAATGTCAGCATCCACCTGTACCACAACGCCGTTGACTTCAAATTCATCCTGATAATGTTCCGGAAAAGTATCCCGTTCATTTTCTTCTCCCTTTGGCGTTTCTTTCAGGGAACTGTCCCTGATTTCCTGTTCCAGATTCTCTCCCTTTTTATTCTTCACCAGCGCTTCATCCGGGCTCTTCTGACACCCGGAAAGACTGGCAAGAAGAGAAATAAATATAAGTATCACAGATAACCGTTTCAGAAACATATGTACCATCCTTCCGCATCGTCTGCAAAAATCAATATCCCGCCGCCGTATTGATTACACTTCCGTCTACCGCGTTGATTACACAGAAATCCTGCTCACCCCAGTCAGAACTGTCCACGATAACGCTGCCTCTAAACGTCCAGGCCGGAACCATCAGAAAATTCTCCTCCTGATTTTTTTCTTTAATGCGAAACAGCCCCTGTTCAATTCGGGTAACTTTACACTCGACAGATGCGCCCTGCAGACCGGGATCCGCCGGATCAATAAAGGTATCTCTGGTATAAGCCACGCGCATCTGATTTTGAAACGTCTCATAAATTTTCTCAAAATCCAATACTGCCACATTGGAATTCTCTACTTGAACAATATCCATCGGCGAGGTCAGTTCCACCGCCTGAATTTCTCCATTCACCACATAAACCCGGAGACTGGAATATTCATAATTGGCCGCATACATATCTTCCGACTGCAGATCAATAACCGGTCCCAGAATGACGGGTACGTTTTCCAGTACCGGAGTGTACGTTAAAACATATGCGCTTTGTTCTTCCATGGAATTATCCGCGACTGAAGCAACCGTCCAGCCATCAAGACCAAGTCTGCTTATCGTTTCATCTGCCGCGGCCTGCGCTTCATCAGCCGTCATTTCCTGATATGGCGGCGTATAGTCCTGCATTGTAATTGTATTCCGATGGGCGTACCACAGCAGATTCATCTTATAGTCGCTTTCCTTCCGATTAGTGGCTTCTACCGATCTCTGCATACCGTCCGCTTCCTTTGTCACTGCTGTTAAGGCCCAGGTATCACTCAGCTCATCAAAGTCCATATCCCCCTCTTTCATATCCCAGTAATATGCCAGAGGATGAAATTTCCACTGACACAACATGTCCTCCCGTTCTTCCGGAGCCGTCTGATAGTCCTGCTCATACGAAGCCAGCATCTCTTCATACAATTTAACTGTACTTTCCGTTTCATCACCGAATGCTTCCTCCAGAGCCTCCCTGTTACTCAACTTTTCCTTCAGCATAAGAATCTGCTCTTCCAGCTCTGTTTTCGTCATCACAACATCCGGCTCATATGCCGTATTACCATCAAATAAAACCTCCGCCCATCTTTGAACTTCCTCAGCCGTTATCTCATGGGGCGCCACCCGTATCACCGGAAGCGGCGAATCCACCGGCAATACTTTCGCATCCACCGCAATGGCAACATCACCGCTTCCAGATGAAAAACTGTCTTTATAATCAGCTGGAATCTGATCGGTTGCCGCCTGAGTCTGTTCCTCTTTAATGGCTTCCTCCAGAGTCCCATTTCCTTTATTGACTACCACATCCTGTTCCGGTGTAGGCTGGCAGCCGCAGAAAATCATGGGCATTATGACAAATATTATAATATGCCTTATTCTTTTCATATACTTCTTCCATTTCTCAATTTGTTTGTTTTAATATTTAATATACTTTAACTATATTACATATTAAAATAATATATCTATTTTCCTTTTTTGTCAATTTTTATTCAAAATAAAAGCACTTTTATCGAAAAATATCACTCTTCCGAATAAAAGTGCTTTGTGATTACCCAAAATCATATATCGATCCAGTAAGGATCTACCTGCTATCCTTTTGTTTTATTTCAGCAGCGATATATTATTATCATTTTCAATACTTTTAAAACTTTTTCCTCATTCCGCTCTCGCTTCTTTCTCCACTGAAATTCCATGTTTGGTTAATTCTTCAACAATCTCATAATCATCAATTGTACAATCTTCTGCTTTTCCCTCGGGATCCTTTAACGTATACGTTCCATCACCATTATCCACAATATAAGTATTTTCTGGTGTCGGTTCCTGTTCTTTAGGTAATGGCGGCGCCGGATACTCTGCCTGAATCTGCACCAGATACGTGCCTGCCAGCATTGCCAGAAGCAACAGGAGCCCAGCCATATGAATGATGCCTGATCTTCTTTTCATACTGTCCTGTCCTAACACAAGCAGAAACCGTTCCCGGTTTTTATTATACTTTCCGCTGTGACACAGCCCCACTCCGTTCAGTCTGCGCATATCTTTTTTGCCTTCTGCCGAAACCTTGATCCCCTTCAAAACGACTGCCAGATAATCCCCTTTTTTCTTTGTTTCCATGGTCTTTGTAACCGTATGATCACATCGGATTTCCAGATAACTGTCCAGCTCTTTCTGCATCAGGTATATGCATGGATTCCACCAGAAAACGCAGCAGATCACCTGCATCAGAAATTTAACCAGTATATCCCGGTTGACAAAGTGAGTATATTCATGAAGCAGCGCATAGTACAGCTCATCGTCATCCTGACAGTAATCTTCCGGCAGAAGTATTACTTTGCGAAACAGACCCATTCCCATGGGCATCTTTGCCAGCAGACTTTCCCGTACCGTAACGGTTACTATCCGGGGATATTGTTTTTCGATCCGTTTCATGATCCCGCAGATTTTGTCATCCGGTTGATTCGTCAGGCTCATATATCTGCGGAATGTTTTCCGGTAACGAACTGCCCAAATAACTGCCGCCACCAGAACACTTACTGCCCAGATCCCGCCCAGAAGATAGATCCGCTTTGTTGAAATTCCAAACAGGGTAACCGTATCAAGAGACAAAAATCTGTATAAATCCGCAAACCACCCCTTCATACCTACAACATACACAATATGAGGGAACTCCACCGGAAACACCAGCCGAAGCAGACAGACGCCGTAAACTGCCGCCAGTCCGGCTATGCCAAATGTTTTCACGAAGCCCTGGCTTCTGCGCATGATATGCAGAAGCAGTACCGCTGCGCTGCTCCAGAGCACCGCCATGAGAAATGAGAAAAATGTCAGTCCCATCGTTTTCTCCTTTTTTATCTAACTGTTTCTCAACTGCTCCACGATCCGTTCCAGCTCTTCAATCAACTCCTGTTTTTCCGTCTCTCCTCTGTCAGATGCTTTTCCGGTCAGAGCCACCGCAACTTTGGCAAAAGATTTCTCTTCCCGGATGCCCAGCTTTTCAATAACAAAAGCAGCGTACTCTTCCCGGGTCATGGTCGGTTCAAAAGATCTGGCATACTGTTTTCCTGATTTCACCAGTCCGCTGACGCTCAGCATCTTCTTTTTCTCCAGAGAATTCAAAAGCCGATGCACATAACTGTCGTTAAATTCATCTGTCATTTTACACAGCTCCATGCTGGTCAGCGGCCGCCCTTCATCCCAGAACATTTCCATCATTGTCTCTTCTCCTCTGGTCAGTTCAAATTCCTTTTTGCGCACGCGCTCCACTCCTTTCGTTTTCTTTTTATTATATATCAATTATATCAACAGTACAATTGAAATATTCCCTTTTGTATTCATATAAAAATGCAGCCGGCTGATTCCACACGCAAATCAGTCGGCCGCACCTGTCACTCGCTGAGCTTATCCCGCTTTATTCTCTCTATTAAGTCTTTTATCGTCTCCTCCTCTTCCTCCAGTATATCCGCAATCTCCTCCGGCGTCAGTCCCTTTTCCAGCTTCTTTTTAATCTGCTCCATCAGGATTTCCTCACGGCCGGCACAGCGCCCTTCTTCCAAACCAGTACAGCGTCCCTCCTCTAAGCCAATACGATGACCCTCTTCCAAACCCTTGCGGTGACCATCCTCCCAGCTCTCTTCTTTTTCCTGCCGCATATGCCTCTCCGCGTCGTATTCATAGATACTCACGTGTATCACCTCCGCCCTGTTTTTCCTTAAAAATTCCGTTAAAATCCCTTCCTCTATACATTCTGCCACTGCCCGTTCCACTGCTTTTGGCAGTTTCATCTCTTTCGCGTATCTTCTCACACGGTCAGTATACTCCGCGTAATCCCGAAGGGACTTGCAGGCCTCCATCAGCTTCCGGTTATGCCCTTTGTTGATGTTCAGCATCACCGCTTCCAGTTCCAGCGCCGGATGGTCTTCCGGCAATGCAAACAACTCTGACAGTTTCAGCACCTGTATATCCGGCTGCTCTCTTTCCCCGTTATAAAAGATCAGGAAACGCGGCGGCGGAATCTGCACCTTCCGGCTGCCGTACAGATTTTCATCTTTCACCAGATCGGAATACAGATCAGAAATATACAACAGGAAGCGCAAAGGAAGATTGGGATTCACCGTAGACTGGTGCTCATACAGATACAGCCTGGACGCAATCAGAAACGACAGATCGTTCTTCATCCCCACATAAATCGCGTTCTCCAACGTATTTACTTCCAGAAGCTCCGGATCGGCATACTGTGTGCCGTTTACTGCATTGTAAAGTTCCAGCAGCTGCCTTTTATCACTGTAAAGCATGGCAAAAACAGTAGATTTGAACTGACGGTTAACCGTAATCCTTTTTCTCTTCGTCCGTTTACTCATAGATAAAACCTCCTTTTTGTTGACGCAGGAGATTTCACCGTTCATAACCATCTACCATCTGTTTTCCTCAGAAATCCCTCTGCTGTGTAATTAAAAATATGAAAGCATTGAGATTTCCAAACAGTGCCGGGATTTTAAAGAAAACCTCCCGGAAGAATTGCCGTTTACAGAAATGATTTCATAGAAAGGCTCTGCATGAAGCGCCAGAAACAAAATGCTTTTTTGCATTATATCATAATGCTTTTATAAATGCTACCGTCTTCCCTGCATGAACAGGCAGCAAAACTCTTGCCAAAAATAAGACAAAGCTTTTGCTGACTCTGAAAGGATAATAGATAATAAGACAAAAAATACCGTTTTCTGACGGTGGATCGGAGGAATTTTATGAAATCAATTATTTACGGCTATGCCCGTGTTTCAACAAAAGATCAGTGCGAAGAACGTCAGCTTATTGCTCTGCGGGAGTTTCCTGTTCCCGAATCAAACATTTATGTAGATAAATTAAGCGGTAAAGATTTTAATCGTCCAGCCTATCAAAGTCTGATCCGCAAGCTGAAAGCCCATGACCTTCTTGTGGTAAAATCCATCGACCGTCTGGGACGAAATTACGAAGAGATCCTGGAACAATGGCAATATATCACCAAAAAACTGCAGGCCGATATCGTCATCCTGGACATGCCCCTTCTGGACACCCGGCAAACCGGCAGAAATCTAACCGGTACCTTTGTAGCCGACCTGGTGCTGCAGATCCTATCCTATGTAGCCCAGACAGAAAGGGAGAATATCCGCCAGCGGCAGACGGAAGGGATTGCCGCCGCCCGCCAGCGGGGCGTAAGATTCGGAAGACCGCGGAAAACAGTTCCGGAATCTTTCAATCGCTTAAAGTCCCTTTGGGAAAACGGCGCCATATCCTCCCGGGAAGCCGCCAGACAACTTTCCGTTTCTCAGAATACGTTCCTTCGATGGGTTCACGACAGATAGTTTTTTCGGATTCGCGTCATGATTTGTCAACTAATCCCAGGGGATTTCGTATGATTTTTATAAAATCTGCTCATTTGAAAGAATAAGTAGACTTTTTCGCGCTGTTACTATATAATAAATTTGTAGCAAAAACAGCATATAATATTAGTTGTTTTGCACATAAAAATCCATTTTTCTTTAACTTTTTCTGTTTTTACAAAAATAAAAAGAAGTGAACGAAAAAGTCTGCTTTATCCTGCAGCCGTTCCTTCTTCCCTTTGTATATGGACCGGAGAAACCGGTTTATATAGAGAAAACCATATTTAAAGGAGGAAATGAAATGAAGAAAAATGCAAGAAGAATGCTTGCGGTACTGATGTGCGCAGCGACTGTACTTTCCATGAGCGCATGTACCACCGGCAGTGAAACCGACGATGCGGCAAGCTCCGAAGCTGAAGCCAGCGGTGAAAAAAAGGATATCAAAGATATCGTCGTCGGCCTGTCCATCGGAAATACCACCGAGGAACGTTGGAACCGTGAAATTGAAATGTTCCAGGAATACGCCGATGAGAAAGGGTTCACGCTGAACATCCAGAACGCCAACAACGATGCCAACAAGCAGGTTTCTCAGTGTGAAAACCTGATCAACCAGGGTGTTGACGTTATGATCGTACAGTCCCTGGACGCAGAAGCAGCAAGCCCCATCGTAGAATCTGCCCATGATGCCGGTATCCAGGTTATCGCCTATGACCGTTTCATCATGAACTGTGATCTCGACTATTACGTTACCTTCGACTCCTACAAAGTAGGTCAGGTAGAAGCTCAGTTTATCGTAGACGCAGCACCCAAAGGCAACTACATCTGGCTGAAAGGCGCACCGGAAGACAATAACGCTCACCTTGTAGCCGAAGGACAGCAGGATGTTCTGCAGCCATACATTGACAGCGGGGATATCACCGTCGTTACCGAGCAGTGGTGTAAAGGATGGGATCCCAACGAAGCGCTGAAACATACAGAAAACGGACTTACCACCGCTAACAACGATGTGCAGGGCGTCATCGCATCCAACGACGGTACTGCAGGCGGTGCAGTTCAGGCACTGGAAGCTCAGGGACTGGCAGGTTCCGTTCCGATCTGCGGACAGGACGCTGACCTTGCTGCATGCCAGAGAATCGTAGAAGGTACACAGACCGGTACCGTATATAAACCGCTGGCTCCCCTGAATCAGGCAGCTTGTGAACTGGCAGTTGCCATCGCAACAGGAGAAGACCCCAAGAGCAGTGTAGATTCCAGTCTGGGAACATGGCAGACTCTGAACAACAATTCCAAAGACGTAGATTCTTTCACTGTTGACGTAGAAGCCGTTGATAAAGACAACATCTATGACATCATCATCAAACGTGACGCATTCCATTCTCTGGAAGACGTTTACGCTAATGTACCTAAGGATCAGTGGCCGACCGATGATACAGCAGAGACAACCGATTCCGCTGAAGCAGCAGATGCAGCAGAATGATTCCGTCTGAAATGTATTGATTTGAAATTACTTACGGAACGCGGGGAACGGCTGCATCACGCAGACGTGACCCCGCATTCTTTTTATCTTTCTTTTCAGGAAAGAAACAAAAATGGAGGTGTAGTTTATGAGCGATTATATTTTGCAGCTGCAAAATATAACAAAGGTTTTTCCCGGTGTAAAAGCTTTGTCCAACGTGTCGTTTAACGTTAAACGGGGCCACGTACATGCACTGGTAGGGGAAAACGGAGCAGGAAAGTCCACACTGATCAAAGTAATCTGCGGCGTTTATCCTTACGGTACTTACGAGGGAACGGTAAAGTTTGAGGGTAAAGAATGCCGTTTTAAAACAATCCGTGATGTGGAAAAAGCAGGAATCGCCTGTATTCATCAGGAGATGAACCTGATTCCGGATATGAGCGTCGGAGAAAACATATTTTTGAATAACCAGCCCAATAAAATGGGCATCATCGATTTCGATGGTCTGCATTTTAAATGCCTGGAACTTTTAAAACAGATAGGGCTTGATGTAAATCCCGGTGAAATGGTACGCAATCTGGGTGTGGGACAGCAGCAGATGGTGGAAATTGCCAAAGCCCTGGCCCGCGACGTCAAGCTTCTCCTTCTGGATGAGCCCACCGCCGCACTGACGGAGTCCGAAGTTGATATCCTGTTGGATCTGGTAGACAAACTCCGCAAAAACGGAGTTACCTGTATCTATATCTCACACCGTCTGGATGAAATCATGCGTCTGTGCGATGACATTACAGTTCTGCGTGACGGCGAGACCATTGATACCCGGCCAAAAACAGAAATGACGAAAAATGATATGATCTCTCTGATGGTAGGCCGCGAGATGAGCAACCTGTTCCCGCGCGTTCCCCATACCCGCGGCGAAGTCGGTTTTGAGATCAAAAACTTTTCCGTTCCCCATCCTGATATTCCAGACCGGATGCTGATCAAGAATGTCAGCCTTAAAGCTTATAAAGGGGAAATCCTGGGCATTTCCGGACTGATGGGCGCCGGCCGTACAGAACTTTTCACCGCTGTCTACGGCGCTTTCCGCACAAAGGGCACCGGAGAAGTTTATATCGACGGCAAAAAAGTAAATATCAGAAATCCGCTGGACGCTTTGAAAGCCGGATATTTTATCGTCAGCGAGGACCGGAAAAAGCTGGGTCTGAACCTGATCATGAGCATCAAAGAGAATACTACCCTGTCTTCCCTGGACAAGGTATCCAAATTCGGCATTCTGAACGAGGACGCTGAAGTTGCTTATACAACCAAGTACGTTGAAGAAATCCGTACCAAAACTCCCAGCATCGAAGTTCCCGTCAATACTCTTTCCGGCGGCAACCAGCAGAAAGTGGTTCTTGCCAAAGCATTGATGAGCGAACCAAAGGTCATGATCCTGGACGAGCCTACCCGGGGTATTGATGTAGGTGCGAAATATGAAATTTATAAGATTATGAATGAACTGGTGGAAAAAGGTGTTGTAATCATCATGATCTCCTCCGAAATGGAAGAAATTTTCGGTATGAGCGACCGTATCATTACAATCGCAAACGGAGAGGTCACCGGCGAATTTGATATAGCGGAAGCGACGCAGGAAGATCTGATGCGTGCAGCCGTAGGGAAGGAGTAAAAAGTAATGGAAGACGCAAAAAAGAAAAGTAAAAAATTAGATTTTCGAACTCTGACAATGGTTCTTGTGCTGGTTCTTTTATGGGTAGCCTTTACAGCAACCACAGGCGGAAACTTTCTTACCACCCGTAACTTGTCCAACCTGATCCGTCAGGCGGCATTCACCGGTATCATGGGTGTAGGTATGACCCTCGTCATCGTCACCGGCGGTATTGATCTGTCTGCAGGTATGACCATGGGCTTCATCGGCTGCGTAATGGCCGTATGTCAGGTGTGGGGAGGTTTCTCCACTCCGGTAACTATCCTGATCGGTATCGTTCTTGGTATCCTGATCGGTACTGTTGAAGGTGTGTTGATTGCTTACACAGACATCGCTCCCTTCATCGTAACTCTGGGCGCTCAGCTTGTATTCCGAGGCGGTATGCTGGCAGTAACAGGCGGTCAGACCATCGCTCCCTTCCAGGAGTCCTACAAATTCTGGGGAACCGCTTATTTGATTCCCCTTGCCGGCTGGATTATCGCCATCCTGGCAATCGTATGCCTGCTGATCAGCGAGCTGAATAAACGCCGCGCAAAACAGAAATACGGAACTTTAACCGAATCCATGGGGGAAATGATTCTGCGCTGGGCTATTTTTTCCATCCTCATCATCGCAGCAGTATTCGTTCTTAATGACTTCAAGGGTATTCCGATCCCTGTAATGGTAATGGCAATCGTGGTAGTAGTATTCACCTTTATCTCACAGAAAACCACCTTTGGCCGCAGTGTTTATGCTATCGGCGGAAATACGGCAGCTGCCCGTTACGCCGGTATTAACGTTAAGAAAAACCTGACTTTGGTTTATATGCTCAACGGTCTTCTGTGTGCTGTTGCAGCCGTAGTTTACACCGCACGTCTGAACGGCGGTACGGCTCAGGCAGCCAACGGAAACTATGAACTGGACGCTATCGCATCCGCTGTCATCGGCGGTACTTCCATGAGCGGCGGTGTTGGTAAGGTTTCCGGCGCCATCCTCGGTGCAGTCATCATGATGTCCATCGATAACGGTATGTCCATGATGAACCTGGATGCTTACTGGCAGTTCATGGTAAAAGGTGTCATCCTGGTTGTAGCAGTACTGTTCGATACTCAGACCCGGAAACGCCGCAAATAAATTTGCTTCTCTTCTTTAAATTTTTATACATACACGTTTTAATCACTTCGGCCCCGCAGAGAAACTGAAATTCAGAATCTCCCCGGGGCCGAAGTATATTTTTTCACCCTAAAGGAAACTTCCCCCAGGGCGTTTCTTTTATTTCGCTGTCTTTTTCTGACATTGACAAATCACATGCCGTGCTGTCTGCACATCCTTTTCCTCCACATATATGTAATACATGATCTCCACATTGATATTTTCGCCGATCTGCCCAAGGATGACTCCCGTTCCCCTGTTCTGCATTCCCATATTTACCGTTTTTGTCTCACAGGGAATATGACTCTGTTTCAGCGCAGTTATCACCAGGCCGAACAATTCGGCATCACTGGTTAAGAACACTTCTTTCATCTTGTTTTTCCAGAAAAACATACGGCTTACCTCCCTCTGACTCAACATCATGAATTCTCTTTCTTCCACTGCAGAATCCCTTCCAGTTTTTCTTTCACTTTTCCTTCCTCCCCCTCGTCCGTCGGTTTGTAATATCTTCTGCCTTTCAGAGCATCCGGCAGGCACTGCATGGCGCTTACTTTTTCTTCCGTATCATGGGCATAAATATATCCTTTGCCATAGTCCAGCTCCTTCATAAGCCCAGTGGGCGCGTTGCGTATCTGAAGGGGAACCGGCTGAGCCGGCATACTTTTGATATCTGCCTTACAGCTTTCACAGGCACGGTACAGCGCGTTGGATTTTGGCGCCATGGACAGATAAACCACCGCGTGGGTCAAGTGTACGTCGCACTCTGGCAGGCCAAGAAAATGGCAGGCCTGATAGGCGTCCACAGCCACCTGCAGCGCATGGGAGTCCGCCATCCCAACATCCTCGCTGGCAAAACGCACCAGCCGCCGGGCGATGTAAAGAGGATCCTCTCCTCCATCCAGCATCCGGCACATCCAGTAAACAGCAGCATCCGGATCGCTGTTGCGCATGGATTTGTGAAGAGCGGAAATCAGATTGTAATGTTCCTCCCCGTTTTTATCGTATAACAGGGATCTCCGGTTCATACACTGAGAAAGAATCTCTTCATCCACACAAATTTTTCCCTGGGGATCCATCCGCCCGTTCAGCACCGCCATCTCCAGCGTATTCAGCGCCGTTCTGGCGTCTCCGTTGGCAAATCTGGCAATAGAGCGCAGCCATTCCTCTTTCATTTCCACTTCCATATTGCCAAAGCCTTTAGGGCTTTTCATGGCATGCGTCAGCAGTTCATAGAGGTCCTGCTCCTCCAGAGGTTTCAATATGAATACTTTACACCGGGACAGCAAAGCGGAATTAATTTCAAAAGAAGGGTTTTCCGTAGTAGCTCCCACCAGTATGATGCTTCCTTTCTCCACATAGGGAAGGAACGCATCCTGCTGAGCCTTATTAAAACGGTGAATCTCGTCCGCAAAGAGCAGAGTACGGATTCCCATTCTGCGGTTGCCTTCCGCCTGATTCATCACTTCTTTAATTTCCTTAATGCCGCTGGTGACGGCGGAAAATTCTACAAAATCCGCCCTTGTCTGTCTGGCAATGATTCTGGCCAGAGTTGTCTTTCCCACACCGGGAGGCCCCCAGAAAATCATGGAGGAAATCTGATCCTTTTCTATCAGGGTTCTTAATATTTTCCCTTTGCCCACCAGATGATTCTGCCCCACATATTCATCCAGCGTCTCCGGTCTTAATCGGCTGGCCAGGGGTTCTTTCGTTTCCCGGTTGTCAAAAAGACTCATCTGTTCCATCATAACTGAAGGCCTCCTTATCGTTTGCCTTCATTATATAGCCTGCCCTGCTGTATTTCAACCAAAACACTCTTTTCGTTCCGGACAGATCCCGCACAGGATTCAAATCGAATTCAGTTGACATAACATATCTTCTGCTGCCGGAACAGCTCATAAAACACCAGATCCTTCTGTTCCAGATTCTCATGACAGAGACTGACAGCGCTGATTTGAGCGTTTTCATAGGTTTTAAAATAGTAAATGCCTCTATCCGCATTGACGCAGCAGGAATAAACCGTCCGGTCCTCCTTGTTTTCCGGCGTCCGCACGGAACCTTTGACCATGGATACATTGTCCAAAATATGGAAAAACTGAGTGACCGCATCCGGCTCATTCTCCGTCCGTGAAGAATTATATTTCAAAAAGACGGTTTTGACAAAGCGGGAGGAAGAGGATGCATCCCCGGGCAGTCCTGCGGCTCCCATCCCCTGACTGAAAGCCTGCAGCTGCAGGTCTTTCGCGAACTGATTTTGGGGAGCATCCGCACTCAGATGCAGGTAATTATTCAGATTCGTCACATGCCAGGGAAAAGGAGGATTATTAGTCAGTACCCCTGCTTCATTTTTATAAATCTTAAGCCCCCGGGCTTCCGGCTCCACCGTCAGACTTCCCGTATCATCGGAAATCATCCAGTGCAGCGGCGCCGGCGGCACATCATCCCGGAAAGGATGACCGGTCAGGTTGATTTTTCCCAGAAGGCTTTCGACCTCTTTCACAGAACTGCAGGCAGTCAGGATATAGGGAATAAATTCATAAACGGCCAGATTAACGGCGCCTTCCTGCTCACTGCGGTAAACCGCGTTTCCCGGAAAATACAGTCCTGCCATACAGAGTCCTTTTTCATTGACCGCTTCCGCATAAAGCGGATAATCATCCATCACCGCGGCCATCCCGATCATGGCATAATGATGATCCGTTGTCTTCCCGTCATGAAAACAAAAGCGGTAATTTCTCGGCGTGATCACCACTTTCTCGCCGAATCCGCAGTCCAGATCCAGATTTCTTCCGAAATAAAAATCCGGCCCCTGATAAGTCATACACGTGCACATAAAGCTCTCCTTTCTGCGATTATCATTTATCATGGCTGATACGCCCGAAAAATATACTTCTCCTGCCTTTTATTCCCTCATGGCATCTTTCATGCTTTTTACATACTCTTTCACGTAAGGCACGCAGTCTCCTTTATACCGGGCGCACAGCTTTACAATGGCTGATCCCACGATGACGCCGTCTGCGCTGGCGGCCATCTGCTTTGCCTGTTTGGGTGTGGAGATACCGAATCCCACCGCGCAGGGAATCTCTTTTTCTCCTTTTACCAGCGCTGCCATGCTTCCGATATCAGTGGTAATGGAAGAGCGCACGCCGGTTACTCCCAGAGAAGAAACACAGTACACAAATCCTTCCGCTTCTTTCGCGATCATCCGGATCCTCTCATGGGAGGTGGGCGCAATCAGCGAGATAAAATCCAGTCCGTACTGTCTGCAGACCTGATCAAACTCTTCCTTCTCCTCGAAGGGTACATCCGGAAGAATCAGGCCGTCCATACCCAGATCCGCCGCCTTTTTTATAAACTCTTCCGTCCCGTAGGAAAACACCACGTTGGCGTAGGTCATAAAAACCATGGGGATTTTGGTATGCTTTCTGATCTCTTTTACCATCTCAAAAATCTTATCGGTCGTCACCCCGCCGGAAAGCGCCCGCACATTGGCTTCCTGTATCACCGGTCCCTCCGCCGTGGGATCGGAAAAAGGAATCCCCAGCTCAATAAGATCCGCTCCTGCCTCTTCCATGGCGTACACCAGTTTTTCGGTCACATCCAGTGATGGATCCCCGCAGGTGATAAAGGGGATAAATGCTTTCCCCTTCTGAAATGCTTCCGCGATTTGTCTATTCATAGATATCCTCCCCTCTGTAGCGGGCAATGGCCGCGCAGTCTTTGTCTCCCCGTCCGGAAATGGTGATAACCACCGTCTGATCCTTACTCATCGTGGGAACCAGTTTTCTGGCATAGGCCACTGCATGAGCGCTTTCAATGGCCGGTATGATTCCTTCCGTCCTGGAAAGGTATTCAAAAGCCTCCACAGCTTCCGTATCCGTCACAGGCACATACTCCGCTCTGCCGATGTCATACAGATGGGCGTGTTCCGGGCCGATTCCCGGATAGTCCAGGCCGGCGGAAATAGAATATACCGGCGCGATCTGTCCGTATTCATCCTGACAGAAGTAGGATTTCATCCCGTGGAAAATACCCAGCTTTCCGGTAGCGATGGTGGCTGCCGTTTCCGCCGTATTTACTCCCCGTCCGGCTGCCTCGCAGCCGATCAGCCGGACGTTTTCGTCATCAATAAAATGATAGAAGGTTCCAATGGCATTGGAGCCGCCGCCCACACAGGCCATCACCACATCCGGCAATTTTCCTTCTTTCTCCATCATCTGCGCCTTGATCTCCCTGGATATTACCGCCTGAAAGTCCCGCACGATGGTGGGAAAAGGATGGGGACCCATGACGGAACCCAGCACATAGTGCGTATCCGAGATCCGGCTGGTCCATTCCCGCATGGTTTCCGATACGGCGTCTTTCAGGGTGGCCGTTCCGGAGGTTACCGGATGCACCTGGGCTCCCAGAAGCTTCATTCGGTATACATTCAGCGCCTGGCGCCTGGTGTCCTCTTCCCCCATGAAAACCTCGCATTCCATTCCCATCAGAGCTGCCACCGTGGCAGTGGCCACTCCGTGCTGGCCGGCCCCTGTTTCAGCGATCACCCTGGTCTTTCCCATTTTTTTCGCCAGCAGCACCTGGCCCAGGACGTTATTGATTTTGTGGGACCCGGTATGGTTTAAATCCTCCCGTTTCAGGTAAACTTTCGCGCCCCCGAGATCCTCCGTCATATGAGCGGCGTAATACAGCCGGGAAGGACGTCCCGCGTACTCATTGTACAGTTCCGTCAGTTCCCTGTTAAACTGAGGATCTTCTTTATAGTAATGATAGGCTTCTTCCAGTTCCAGAACCGCGTTCATCAGCGTTTCCGGAATATACTGCCCTCCGTGTATTCCAAATCTTCCTTTTGACATTTTTCAATTTCTCCTTTATTCTCTCCGGCCGTCCAGCGCCTGGAGCGCCGCCCTCTTATCCGGGCTTCGCATCAGAGTCTCGCCGATCAGCACTGCGTCCACTTCGTTATCATACAGTTTTTGAATGTCCTCTGAACTGCGGATTCCGCTCTCCGAGACAAAAACCACATCCCGGGGCGCCATTTTTCTCAGCCGTATGCTGTTGTTCATATCCACCTGAAAGGTTTTCAGATCCCGGTTATTAACTCCTATGATCCTGGCTCCCGCTTTCAGCGCCCGTTCCACTTCCCTTTCATCATGAGCCTCCACCAGCGCGTCCAGTGAAAGTTCCCCCGCCAGCTGGCAGTAATCTTTCAGCCGGCTGTCATCCAGCAGAGAGCAAATCAGCAGTACGGCTGACGCCCCCAGCACATTGGCCTGGTAAATCATATATTCGTCCACAGTGAAATCCTTGCGAAGCACGGGAATTTTCACCGTCTTCGCGATCTCTTCCAGGTACCGGTCGGATCCCAGAAAGTAAAAAGGTTCCGTCAGGCAGGAAATGGCGCTGGCTCCTGCCGCCTCGTACTCCCTGGCGATGGACAGATAGGGAAAGTCCGGCGCGATCAAGCCTTTGGATGGGGAAGCCTTCTTTACTTCACAGATATAGGACATCCCTTCTTTTTTCAGCGCTTTTAAAAATCTTCCTTCTTCCCCCCTTCTTACTTTCTGTTTCAGCTGTGACAGGGGAATCTGTCTTTTTTCATTTTCTATCCGTTCTTTTGTTTTCTTAGCGATTTCTTCCAGAATATTCATGCGTTGCTCTCCCGGATAAATTCCTCCAGCTTAGCGGCCGCCGCGCCGGAATCAATCAGCTCTTCCGCCATTTTTACGCCTTCTTCTATGGTTTTTGTCTTCCCGGTAATGTAAAGGGAGGCGCCGGCGTTCAGGCAGACGGCCTGCCGTTTCGCTCCCCGTTCCCGGCCATTTAAAATAGCCCTGGTAATTTCGGCATTTTCTCCGGGGGTTCCTCCCTGCAGTTCTTCCTTGGAACAGCGTGTGTAGCCAAACTGTTCCGGCGTCAGAACGTAGGACTGGAACCAGCCGTCCCGGATCTCGCATACCGACGTGGGGGCGCTCATGGAAATTTCATCCAGGCTGTCCTGACCGTATACCACCATGCCGCGGGTCACGCCCAGCTTCATCATAACCTGAGCCAGCGGCTCCACCAGAGCTTCATCGAACACTCCCATCAGCTCCATGTTGGCGCCGGCCGGATTACTTAAGGGCCCGAGAATATTAAATACCGTCCGAATCCCCAGCTCCCGGCGGACCGGCGCCACGTATTTCATGGCGATATGGTAATTCTGCGCGAACAGGAAGCACAAATTAATCTTTTTCAGCAGTTCGGCGCTGCGCTCCGGCGGCAGGGTAATCTTTACGCCCAGGGCCTCCAGTACATCCGCCGCCCCTGATTTGGAAGAGGCGGCCCGATTGCCGTGTTTGGCCACCGGAACTCCTCCGGCAGCAATGACAAGAGAGGCGGTGGTGGAAATGTTAAAGGAATTGGAGCCGTCTCCGCCTGTACCCACAATCTCCAGAACGTTCATGTCATGAAGCAGTTTGATGCAGTGGGCTCTCATTCCCGCCGCGGAAGCGGTGATCTCTTCTATGGTTTCTCCTTTCAGGGAAAGGGCCGTCAGATAGGCCGACATCTGAACCGGTGTGGCTTCTCCGCTCATGATCTCATTCATGACTTCTTCCGCTTCCTGATATGACAGATCTTCCTTTTTACTTAATTTTACAATCGCTTCTTTAATCATTTCTCGCTGCCTCCATAAAATTTTTCATAATTACGATACCATCCGGCGTCATCACCGATTCCGGATGAAACTGTACGCCGAATATGGGATATTCTTTATGTTCCACCGCCATAATCTCACCCTCTTCCGACAGGGCGGTAACGCTAAGACAGGCCGGCAGATTCTTCTTCATCACAGCCAGAGAGTGATACCTGGCCGCGGGAAAATCCTGAGGAAGACCCGCAAAGAGCCGGTTTTCTTCTGTCTGATGAATCATTTTCCGTTTGCCGTGCATCAGCTCCCCGGCGTAGGAAACCTTTCCTCCGAAAGCCTGGCAGATGGCCTGATGCCCCAGGCACACGCCCAGCATGGGGATTTTACCCGCAAAATGCCGTATCGCCAAAATGCAGATTCCCGCGTTCTCCGGACGTCCCGGGCCTGGAGAAAATATCAGTGCCTCCGGCCTCATTTTCTCGATGTCTTCCAGTGTAAGAGCATCGTTTCTTGCCACATGGATATCCGGCTCCACAGAACCTGCCAGCTGATACAAGTTATAGGAAAAACTGTCATAATTATCAATCAACAGTATCATAGGTCCAGTCCCTCCTCTGCCCGGTGAATAGCTTCCAGAACAGCCCCCGCTTTGTTGCAGCACTCTTCAAATTCTTTTTCCGGTACGCTGTCAGCCACAATACCTGCTCCTGAACGGATACAGATTTCTCCGTTTTTCTTATATACCAGACGGATCGCGATACAGGTATCCAGATTGCCTGTGAAGTCCAGATAACCGATGGCGCCGCCGTAAATTCCTCTTTTGCTGTTTTCCAGCTCTTCGATGATCTGGCAGGCCCGGAACTTGGGGGCTCCGGACAGTGTGCCCGCCGGCAGAATAGCGTCCACCGCGTCCACCGCGTCTTTATCCGGCCGGATCTCTCCGGTCACCGTGGAACCCAGGTGCATCACATGGGAAAATCGTTCTACTCCCAGATACTGTTCCACTTTTACACTGCCGATGCGGCTGATTTTCCCAATATCATTTCTTCCCAGATCCACCAGCATGTTGTGTTCCGCCAGTTCTTTTTCATCCTGCAGCAGGCTTCTCTCCAGCTCTTTGTCCTCCTGCTCCGTCCTGCCTCTGGGCCGTGTCCCTGCCAGGGGAAAGGTGCTCAGTTTTCCCTTTTCCAGCTTTGCCAGCGTTTCAGGGGAAGCGCCGGCGATTTCGATATCATCGCTGGAGAAGTAAAACATATAGGGAGAAGGATTTAAGGTGCGCAGCACCCGGTAGGTGTCGAACAGGCTTCCTTCCGCCTTCGCCCGCATGGGGTTGGACAGCACTACCTGGAAGATATCTCCTTCCCGGATATATTCTCTGGCCTTTTCTACCATGACGCAGTATCGTTCCTTCGGAAACTGGGGAGAAATCTTGGATTTCAGTCTGATAGGCGGGAAGGTTTCTTGCCTGCCTTTTTTCAGGAGATCCGCCATCTCATTCAGCTTATTGGCCGCTTTCTGATAGGATGCTTCCAGATTTTCCGTCATAACGCCGGCGATCAGAAATATCTTCTGCCGGTAATGATCAAAGGCAATCACCTGGTCAAAAAGCATCAGATCCATATCCCGGAAATCCTGTCCCTCTTCTTCCGTCAGTTTTAACTTGGGTTCGCTGTATTTGATATAGTCGTAGGAGAAATAGCCCACCAGCCCGCCGGTAAAGGGAGGCATGTTGTCCAGGGAAGGTGATTTATACTGATCCAGAATCTCTCTGAGCGTATCGCCGGGATGGGCTAACTGAAGACTCCTGGTTTTCTCGCTGCCCTCCTCATCTGTGGTCCGGATCCGCAGCTTTCCGTCTGTACAGGTGATTTCCATGGTGGGATGATACCCCAGAAAGGAATATCTGCCCCAGACTTCTGTCTGACTTGCGCTCTCCAGCAGGTAGCAGTGACGGCTTGCCGTCCTTAAAATCCGCATCACTTCCACGGGAGTGCAGGTGTCCGCATAGAGTTCCCGGCAGAGAGGAATCCTCCGGTATTGTCCTGTGGATGCCAGCTGTCTGATTGTGTCGATGGATGGATAATACATGATACACCTCCGTTTTTCTGTGAGTCTGCGCGGACGGCTTTCGTCTCACGGCCTCTCTTCGCTCGGTCGCGGGCTTTCGCTTCACGGCTCTTTTCGCCATGCCCACCTCGCTCCGTTTCTCTTCGCTCGGTCGCGGGCTTTCGCCCTATATTCGCGAAAAAGCTTCCGATTTTCCGTGCAAGCACGAAAATCTGCGCTTTTTGCGAATGCACGGCTCAATGCTTACGCGCAAAAAAGCTCGTCCATGGCAGACAATTAATGTATGTCTGTCAAGGACGAGCGTATATACTTTCACCCGCGGTGCCACCTTGATTCACGGCATGACCCGTGCGCTTTGCGAAATACCAACATATTTCCGGCAACTGACGTATGCCTCACGTCGCAGAATACTCAGCCGAAGCCTTTGACTGCGCCCTCAGCGGTCCATTTGGCAATTTGCATTTCGGTCCGGCTCTCACCCTCCCGGACTCTCTGTGCGCGCATCATTGCTTTGATCTCCGCTTCAACGGTTTATCAGATTAAATTTTTTATTAAACTATCATACATTTTCGGATCTGTCAACCCCATTTTCACTGCTTTTTTCTGCTTTTCCTATATTCCCCAGGAGTCATCTTCATTGAGTCCCGGAAAGCTTTTACAAAATAACTGTCTGAGCTGAACCCGCATTTTTCACTGATCTCTGTTACTGTATCATTGGTACGCAGCAGCATCCACGCGGCTGTCTGCACCCGGAAATCGCACAGATAATTCCATGGCGTCATGCGGATGCTTCGCTGAAAACAGCGGGAACACTCTCTTTTGCTGATATTGGCGGCTGCCGCAATATCTTCCACCGCGATCCGGTCCATATAGTGTTCCTGCACATAGCTCATCATTATTTTGATCCGGTCGCTGTCCATATCCTTTTGTTCCCCTGATTTGCTTCTCAGTTCTTTCGTTTCCTCCAGCAGCAGGTACCAGAATTTGCTGAGCAGGTTCCTGATTTCAAATTCATAACCCTCCGGCTCCCGTTTGACCGTGTCAATGGCCTGAACGATCAGGTTAACCATCTGAAGCCGCCTCCGGTTGTCCGGATGAATTTTTATAATCTGCAGATCTCTGCACTTCAGAATCGGAAGAAAATATTTTCGTTCCAGCAGACTGTTATACAGTCCGGAGAGAAAATGTACGTCAAAAAGGAAGGAATAAATCCCGATATCATCGCTGACCGTGCTGGCGTGCATCACGTCCGAATTGACGAAAATCACATCGCCCGGTTCCAGTTTTTCAAAATTTTCCATAGACTGAAACCTGGTCTCTCCCTCTTCCACAAAAGAAATTTCCAGCGCGTTGTGCCAGTGCCAGGGAACATCTTCCCGGAAGTAACTGTCTTTTCTGGAATACCTGCAGACGAAAGGATAGTCCCCCTTCCCCACCGGAAGAATTTCTCTGTTGTTTTCCTCTATATAAAATCCATCGGTTGACAGCATCACTCATGTCCTTTTTTTACAATTTTTCGTCCCGCAGACAACATCATCCCTCCGGTTTATCCACGCGCTTTTCTCTGAAAAGGCGCGGATTTAAGGTATTTCAAGACTGCGGGATGTGTAAAACAGCTTTTAACGCCCTCATCATATGACGAGGAGATCCGGTCCGTATTTCTCAATTTCCTGTCATAAATCTCTCTGACATCTGGAACCGTTTTACATTATAATAGCAGAAAACAGCAGATAATCCAAGAACCTGATTTGGAAAATCGCACTGTCACAGGAAAAACGGAGGTAACATAATGAAAAAAGTAAGAGTTGGTATTGTAGGACTGGGAAGACTTGGACGTGCCCATGCGGAGAATCTGGCTTTCGGCGTGCCGGGCGCGGAGCTGACGGCTGCCTGTTCCGTAGTGGATTCGGAACTGGTATACGCAAAAGAACATCTGGGAGTGGCAAAAACCTATTCTGATTTTGCTAAGATGTGCGAAGACCCGGATATTGACGCAGTGGTAATCGTATCCCCTTCCACTTATCATCCGGAACAGATTTCACTGGCGCTGAAAGCAGGAAAACACATTTTCTGCGAAAAGCCGCTGGCCGTGACTTTAGAAGAGTGTCTTTCCACGGAGGAAGAGGTAAAAAAATATCCGGATCTGGTGTTCATGCTGGGCTTTATGCGCCGCTATGATCCGTCTTACGCATACGCAAAGAAAAAAATTGAGGCTGGAGCCATCGGAACTCCCTATCTGGTAAAAGCCACCGGCGTGGATCCCGACGCAGACGCTGAAACCCTGCTGGACAGCGGTTACGTTCCCAAAAGCGGCGGTATTATGATGGATATGGCCAGCCACGACATTGACCTGATGCGCTGGTTCCTGGAGGATGAACCCTCTGAAGTCTACGCTGTGGGCAGCACGGTAAAGCATCCCCGCTTCCAGGAACAGGGAGACGTGGAGACCGCCTGCGCCACCTTCAAGTTCAAAAACGGCGCCATGGGACAGCTTCACGTAGGACGGGCAGCCGTTCACGGATACCATATCGAAACCGAGATTGTCGGTACGGAAGGAAGCATCCGCGTCAGCCCGGTTCCCTGCAAGAATCTGGCCATGATTTACGATAAGACCGGCGCCGTACAGGAGTGTGTGCGCAATTTCCCGGAACGTTTCCATCAGGCCTATGTAGAAGAAATGAAGGAATTCATCAACTGCATCGTTGAAGGAAAAACGCCGGGCATCAACGTACACGACGGAACAGCGGCTACCATGATCTGCGCTGCCGCACAGAAAGCTCTGGAAACCGGCACAATCGTAGATATACAGTAACAGTTCAGACTAAAACTGCTGCAGTGATGAAATATTATTGTATCTTGCACAAGAAGCGGCCGAAAAGCCGCTTCTTTGCTATACTTATTCAGCCGGGCAGAACTCCCAAAGCTGCACTTCATAGGGATGCAGCGAAATTTTAAACTGTAAGGTCCGTTCTGTCGTTTGGATCTGCGAATGCTGTATTCTATACACCGACGTCCGGATCAGTTCTTTCGTTTCTTCCTTTGACAAATATAACGGACATCCCATATCAATCCACCGATCAAATGCCGAACCGTATTCACGGTTTAGTAAATATATTTTTGCATGATATTTTTTCACATCACAGTTTTGAATCATTACATTGATATTCATATCTGCCATATTAAGAAATATGTCATAGACCATCCTGGGACTTTCGAATTCATATCTCACTTCACGATGAAGACCGTCATAATGGCAATAATGATAACACAAAACCAGCTTATCTCTTTGCTCCTCGCCTTCCGCAATATCAATCCAATTGCTGTACTCAAGAAACTCACGGGCAGAAATTCCATTTGGCGGGAAAATACAGATTCCGGCGGTAGATGGAAGAACCTCTCTGGGTATGTAAACAAACAATCTTCTTGTTTTTTGCGCAACATTAAATGTGTATTCGAATATACCTGTATATATCGGCTCATACGGTCTTTCACGACTTGGCTTATACTTATCCGGCATAATAGAATCTCCTCCAAATAGTTATTACTTCAACGGCTTTTTATCAGTATAAGCTTTCAGCTTTTCGAAAATATATGCTTTTTATGCTTTCCTGTATTGTTTTTTATTTGTTTGAGTTAAAAAAACGCATATTTCGTGATTTTATTTCAATTTATACGATTTTTTGCACAAAAAAAGCAGCCTGTTCTATTTACCGAACAAACTGCTTCTCCGTCTGAGAAAACATTACATTACTTTTTTTTCTTTTCCCCATACTGTTTCCGGACACTGTTAACCACACCGGACAGCGCCCACAATGCCAGTGCGTTGGGAATAACCATCAATCCGTTGAAGAAATCGGAAAGAGACCATACCAGATCCAGTTTCAATGCAGATCCGATGACAATGCACACGGCCACAATCACAGAATACACCTTAACCGCTTTATCACCCAGCAGATATTTCACATTAACCGCTCCGAAGAAATGCCATCCGATAATGGTGGAAAGAGCGAAAAACAGAAGACATATGGCGACAAAGATATCGCCGATCCCTCCGAATGCAGAGGAAAAAGCCGTCTGTGTCAGAGCAATTCCATTTTTTCCGCTGTCCAGAACACCTGTGGTCAAAATGGAAAATACCGTCAGATTCAGTACGATGAAGGTATCAATAAAGACACTGACAATGGCGGAAAGTCCCTGTTCATGAGGATTTTTCGCTGCCGCTCTGGCATGGGCATGGGGTGTTGAACCCATTCCGGCCTCGTTGGAGAACAAACCGCGGGCCACACCGTACCGAATTGCTTCACGGATGGTAATGCCGGCAGCTCCTCCCAGAATCGCTCTGGGCGAAAAGGCGCCAACAATAATCATCTTAAAGGCAGCCGGAACTGCTGTGATATGCATGATGATCAGAACCAGACTTCCCACAATGTAAATACCTGCCATCAAGGGCACCAGCTTTTCTACTACGCTGGCCAGCCGTTTCGTTCCGCCCAGGAATACAAACAGTGAAAATACCGCGATAATCACACCGATAATAATAGGTGAAACCTGAAGATTTCTGGCATCCAGTACACTGGCAAAGGCTTCGCTGATGGAATTGGACTGTACCATGTTGCCCATGAATCCCAAGGCAACCGTAATCAGGCAGGCAAAGATCACAGCCAGCACCTTGCCGAATTTCCCTTTGAATGCCTGACGAATATAATAAATAGGACCTCCTGTTACTTCACCGTTTTCCACTGTCTTATACTTCTGGGCCAAAACAGCCTCCGCATAGATGGTGGCCATTCCGAAAAAGGCGGACATCCACATCCAGAAAATAGCACCGGGACCGCCTCCGATCAGCGCAGTGGCAGCTCCCGTAAGGTTTCCGGTTCCCACCTGCGCCGCAATGGCTGTGGCAACCGCCTGAAAGGGGGTCATCTCCCCGTTGTCTTTCTTCTTTCCCTTTAAGCTGAAGCTTCCAAATACGATCTTCAGTCCTTCTTTAAACTTCCGCACCTGAATAAACTTCAGTTTCAGGGTATAAAAAATACCGGTTCCACACAACATGATAATCAGAACTGTATTCCACAGTATATCGTTGGCAGAATCGATCCAGTTTAATAATGCTTCCACTATATTTGTTCCTCCCTCTTTCTTATTTTTTCTCAAGAGAGATGAACATTGCCCTGTCCTTTTGCCTGAGAGATCGGCCGCCGCAGCTGCCTTACACCTTCGGCGCCCTCCCTGGCGGCAGACGCTGCTTTGCCGTCTTGAGGGGCTCTCCAGAGAATTTGTTTTTAAACAGCGGATTTACTATAGCACAATCACGCGGAAGTTACAAGAGAAAAATTAAAATACGTATTTTTTCAGCCTGTCCATGGCTTCCTTTACCAGGGGCAGGGGCAGAGCCAGATTCATCCGGATACTGCAGGAGCCGTGGAAGGGTCTCCCATCCTGCCAGATGACCCCGACTCTGATTCCCATTTTCAAAAGTTCATCCAGTGATCTGCCATGACTCTCACACCACTTTGTACAGTCCAGAAACAGCATATAGGTTCCCTGCGGTTTTGACACTTCCACCCCGCTGAAATTTTCCCGGATAAAATTCCAGGCAAACTCCACATTCTCCGTTAAAACCCGGCAAAGTTCCTCTGTCCATTCATATCCCTCCTCCTGATATGCTCCGATCAGGGCATACATAGACATCAGATTCATGGAATTATAGTGGGAGAGGGAGGATTCCTTTCTGACCCGGTCCCGGATCCAGTCATTATATATAATGTGATAGCTTCCCACCAGACCGGCCAGATTAAAGGTCTTGGAAGGGGCATAAAGAGCCGCGGTCCGCATCTTCGCATCCTCCGACACCGTCTGGGTAGGGATATGACGATGGTTATACAGAATAATATCGGACCAGATCTCATCAGACACCACCATAACATCATACTTTTGGAAGATTTCCATGGCCTTTTTCAGCTCCCACTCCTCCCAGACACGGCCGCATGGATTATGAGGCGAACAGAAAACGGCGGCATGGATATGGTGTCTGCGAATTTTTTCTTCCATATTCTCAAAATCCATACGCCATATACCCTGTCCGTCTTTCTTTAACGGGCTGTGAATAATTTTGTATCCGTTGTTTTCCAGACTTGCCGTAAATCCGATATAAGTAGGCGAATGAAGCAGCACGGCATCGCCCCTGGAACAGAACACATTCAGCGCGCTTATTACTCCTCCCAGCACGCCGTTTTCATAGCCGATATATTCCGCCTTCAGACCAGAAACACCGTGCCTTCTTTCATGCCAGCGGATAATCGCGTCATAATATTCCTGCCTGGGAGAAAAATAACCATATGCACCATGGGAAGCCCTCTGGATCATGGCTTCCTGTATAGAAGAAACCGTTTGAAAATTCATATCCGCCACCCACATGGGAATTCTGGAAAAGCCATCATCTGTCACGGCGCCTTTCACCGGGATTTTTTCCACCGCAATGGCATCTTTTCCCCTTCTGTCTATCATTGTTGCAAAATCGTATTTCATAAGCACCACCTTTATAACATAACGGATCTTTCCACCAATTTTTTCTGTTTTTCCTGTATTCGCGCGGCGTAACTTTCATTCTTTCACGGAATATCTTTCCGAAATAACTGTCGGAAGAAAAACCGCATTTTTCACTGATTTCTGTAATACTGTCACTGCTTCGCAGCAGCATCTGGGCCGCCATCTGAATCCGGCTGAGCAGACTGCGGATTTCAAGTTCATAGCCAAAAGGTTCTTTTTCTGCCAGCCAATGGATATCAACGAGAAATGCATATACTTTTAATGGATTTATCACTCTCGTCTTATGCATTACGTCAGAATTAACAAAAACCACGTCACCCTTTTCAATATACAGTAAAGCATTTCGGGTCTGGAATTCCATCTTTCCTCTGCCCCACATCCAGATTTTCCCTTGCATTTTCATTTATCAAAATCATTGATCTTAGTTTTTTATACCTTTATTATAAATTCAACACTTCATTTTGGCCTGATTCTTTTATTTTCTGTCATAAAATCATCTAATATCATTTCCGGTACTTTTTTATAATATCAGAAAATAATTTCTATCACAAGCCTAACAGACGCATGGCGCTATTTTAAAATGATCCACAAATTCAGTTTTTACGGTACCATGAGCAACGGCTCTTTTACCACAGAAGCCCATAATTTGTTTCGTATTTTTCTGCACTGTCCTCAGAAAAAATGGGTATTTTCCCCCGCATTCCTGATGATGCAGAAAACGATGCCCTTCAAAATTAAAGGAGAGTTCAATTATATATTGAACTCTCCTTTTCTTTGTGCTATACTGTACCTGTTAATTTTGAACTTTATTTTCATAAAATTGAACTTTATTAGAGAGGAGACACGCAGAATGCCAGGTACAACTTTCGCGGACAGACTAAAATCCGCCATGGAAAAACAGAGTATGAAACAGATCGATCTGGTCCGTGCCGCTGCTGAACAGAATGTAAAGCTGGGAAAAAGCCATGTCAGCCAGTATGTCAGCGGAAAAACCATTCCCCGGGCCGATATTCTTCACTTTCTGGCGGAAACGCTGCATGTGAAAGAAGAATGGCTGAGAGGAAACACATCCTCTCATGAACGGGAAACATACGATTCAGAATGTAATCCAACGAATGAACATAAAATAGACCAGGTTTCAGGAGGTAGAAAAATGAGGGAATTTAAGAAATCATCAAAACTGGATGACGTTTTATACGACGTCAGAGGACCTGTAGTGGATGAAGCGACGAAAATGGAAGAAGACGGGACGCAGATATTGAAGCTGAACATCGGCAACCCCGCTCCCTTTGGCTTTCATACACCCGACGAAGTAATTTATGACATGCGCCGGCAGCTTACCGAATGCGAAGGATATTCTCCCGCCAACGGTCTTTTCTCTGCCAGAAAAGCAATTATGCAGTATGCCCAGTTAAAAAAGATCCCCAATGTTTCCATGGATGATATTTATACCGGAAATGGTGTCAGCGAGCTGATTAATCTTTGTATGTCCGCTCTTCTTGACAACGGTGATGAAATCCTGATTCCTTCTCCGGACTATCCCCTCTGGACTGCCTGCGCCAATCTGGCCGGCGGAAAAGCCGTCCACTATATCTGCGATGAACAGTCTGACTGGAATCCCGATATAGACGACATTAAAAGAAAAATTACCGACAAGACAAAAGCCATTGTTATCATCAATCCCAACAATCCCACAGGAGCCCTTTATCCGAAAGAAATCCTCCAGCAGATTGTGGATGTGGCAAGAGAACACCAGCTAATCATCTTTTCCGATGAGATTTATGATCGCCTGGTCATGGACGACGAGCAGCATATTTCCATTGCCTCCATGGCGCCGGATCTTTTCTGCGTCACTTACAGCGGCCTTTCCAAATCCCATATGATCGCCGGTTTCCGCATCGGCTGGATGATTTTAAGCGGCAACAAACGAATTGCCAGAGATTATATCGAAGGCATCAAGATGCTTTCCAATATGCGTCTTTGTTCCAACGTACCGGCTCAGTCCATCGTGCAGACTGCCCTGGGCGGTCATCAGAGCGTCAACGATTATATCGTTCCGGGCGGAAGACTATATGAACAAAGGGAGTTCATCTACAAAGCCCTGACCGATATCCCCGGCATCACCTGTGTCAAACCAAAGGCCGCCTTTTACATGTTCCCCAAGATTGACACTGAAAAGTTCAATATCACCGACGACGAAAAATTTGCCCTGGATCTTCTCCGCGACAAAAAGATTCTGCTGATCCACGGAGGCGGCTTCAACTGGAAAAATCCGGACCACTTCCGGGTAGTATATCTTCCCCGAATCGAAGTGCTGAAAGAAGCGGCCCGGAAAATTGCTGATTTTTTCAGTTATTACCGCCAGTAATCGTTTTCAGTCCTTTTGTGTATTTCACCATCATGCAGATACTGTAAACGGCAGCCAAAAGCTCCGTAATAGGCATGGCAAACCAGATGGCGTCCGCTCCGGCGGTCACAGGCAGCAGATAGATACAGATTCCGCTGATCACCAGACCTCTGGCCACGGAAACGACAAAGGCCGCCGCCGGCTTGATGAGCGCCTGGAAGTAATAGGTGGAAAAAATGTTCACCGGCAGCAGTAAAAAGGAAATTCCGTAACACCGGAAAATTCCAGGCGCAATTTTAAGAACTTCCCCAGTGGGATTCATAAAAATCCGGATAAAGAAATTGGGAACGGCCAGACTGAGTCCAGTCCAGAGAATTCCAAAAACTGCGGCGGTTCCCAGCGCATATTTTAATACCTCCCGTATCCTGTCGCCCCTTCCGGCGCCGAAATTCGTGGAGATAATCGGCTGTGAAGCCTGTCCCACACTGTAGGCGCAGCACTGGGCAAAGGTGCTGATATTGACAATCACGCCGTAGACGGCCAGGGCGTTGGTTCCCAGATATTTCATGATCTGCCGGTTAAATAAAATGGTCAGAATTCCCATGGCTACATCGATGAAAAACGTGGCAAATCCCGTCACACAGATCTGCTTTAATTTTCCCGGCAGCCGATGGACGCCTACCAGACGGAGCGTATTATCCTTTCTGAAGAAATGGGTCATCATTACCACAAAAGTGATTCCGGAACCTATGGCAGTGGCCAGTCCCGCTCCGTAGGCTCCCATATCGCAGGAAAAAACAAAGAAATAATCTCCAAATACATTAAAAATTCCGCCGGCTAATACGCCCGCCGTGGCCAGGGCGGGATTTTTGTCATTTCTCAGATAGGCCGCCAGCATCTGGTTAAACAGGAAAAATGGAACGGCAAATTTAATAGGCGCCACGTATTCCCTTGCCAGAAGAAGCGTATTATCCTCTGCGCCGAACATCATCAAAAGCTGCCGGTCAAAGAAAATCACCCCCAGCCAAATGATAAGGGCAAGAACGACCGATCCAATCACCGAAGCCGTAAAATATTCATTGGCATTCTCTTCCTTTCCCTCTGCCCGGCCTCTGATAGTGCTGAAAAGAACAGAACCTCCAATTCCCATCAAAAGCCCCACGCTGTAGATAATATTCCAGACGGGCGCCACCACAGCAAGAGCCGCGGATCCTTCCGGCCCGTGATACTGCCCCACCATAGCCATATCCACTACGGAATAGATGGAAGAAATCAGGGTGCTGCCAAAAGCAGCGGCCAGATATTGAAAATAAATTTTTTTGATTTTTCCATTGAGAAAATCCATGCTCATCCTCCTCATCTCAGTAAATTTCCTGCATTAAAAAAGCTGGATAAAGAACAGATATTTCAATCTGTGCCTTATCCAGCCTACCATTTCCAACGAATGATCTGCCCTCCGAGCAAGCGTTAACAGTTTACCATATCCCTTAAAAATTTGTCAATACAAATCCTTTTCCTTTCTTTTTTTCGCCGCAAATGGTAAAATAGTCGCAAATCTTTACTCAATGAGGTGCATTCTATGCCAATAGACATGAAAAATATTATTGCCGACACCTATGCGTCCCTGGCAAAACAAAAAGACATCGATAAAATCACCGTAAAAGCATTGATTGACGCCTGCCACATTTCCCGGCAGACTTTCTACTATCATTTTCAGGATATCATGGACGTCATCCAATGGTCTGTCAAACAGGCCACTCAGAAAATGCTGGATCAGGGGCTGAAGGCCAGCACGCCGGAGGAAGCCTTAAGCATAATCATCTCTTTTGCTTCAGACAATCATAAATTGATCCAACGGCTTTTGGACTCCAGAAAGCGGGAATATCTGGAAGAGCTTTTTGTTCAGGCAATCAGACAGTATCTTCAGGAGCTGGTGATAAACAAATCTCCGGAACTTTCTCTGAACTATTCAGATTTGGAATTTTTCCTTGACTTCTGGTCCTTCGGCATAACAGGAATTCTGTTCAAATACTGCGATCAGGAACAGGTTGACGCCGAAAAGCTGGCGCATCAGATCTGCCGTCTTCTTCCCGGCAGATCATTTGATCACAGGTAGACAGATTTTAAAATTTGTCCCTCTTTTTTACACTTTCTTCTTTTTGTCCATACAGATGACAAACACTGCCAGTAGCTCTCTCCCTTTGAGACTGATACAATAAGAACTGTTGAAATACCAGAAAGGAGTTTTCAATCTATGAGTCTGAGAGAGGGTATGTTTGCAGTCAAACTGTATGAGCTGGAACAGCAATACGGTCAGATGCAAAGCAGACTGGAACTCTGCCAGCGGGATGACCACCCCAAAATTCATCGGGAACTGCAGGATGTGACAAATGAATTTGTGGAAAAAGAACTTTTGTTGTATAAGACGGCAAAAAACAGCCGTTCACCTGCAGCCGGAGCTCTGGCAGACGCCCAGTTGGAATATTTTGAGAAAATCAAACATCTGCTGGATCAGGAACTGCCGGAATGCCTGGGCGGCGAGACCGGTACTCCTATGGAGGCCCAGGCGGAAGCCTCTGCGCTCTGTGCCGAGTATGCCATTGATTTTGCTGTACAGTCCATGCGTTATGCGCTGATGACCGCATTAAAAGCAATTGATATGCAGATGGACTATAACGAGAAAGGGGAAAGTATCCATGAATGAAGTAAAACAACCGAAGAAACCTCTGATCTACTACTATACCATTGTGATGATTGTTCTGCTGCTTTTTAATATCCTTGCCCTTCCCTGGCTTTCCCAGCGTCAGATAAAAGAAGTGGATTACAGCACGTTTATCACCATGACAGAGAACCGGGAAATCGGGCAGGTGGAAATTCAAAGCGAAGACAATCAGATTCTGTTTACTGACAAAGACAATGAAACCGTTTATAAAACCGGAATGGTAGATGATCCCGGTCTGACCCAGCGTCTGTATAATTCAGGAGCCCGTTTTTCCGGTGAGATTATCGAACAGATGTCTCCCCTCTTAAGTTTTCTGCTGACCTGGGTGCTGCCTATCATCATCTTCATCGGTATCGGACAGTATATGTCCAGGAAAATAATGCAGAAAGCCGGCGGTCCCAATTCCATGGCTTTTGGTATGGGAAAGAGCAACGCCAAAGTATATGTAAAATCTTCGGAAGGAATTAAATTTTCCGATGTGGCCGGCGAAGACGAAGCCAAAGAAAATCTGGCGGAAGTGGTGGATTATCTTCACAACCCGAATAAGTACAAAGAAGTGGGAGCCTCCATGCCCAAAGGCATCCTTCTGGTGGGCCCTCCCGGAACGGGAAAAACTATGCTGGCCAAAGCCGTAGCCGGTGAGTCCAACGTTCCCTTTTTTTCCATGTCCGGTTCTGAGTTTGTAGAAATGTTCGTGGGCATGGGCGCTGCAAAAGTTCGTGACCTCTTCAAACAGGCCAAAGAAAAAGCTCCCTGCATCGTATTCATCGACGAAATCGACGCCATCGGCAAAAAGCGGGACGGCCATGTGGGCGGCAACGATGAAAGAGAGCAGACCTTAAATCAGCTTTTGACCGAAATGGACGGTTTCGAGGATAACAGCGGCGTTATCATCCTGGCCGCCACCAACCGGCCGGAATCTCTTGACCCGGCTCTGACCCGTCCGGGACGGTTCGACAGAAGAGTTCCCGTTGAACTTCCCGACCTGAAAGGCCGTGAAGAAATTCTGAAAGTCCACGGCAAAAAAATCAAACTGGCCGATAATGTGGATTTCACCAAAATCGCCCGTATGGCTTCCGGCGCTTCCGGAGCAGAGCTTGCCAACATCGTCAACGAAGCCGCTCTTCGCGCTGTAAGGGACAATCGAAAATTTGCCACTCAGGCCGATCTTGAAGAAAGCATCGAAGTGGTTATTGCCGGCTACCAGAAAAAGAACGCCATTCTTACCGACAAGGAAAAACTGATTGTATCCTATCACGAAATCGGTCATGCTTTGGTAGCTGCCATGCAGACCCATTCTGCACCGGTACAGAAAATCACCATCGTTCCCCGTACTTCCGGAGCTCTTGGCTATACCATGCAGGTGGATGAAGGCGAACATTATCTGATGAGCAAAGAGGAAATTGCCAATAAAATCGCCACCCTGACCGGCGGCCGGGCGGCGGAAGAAGTAGTATTCGGCTCCATCACCACCGGAGCTTCCAATGATATCGAACAGGCCACCAAGCTTTCCCGGGCTATGATCACCCGGTACGGCATGAGCGACGAGTTTGATATGGTCGCCCTGGAAACCGTCAACAATCAATATCTGGGCGGCGACACTTCATTGGCATGTTCCGCAGAAACTCAGACCCAGATCGACAGACAGGTGGTGGACCTGGTAAAACAGCAGCATGAAAAAGCTCTGAATATATTGAGGGAAAACCGCAAGAAACTGGATGAACTGGCTCAATACCTCTATGAAAGAGAAACCATTACCGGCGATGAATTTATGGCCATTTTAAATGCATAAAAAACCATGAGCGGCGCATCCTTCATTTTTGATAGAAAGGCAGGAGGGCGATCATTTTCTCCAAAGATAAATATCTCTTTTGCAATTCGGGGACAATTGATGTAGAATCAGTCATAGGTAACAGGAGGTATATACATGGAACATATCCAAACGATTGGGATACCGCGAGGCCTCATGGCATACCGTGACGGAATCCTTTGGACAGAATTTTTCACACAACTGGGGTTTTCCTATATGCTCAGCCCCAAAAGCGACCGCAGCATACTTGATGCCGGAACCATGCGGGCGGTGGATGAGGCCTGTCTTCCTTTTAAAATGTATCTGGGACATGTGCAGCGGCTGCTGGGAAAATGCGACGCCATCTTTCTGCCAAGAGAAGGAGGCTTTGCCGCCCGGGAAAAAATGTGCACCCGATACGAAGCCCTGCCCGATCTGATCTGCAACATTTTCCGTGAGGAACAAATTCCCGTTTTAAGGATCAGCTATGACTGGTATGATAAAACTACTGAAGAAAATGTTTATGTAAAGCTGGCAGAAACACTGGGAAAAACGAAAAAAGAGGGAAAAAAGGCATATAACCATGCCAGAAAAACCCAGGAGGCCTGGTTTAAAACGAAGGAAAAACGACAGCTCCAAAAACTGGAGAGCACAAAAAACAAGGTGCTGCTGGCCGGCCATCCTTACGTCCTTCACGACGCTTACATGGGTGGAGACCTCAGTAAAACTTTGGAAAAACTGGGCGTAGAAGTCCTTTATACAGATTATGTAAATCGAAAAAATGCATTGAAAAGAAGCTACGACTTTTCAAAAGTCCTGCCCTGGCTGATTAATCGGGAAATTATCGGAGCTTCCCTCCTTCTAAAAGAAAAGGTGGACGGAATCATTCTGGTCAGCGCATATCCCTGCGGACCAGATTCACTGTCCCAAGAGCTGCTGCTGCGCCATCTTGAGGGGCTTCCGGTACTGAGTCTGACTCTCGACGCCCAGAGCGGTACTGCCGGTGTGGAGACACGGCTGGAAAGTTTTATTGACATTATCAAATATCAGAAGGCGGGCGGTTATGGATTTAAGAATTGATGACAGAAAAAAAATCGCGTTTCCCAGGTTTAACCATTATGATTACGCAATTAAATACATTGTGGAGCAGGGATTGGAGGCAGACTACGTGCTTCTCCCCCCGGCAACGAAAAAGACTACGGAACTGGGCAGCCGTTACAGCCCCGATTACGCCTGCGCACCCTTTAAACACACCCTGGGCAGTCTGATTGAGGCGCTGGAGGCGGGCGCAGATATTCTGGTAGAAACGGGGGGACTGTGCCGTCTGGATGCCTATGGAGCGCTGCAGGAAGAAATTCTGCGGGAACTGGGCTATCAGTTTGAATTCGTTAACCTGGCAGAATATATGGGCGGCAAAAAGAGCGAGTGGCTGAAACTCGCCAAACGCCTGACCCCTAAAATGAACCCGGCTAAAATGATTACCGGAGCATATGACGGCGTGAAAATGGCGGAGTACATAGATGAAATTGAAGCCCTCTACTATCAAAACGCAGGTTTTGAAATTCAAAAAGGGAGTCATAAAAAAGTGTACCGGAAATTTCTCCTGCAGATGCAGACTGCTGAAAACCGAAAAGAAATCCGGGACGCTTATCAAAACGCAAAACAGGCGATGGAAGATCTGGAGATCAAAATCCCGGAACATCCGGTACGGATCGGCATCGTAGGAGAATACTTTACCGCCATGGATGAACACTCCAATCAGTTTCTCCAGGAGAAACTGGTGAATCTGGGCGCGTCGGTTCACCGCTTTTTAAACGTGACCAACTGCCACTTCCGTGCAAAAGAGTCCGCTCTGCGTCCCAGAATCCAGGGATATGTCCAATCCAACATGGGCGCCACCACCACATGGACCCTGAACGCTGCACTGGATTACGCCAAGCAGGGGTTCGACGGCATTATTCATGTAAAATCCTTTGGCTGCACGCCGGAGATGGACGTTATCCCCGTTCTGCAGAACATCAGCAAGGATTACCATATCCCGATTCTTTACCTGAGCTATGATGTACAGGAAAGCGATACGGGACTCGACACAAGACTGGAAGCTTTTTACGACATGCTGGAGAGGAAGAAAAAAATACTGAGATGAAAAAGAAAGCATACTTGGGAATCGATATCGGTTCCATTTCGACAAAAGGCGTCATTATTGACGAAAACAATACATTCCTGGCGGAGAGCTATCTGTGGACAGAAGGCAATCCCATCCAGGCAACAAAAAACGTCCTCCATGGGCTGGAGGAACAGCTTGACAGTGAAACATACCAGATTGCCGCCTCCGGAACCACAGGAAGCGCCCGAAAACTGGTTGGCAGCATGATCGGCGCTCAAGTAATCAAAAATGAAATCACCGCCCATGCTGTGGGGACTACCACGCTCCATCCCAATGTGCGGACTATACTGGAAATCGGCGGACAGGATTCTAAAATTATCTGCGTGGAAAATGGAGTGGCAGTGGACTATGCCATGAATACACTCTGCGCCGCCGGAACGGGAGCTTTTCTTTCCAGTCAGGCCCATCGCCTGGGAGTGGAAGTGGAAGAATTCGGAGACATCGCTTTGAAGGCGAAAAAAGCGGCTCCCATTGCGGCCCGATGTACCGTTTTTGCCGAATCTGACCTGGTTCATAAACTGCAGGTGGGCTGTCCCAAAGACGAGATCATCGCCGGGCTTTGCAAGGCAGTAGCAGGAAACTATCTGAATAATGTGGCCAAAGGCAAAAAAATCGTCCCGCCGGTAGTATTCCAGGGCGGCGTCAGCAAAAACGCAGGGGTAGTCCACATGTTCGAGGAAGAACTGGGCCTGCCGGTTCTGGTAGACGAAAAAGGCCATCTGATGGGTGCCTTTGGAATCGCCGTTCTGGCAAGGGAAGAGCAAAGTGAAGGAACCTTTTCCTTTGATGTGGCAGAAATGGATTTTAAAACCCGCGAAGTCACCTGTGGAAAATGCGCCAACCACTGCGAGATTATCTGTGTTTACCGAGACGGCAAGCTCATTGATGCCTGGGGCAACCGCTGCGACAACGGAGCCGTGCGGCAATAAACTTTTTCATGTCCTTGAAAAAAAATCTGAATAAAGGAGCTGGGATGATCTGTAAAGACCGTCCCAGCTCCTTTAAATTCACGAATTTTATTTTTTCTCAGCAGACAACACGCTAGTTCCACCAATTCCACCACCAGGGATCATTATCCTCCTGGTCTTCTTCTGACTCTTCCTGATCTTCTTGCGGGTTTTCCTGCTCATCTTCATTGTCTTCTTCCAGATTATCTTCCTCTTCTTCCGGTTCCGATGTGGGCCTTGAGAAAAATCCATGTTCACTGCATCTGCTGGTTGGCACCGTGGAAGTATCAAAATACTCCGTAATCGTATCACATCCAAATCCCGGCAGCAAACCGCTTTCCGCGCATACGGTTACTTCTTCCACTGTATCCGGCTGCTCAAAGTCCTGATTGGGTAATTCCTCGTGAATCCGGTTCATTACATTCGTCCACAGCGTCTGATGGAAAGTTCTGCTGTCTTCCGGAACTTCTGCATTTGTGTCGTATCCCGCCCAAATCGCCGCCGTGTAATAGGGGGTATATCCTGCGAACACCAAATCGTTATAAGAAGTGGTCGTTCCCGTTTTTCCTGCCACAGTCATATCCTCAAGCTGAAAGGCCGTTCCCGTACCTTCATCCACAACACTTTCCATGGCGCTGGTCAGCAGATAGGCCGTACTGTCTTTAAATACCTGGGTTTCTTCCTGGGTATTTTCCAGAATAACATTTCCATCTTTATCTGTAATCCTGGTATAAAAAGTCGGTTCAATATAATTCCCTTCATTGGCCACCGCAGCGTAAGCCGCCGTCAATTCCAGGTTTGTGACGCCGTTGGTAATACCGCCAAGCGCCAGAGGCTGATATACGTCAGATTCGGAGTCCAGAGTGGTAAAGCCCAGCCGCGTAAGATAATCATATCCTGTCTGAGGAGTAATTTCTGTCAGTACTTTAACTGCCGGAATGTTATAAGAGTATTGAATTGCCGTCCGAACAGAAACCTCCCCGTGATACCTTTCGTCCGCATTATTCACCTCAGTTCCGTCAGAATATTCATAAGGTTCATCTTTTATAATCGAAGCCAGCGTAATCTCGCCCTCTTCCAGAGCCGGACCGTAAGTTGACAGAATCTTAAAAGTAGATCCGGGCTGCCGGGAGGTATCCGTGGCTCGGTTTAACGTAAGGCTGGCTGTTTTCTCCCCTCTTCCTCCTACTATCCCTTTCACCTGACCGGTACTCTGCTCAATTACCGTCATGGCCGCCTGGGGCTGGGGCGTAAAGCTGCTGTTTTCCGCCACAATGGTGTCGCCCTCCTGCAGGACAGCCGCCTTATACTGATCGATATAGCTCTGGGCTTCCTCCTGACTGCCAAACAACAGATCAAAGGATTCATCGCTCTCCCGGAAATAATTTCGGAGCATTTCCCGACTGTAATTTTCCTGACTGCCGTCGGAATGTTCTACCGTCAGAGCCCACTCCAGTTCCACCTGTGTATTATCGGGATAATTTTCCTCATTTTGAAATTCTTCGTCCATGATTTCCTGTATAGACGTATCCTGGGTACTGTAAATACGCAGTCCTCCGTTGTAAATAGCGTTGGACGCTTCCTCCTCTGTGTACCCTTTCTTCTCAATCAAATCCCTTTCCACCTGCTGAATCAGGCCGTCGACAAAATAAGAATAGGGCGTTTCTTCCTCTTGAAGATTGGCGGTTTCCTGGATACGGGAATAAACATCATCCGCAAGGGCTTCCTGCCGTTCCGCTTCCGTAATCCATCCCTGTTCCGCCATATATTCCAGCACAACTTCTCTCCGCTTTGCATTTTCCTCCGGATTGCTCCGAGGATTCCACCTTGTCGGATTCTGAGGAATGGCCGCCAGAACGGCACATTCCGAAAGAGTCAGATCTTTACAGTCCTTTCCGAAATAGGTCTGAGCCGCCGTCTGTATCCCGTAGGCGCCGGAGCCAAAATTTACTGTGTTTAGATAATTTTCCAATATCACACTTTTGGCGTCTTCTCCCTGATCTGTCAGATATTTCTCAAGCTCCACCGCCAGGTACTGTTCCTGAATTTTTCTTTTTATAGAGTCCCAGGTACTCTCCTGCATCCAGTCCGTAAAAACATTATTTTTCAACAGCTGCTGCGTAATCGTACTGGCGCCTTCCATCCGGCTGAATCCGCTTCGGACAGCCGTAACCACTGCGCGAAGTATTCCCCTGGAGTCTACGCCGTTATGCTGATAAAATCTGGAATCTTCAATGGCAACGATGGCATGCTGCATATCTTCCGGAATGTCATCGATAGATACGGAAATACGATTTCCCTCCGCAGAATTTAACTGCTGAATCAAATCCCCATTTTCATCATAGACAAAAGTAGCGTCTCCCGCCGGCGTAATGTCAATCTGCGAGATATCCGGCAGCTCCCCGATAATCCTGTTATAGGACACCACCGCAAACACGCCGACAGCCGCCAGGATCAAAAGCAGACTGAAAAATACAGTACGAAAAATCAGGCTGCCCGTCCTTCTTCTTTTCTTCTTTATTTTACTTTGAATTCCATCTTGTCCAAAATTCAATGGCATTCCTCCCCTGCTGACAATAAGATATTGCCTGAATTAGACTGAATGTTATCTGATTATCATAAAAAGGCCTTCAAAAAGCGGATTATGATTTTCTCACTTTCTGAAGGTCCCCGTCATTCAGCTTTATAATGCTCCCCAAATCCTCTCACGCCTTTTCTTCTCTATTACATAACTATGTTTGATTCTCCCGGCGTTACAGATATACTACCATATTTGCTATTTTAATGCAATATTACCTTCAAAATATATCTCACAGGATAACAGCAGCCGAAGCCGCTCATGATAGTCTTCCATCTGAATTCCTGTAATTTCCCCAATACGTTCCAGCCTATACAGCAGTGAATTGCGATGAATATAAAGTTCTTTCACTGTCTCCAGCGTTCTCCGCTCATTTTTCAAATAGACGTAAAGTGTTCTTAAAAATTCCGTATGATTGGCCTCGTCATACGTTTCCAGCATTTTTATCGCCGGATGAAGAATGAAATCCCAGGGAACCGCTTTCCCAGCCTCTTTCAACAAATGGGATACACAGACCGCGTTATAAGAAACAATTCTGTCTCCTGGCAATGACAACGCACCGTACTCTGCCGCCAACACCGCCTGCCTGTAATAAACGGAGAGTTTCTCCAACTGACGAAAGCAATCGCTGCAGCCGATATTCCCATCATACTTTTCCGCTATTCTCCCCACCTTTTTCTCAAAATACTCCATAAGAGAATATTCCTTTTCTTTCTTTTTCGTCAGATAGGTTTTATTCAGAAGAAATACCACTTTATCATCATACAGAAAAGCTTTGCAGGGCATCATCTCTTCGATTTCATAGATTGCAATAGTATTCAGCTTATTTTCAATCTGCCGAAAGGAGGGAATCATCATCACACAGACAATATATTCATCCTCCAGCCGCCACTCCAAGGCGGACATCAACATCCTCTTCTCCGTATCTTTCACTTCGTTTTCTTCAATTAAATCAATAAAGAAAAAGTCATAAAAGCCCCGCGCCGCCACGCTGCTCTCGTCCGCATAATCCATCATGGAAGAGATAGCGTCCCCAAAATAATCTGCAATCTCCACCTCATAGCAAGACAGTTCATTATGCATTCCGATAATGAAGAAATGCCCCACAATTCCTCTGGAAGAAAAAATTGTCCGACTGACAAAGGGCATCCAAAAAGCTTTCGTCTTATGGAAGATAACCGCATGTTCTTTACGATTCATCAGCGTCATATCTCCCGAAGAAATCAATTGATAAATTGTCTGAAAAGCCATATGGCCGTGAAAATACTGATAGCGCCAAAGCGCGGAGATATCCATGGCCAGGGGGTCTTCTTTTATGACGCAGGTACGAAAAGCGTTATCCGTCAGATACCAGGGATTCGGCGTCACCTGATTTAAAATCTCCATGATTTCTTTCAGCGGTTTCCGTTTAGAAACCCCATCCATAATTTCTTCGCTCCATAAGTTGAATTTACGGAAAATGTGATAAATATCATTGAAGGCCTGTACCGGATCAATCTCATCTCGAATCCAAAGGATGGGCATATCTGTTTTTGGCAGCTTGTCTCCAATCCAGGCTATCCCTTCACAGCTTTGCTCCACTTCCTTCGAAGTGCAAAGGTACAGCGTGTCGGGCTGAAGCTCAGCCAGAGAAGTGTAAATTCCAATTCCAGAATATTTAACGCCTTCTCTTTCATTTATCGTTTCCGCACAATATGGAAGCTGGCTGCAGACAAACTGCAATGAAAGCTTCATCATTTTCTTATCTCCTTGATTTGTGCCTTATGCATAAATCTATTTTAGCACATTCTGGTATCCCGTCTATAGCAAAATCTCATTTCCAATATTAAAATCTATAGTAAGACATCCGATACAGATTTCCAGTAAAAAGAAGGGAGTTCACACTATGGAAGAAAAAGCAAAAAAATTATACGATGAACGTGTTAAAATTATGAACGATGCCATTGCCATGAAGGAGCCGGACAGGATACCGGTAGCTCCGTTTTTCGCATCTGTCGTCCAAAGACTGGAAGGCTCTTCATACAGAGATCTCTATTATGACTACGACCGCGCAGGTCAGGCTGCCGTAGATTTCTACACCAAATATCCGGTGGACGCCTCCACCGGCTGCAGATTCACCAGCGGAAAAGCTCAGGAAATTTCCGGCATCAACATCATCGACTGGCCCGGTCAGCCAGGAACAAAGATTTCCATTCACTCTTCCCATCAGGTACACGAGATTGAATATTTAACTCCGGAGGAATGCTATGAAACAATGCTGAAAGATTTCGATGGATTCTATCTCCGTCATTATATTCCGAGAGTTTTTGATGGGCTGAAAGGCCTGGAAAGCCTTACCTTCAGTCCTGCAACTATTTTAAGCACGGGCGGCGGATTGGGACCGATGTTAAAGCCGGAATTTCTGGAAACAATGGATAAATTAAAACAGATCGCTGAATATGATGCCGAAGCTGCCGCCAAAAGCGCCCAGTGGTCTGCAAAAATTGAGGATCTGGGCATTCCGAAACTTTTCACCGGCGGCGGCGAAGTTCCTTTCGATGTTATTTCCGACTACTTCAGAACAACGCTTCCTGCGATGACAGACATGTTTGAATATGAATCAGAAATCATCCAACTATGCAATATGATCGCAGATCGCCAAATTGCCTCCTGGAAGTATTTTGAAACTGCTCCCATGGCGGTGAAGCGTGTATTCTTCCCCCTTCATAAAGCAATGGACGGATTCATGAGTCCTGAACAGTTTGAAAAAATATATATGAAACCATACATGAAGATGCTGGATTATCTCCTTGGCATCGGCGTTACGCCCTTCATTTTCACCGAAGGACCTTACAACACCCGCCTTGAACAGCTTGCGGAAATGCTTCCCAAGGGATGCCTCGTTTCCTTTGAAACGGTGGATATGAAACGGGCTAAAGAAACGGTGGGGAAAAATAATTGCATCACAGGAAATCTTTCCCTGTACACCCTGGAATTCGGCACAAAAGAAGAGACCATCGAACAGACCAAAAAGCTGATCGATATCTGCGCCCCCGGAGGAGGCTATATCTTCGGCGCCAGCGGCTGTGTGGAAAACGCAAAACGTGAAAACCTGGAGGCAATGCTGGAAACCTTAGACACCTACGGACGGAAATAAGATGGTTGATCACGTAAGACCATTAAATGATGTTTTTTATCGATTCCCAACTTGACAGATCTGTTACGGTATGGTATAAATATAACAGTGTTATATAACGCTGTTACATAGGAGTAAACCATGACAGAGGAACGCTTAACAACACTGGAGCGCATCCATCAGGCAGCCAAAACTGAGTTTTTAGAAAAAGGCTTTCGCTCGGCCTCCCTGCGGAAGATCGTTAAATCAGTGAATATGACCACCGGAGCCTTTTACGGTTACTACAAAAGCAAAGAAGAACTGTTTGAGGCTTTGGTGGGAAAGCATTACGACTATCTCATCGGTCGTTTCAAAGAAGCACAAATGGAATTTGCCAATCTTCCCCATGAACAGCAGCCGGAAGTAATGGGAGAGATATCGGGGCTTTGTATGTATGATATGCTCCGCTATATCTACAGTCATTTAGAAGAATGCAGACTGATTCTCTGCTGTTCAGAAGGAACCCGTTTTTCCGGTTTGATTGATGAAATGGTAGAGATTGAAGCGGAGAGCACCCACGCTTATCAAAAAGTTTTAGCGGAATTGGGGCGGCCATCTCCCCAGATTGACCCGGTGCTGGAACATATCCTGATTACCGGTATGTTTCACACTTTCTTTGAATTGGTCGTTCACGAGATGCCGCTGGAAGATGCAGAAAACTATGTAAGCGAAATGCGTGCTTTTTACACTGCCGGATGGATGAAAATTATGGGGCAGTAATGCCCTTTAATTTCCGCCCTTGAGTTAGTTTATTCTAACTAAGATTCAAACAATAAAGGAGGGATTTTATGAAAAAACAATCCAATCTGTCACGGCTGCTGGAAATTGCAGGCAGTTACAAGTATTTGACCTATGCCTCGTGGGTACTTTCCGCCTTAAGCGCTCTGATCGCATTAGTACCTTACTATTACATTTGGCTGGTCATGAAGGAGGTGCTGGAAACGGCGCCGGATTTTAACCAAGCCCGCAGCCTGGCCTATAACGGCTGGATGGCAGTGCTTTTTGCTGTGATCGCCGTACTCGTCTATATTATGGGCCTGATGTGTTCCCACATGGGAGCTTTTCGCATCGCCACCAACCTGCGTCTGCAGGTTATGAACCATATCGTCAAGCTTCCCCTTGGCTTTGCAGAAAGCTTCGGAAGCGGAAAACTGCGGAAAATCGTCAACGAATCCAGCGCAGCAACTGAAACTTATCTCGCCCATCAGCTTCCCGACCGTGCAAATGCCATCGCCACCCCCTGCGGCCTTCTGGTACTGTTGTTTGTCTTCGACTGGCGGCTAGGGATACTAAGTCTGCTACCTGTACTGCTGGCCTTTCTTATTATGATGACAATGACCGGACCACAGATGCAGCAAAAAATGAAGGAGTACCAAAACGCACTGGATGATATGTCCAATGAAGCCGTAGAATATATCCGGGGAATTCCTGTAGTAAAAACTTTCGGGCAAACTATCTTTTCTTTTAAAAAATTCAAAGATTCCATCGACCGTTATAAAGTATGGGTAATCGCTTATACCAAACAGCTCCGCACTCCAATGATGTTCTACACGGCGGCTGTCAACGGCGTTTTCGCCCTTCTCATTGCCGGCGGAATTCTATTTACGCAAAATGGCGTCACCACAGAATTCCTGCTCAATTTGATCCTGTATATTATCATCACGCCGATTATTTCCGTTACGCTAACCCGCATTATGTTTCAAAGCGAAAATGCCATGATTGTAAACGACGCCCTGCAGCGGATTGACAGCGTCTTAAACATGAAACCTCTGGAGGAACCTGAAACTCCCCGGCACCCCCAAAACGGATCCGTCAAGCTGCAGCATGTCCGTTTCAGCTATGACGGCAAAAAGGATGTGTTAAAGGATATTTCCCTATCCATCCCCGCCGGACAAACGGCAGCCTTCGTGGGACCTTCCGGAGGCGGAAAAACCACCCTGGCAAACCTGATCTCCCGATTTTTTGACCCTCAAAGCGGCAGCGTAAAAATCGGAGATACAGACGTGAGGGAAATTTCCAAAGAGGAACGAATGAACACCGTCTCATTTGTCTTCCAGAACAGCCGCCTCATTAAAGCATCCATCCTGGAAAACGTACGGATGGGCAGACCTGACGCCTCCCGCGAGGAAGTAATGGCTGCTTTAAAAGACGCACAGTGTACCGACATTTTAGAAAAGCTGCCAAAGGGTGCGGATACCGTCATCGGCACGAAGGGCGTTTATCTCTCCGGAGGAGAACAACAGCGGATCGCCATCGCCCGCGTTATGCTGAAAAATACACCTGTTGTCATTTTAGATGAGGCCACGGCTTTCGCCGATCCTGACAATGAAACCAAAGTGCAGGCCGCTTTTTCACGGCTGTCCCAAGGAAAAACCGTTATCATGATCGCTCATCGCCTGTCAACGGTAGCCGGCGCTGACAAAATCTACGTGGTAAAAGACGGAAGAATTGCAGAAGGCGGTTCCTTCCAAGAACTGCTGGCACAAAAGGGCCTGTTCCGACAAATGTGGCAGAATTATCAGACTTCCGTTCAGTGGAAAGTGCAAAAAGGAGGTGCAGTAAAATGATAAAATGGCTGCAAAAACGATATGCTCTGTCTCAGCAAGGTGCAAAGGATCTGATCAAGGGCTGCTTTGCCTGCGTGCTGCAGAATATTTCCTTTATGTTCCCGGTAGGACTTCTCTATTTCCTCGTCAGTGATCTGATGGCAGGCAAAGTATATGGCGGCAGAATTGCTTTTTATGCCATCGGATGTGCAATCTGCGTGGGGCTCATCCTTCTCACTACCTATTTTCAATACAACGCCACCTATTTCGCCACATACACCGAAAGCGGGGTTCGCCGGATCACGCTGGCAGAACGGCTGCGCAAAATTCCTCTGTCCTTTTTTGGCAAAAAGGATCTGGCCGATCTCACCAGCACCATTATGGCGGACTGCACCTTTTTAGAACAGAGTTTTTCCCATTTTATTCCGGAACTGGCCGGCTCAATTATTTCCACATTACTGATCTCCATCAGCCTTTTTGCATTTGACTGGCGCATGGCCCTGGCGGCTCTCTGGGTATTGCCTGTGTCCTTTGCCATCGTAGGTTTTTCTGCCAAAGTACAGGAAAACTTAAACCAGAAATCAATGGATGTAAAAATGGCCTGCGCCGACGGAATACAGGAATGCATCGAGACAGTACAGGACTTAAAAGCAAATAATGCAGAATCGCAATACCTGAAAGGATTGGAAAAGAAAATTCGCGCAGTGGAACACCGTTCTATTATTAATGAATTCGGTCTGGCAGTATTTGTGGTCTCAGCTTCCCTGATTTTGAAACTGGGAATTGCCACTGTGACCCTGGCGGGCTCTGCTTTTCTGGTACAAGGCAGTCTGGACGTCCTGACTTTCTTTATGTTCCTGCTGGTAGTATCCCGTCTCTACGATCCTCTCCAGGGCGCGCTGCAGAATCTGGCCGCGGTAATCTCCACCCGTACCAATATCGCCCGCATGAACGAGATTCTGGAACATCCCGTCCAGCAGGGAGAAAGCCGGCTTTCCAACAAGGGTTATGATATTTCTTTCGAACATGTGGCCTTTTCCTACAATACCGGAGAAACTGTTTTAAAAGATGTTTCTTTTACCGCCAGGCAGGGAGAAGTGACTGCCCTGGTCGGTCCCTCCGGCGGCGGTAAAACTACGGTCTCGCGGCTGGCCGCCCGCTTCTGGGATGTAAGCCGCGGCAAAATCACCGTGGGCGGCATGGACATTTCCAAAATTGATCCGGAAGCTTTGCTTTCTCTTTATTCCATCGTATTCCAGGATGTCACTTTGTTTGACAACACTATCTTGGAGAATATCCGCATCGGCAACAAAAACGCCACCGATGAAGAAGTCCTGGCCGCAGCGAGACTGGCCAACGTAGACGAATTCGCTGAAAAACTTCCCCAGCAATGGAATACCAATATAGGCGAAAACGGCTGCGAACTTTCCGGCGGAGAACGCCAGCGCATCTCCATTGCCCGGGCCTTTCTCAAAAATGCACCCATCATTCTTTTAGACGAAGCAACCGCTTCATTGGATGTGGAGAATGAAACTTTGATCCAAACCGCTCTTTCCAGACTCATCAAAGACAAGACCGTACTGGTAATCGCTCACCGGATGCGTACGGTAGCCGGTGCAGATAAAATCGTGGTCTTGTCCGACGGAACAGTGGCGGAAGAAGGCGCCCCGGATGATCTGATGAAAGAAAACGGCATTTATGCCCGCATGGTAAAACTGCAGACCGAAAGTCAAAACTGGACTCTGGCCGGAACCGTTTAAAGTTATCTCTGTTGACAAAGCCCTTTTCCAGGTTTATTTTTACACATCTCCTGTTTTTTGCAGAAACGATAGAGCCCAGGGATGGAGCATTTACATATAGGAGTGGCTGATTAAGCAAAAAATACATTAATCGAGTAGGAGGCGGTGATTAGCCGCCGTCCTCTCACAGCACCGTACGTACGGTTCTCGTATACGGCGCTTTCAATAGTTGATGTGCAGTGACTGATAGGCTGTGGACAGGTCATAAAAGCCCCA